>DATDGR010000302.1:0-16495 GCA_036521995.1 Terriglobia bacterium | reverse complement strand
GGGTGCGCGACATGGAAGTTGGAATTAAGCGGCATTAGCCTCCCGGCGGTCCTCCCAGTACTGCTCAAAGCGGCCGTTGAGGTGGGAGCAGCGCAAGGCCAGGATGGCGTTGGCTCCCCAGACGGTCCAGAACATTCCCGAGCGTTTGAAGCGGGAAGCGATCACGGTTTTGCATCCGGCTTCGATGACGCCCGAGCCCACAAAGAGGTGTTGGCGGCGGAACTTGGGGTAGCGCATGCGCTCCGCATTCCTCTCAAAGTAATCCGCCTCGAGGCGGAGCTTTTCCGCCACCTCGGGGTTGGTCGATGGGATGGATCGTAAAGCGCCCACGAGTTTTTCGATCTTGCCCTTGTCCAACAGGCGCTTCTGGTGGAGTTTCATCCAGGCTTTCTGCTCCAGCGCCTGGTTGGGATAGAGGGTACGCGTCACCTCCCACAGATGCTGGCGAGCGTGGTAGAGGTCGACAATCAGGATGGCACCGGGAAAGTGCAAAGCGGCCAGATCCCAGATCCATTTCGCTCCATCGCCCATCACCACCTGGGTTTGGGCACGGCTCCAACCCCGCTGCCCGGCTTCTCGGTAAAGGCGTTTACCAAACTCTTCGGCGCTTTCGATGGCCCCGGTATAAGTGGTGGAATCGGCATCGCGGACGGGATAGCCCTGCTGATCCCAGGTGGTTTGGGTGAACACGCATCCCAGCTTGACCTCCCGCGTATGGGCGGGTTGGCCTGCGACCTTGCCCTGCCGACCTACGGTCTCTCTCTTCACCACCGGTACTCCGGTCCCATCCATTTGCACGTACAGGATGGAAATCGATGGGCCGGCCATCGCCGGCAGGTCCAGCTGGAGGGCCTGCCGAATCGCCTCTTGCTCGCGCTGCGCCACATCGGCGCCGATCGCCTCCGCCGTGCGCTCCACGGATTTGGCCGTCACCTCCAAGTCGGCCAGAACCTTCATCTGTTCCCGGCCGTGATCGAAGGGAACCTCCTGGCCCACCAGCGCCTGCATGCGACGAACCCCAGGAGAAAATTCCGTGTTCTCGATGTCCAGTTCTCGATCGGCGGGGCACTGGCCGGTATGGCAGGTGGGGCACCAATAGTAGGGACGTGAGATTTCCACACGCCCCATGGCGGTCAGAAGGGGCTTGGTGCGCAACTGGTGGTAGTGGGCCCGTTGGCCGCAGCCGCAAGGTAGGCTGCGCTGCTCGTCGCTCGGTGCGGGGAACTGCAGCAACTGGCTCAGGGCGGCAGCCCCCGCCCGGTGCAAGGCCGAGCGCACCGCCATCTCCGTGGCTTCCAGATCGAGGCGGCCCGTCTGACGCCGATCCTGAAAAACCACCCGCAGGAGCTGATTTACTTCCCGCGCGATCTCCTGCCGGATGGCTTCGGCCGTTTTTTTTCCTGCTCGGTAGGCGACTCCTCCGCAGCGGGCCGCAAACGGCAGATGGCGGTGTTGGTTTCTACAAAGTCGCGACTCAGCTCCTGAAATTTGCGGAACTCCGCCACTTCTCGTTCGGCCTTGCGGATGGCCGCAGGAGTCGGCAAGGATTCCGAGAGGGTTTTGCCCTCGGTCTTGTAGGTCAGACGGAGATTGGGGCCGTGAGCGGCCTGGCCGGGTCGATGACACCGACAGCCGGGCTTGCCACACCGACCCGAAGTGGCCGAGACGCAACCGGGGCGCAGATCACCGAGTCGAGCGATCTGCTGAGTTATCACCTCACGCCGCTGCTCTAACTCTGAAAGGGAATGGGGCATATAGGAGGCCTCCTTATCCTAGCGTATAACATACGCAAGGAACAATGCCACAAAAAAAGAAAGTCGGCCCGTCCCAATTTCTGTGTCGCGCACCCGAAGTCAAACCGCTGCTTGACGGGTTACCAACTATTGGTATATGCTCCGTTTGGGTAGTGCGGAGAAGTTGGGTCCCCTCTTGTCGAAACCGTGTTCAGGCTCTGGGCCAGCGACAACCAGGGTAAGCGAGCTAGCCTAATCCAAGACTCGCGCCGCCCAGTCGCGATCAACCGTTGCGACTGATTTCACTGCACACAGGGAGGTCCCATGCGAGTTTGTGCAACTGTTCTCTTCAGCTCGACACTGAGTTCGGTGGTTCTGGCTGGTTCCATGCTCGCGGTGCGCGCCGAGACGGCAAAATTCAACCTTCATGGCAATTCGCAGCCGACCATTACTTTGGCTCCTGCGAGGACCTGCGTCCCAGCAGTCACCCAGACTTCCGGGTCAAAGGTCGAGAATGTCCTACTGGCCGACAATCAACAGAGCGGTAAGAACCCGGGTCACGGCTCCTTTACCGACCAATTTCCTGCCCGGGACGGCGTTCACCGTTATGCCCCCAGACCCGTTGCCGGAGGGGGAAATAAGCGATCACATGTGCCCCCTCTCGTTGCGAGGCGGCCCTTGGCTCCCGCGTAGCTAGACCTCCGTTGATCCTCTGAAGCGCCGAGGGCCCGGAATCCCGGGCCCCCTTGGCCACAATCTTTGCCAGGCCGGCGCGCGTCCTGCCACCAAGAAACTAAACGAAACCTCGCTTAAGAGCCATTGGTCAAAGCGTGGCGGGCCTTGCGGCCAATAAGCCCGAAGCCCTTTTCATCAGCTTCCTTCTGCAGTTGCTCCAGGTTCGCCCGCGCAGCCGGTTCCTTACTCTTCAGATCAACTACACCGAGGACGAATCGCGCTTCCAACTGCCGGTCAACAAGTCCGAGCCTCGCAGCCTCTGACTGAACGGCCATGAGGTCATCCTTCGCCTTGGCCACGCGCTGCGGTTCGCCCGAAGCAGCCTCTACTTGGGCGGCTACTGTTGCCACCATCAGGCGGACCTCAGCGTTCTGGCTCTTCTCGGCCAGCGGCAGAGCCCGGCGTGCCTCCCGGTCGGCTTCGACAAGTTTCCCCTCCTCCAGAAGCGCCCGCGCCAGGAGCGCTCCGCCGTAAGCCTCGTCATCAGCCTGACCCTCCCGGCGGACCTCGTCGAGCGCCGCAGGCAGCGCCGCCTGGGCGTTCGCCGGGTGCCCTTCCTCGATTGCCAGGGAAGCCAGATCGAACTCACTTTCGGCAGCGCCTCCCTTCTCCCCGAGATCACGACGTAGAGCTGCCGCTTCTTCGTAGGATTTCCGGGAGGCAGCCAGATTACCCTGCCTAAGATCAACCTCGCCGAGACCGGACAGCGCCGTCGCCAGCAGTCCTTTGATTCCGAGCTGACGGCAGATTCCGATGGCCTGCTCGTACTTGGCCCGGGCGCCGGCCAGATCGCCTTGATTCGAGAATACGAGCCCGATGTTGATCAGCTCCTGCGCCGTTCCGCCCTTATCCCCCATCCCCTCAAACTTGGCCGCCGAGTCCTCGTACATTCGCTTGGCGGTCGCCACTTCGCCGTGGTCGTAGAAAATGTTGGCTAGGTTGTTCAGCGTATTGGCCACCCCAACCTCATCGCCAATCTCACGGAAGCTGGCGAGCGCCTGATCGTACATCTGCTTGGCGCCCTCAAAGTCAGACTGTTGCCACTTGAGAATCGCCAGGTCGGTGAGGGAGCTGGCGACGCCACCTTCGTCCCCGATTTGACGCCGGATCTCAAGCGCCTGCTCGTATTTCTGACGGGCCTCCGCGATATTACCTTGATCCGTCAAAACTTCTCCTCTGGCCTCCAAGGCCTCGGCGACACCACCTTTGTCTCCCGTCGAAGCAAAAGTCTTCTCAGCCCCGGCTAGGGCCGTAAGCGCCTCAGCCGGCTGGCCGAGCCTCCAAAGCGCCGTTCCCTCGGACAACCGAGCTCTGGCCACCAGGAGGTCAGCCCCGAGTGCCTCTCCGCGGTCGGCCGCTCGGGAGGCTGAGGCCTGCTCCCTCTTAAAGTCAGACACCGACTCCGCCCAATCCGCCTCGACCATGTCGATCCGTGGATCGTCTCGGCCTGGGGCCGGAAGCCCGCGGAGCGCAGCGAGGGTGGCTAGGGCATCCTGACCCTTACCGGAAAGCGACTGGGCAGTGGCTAGGCTGATGCCGTAGTCAAGATTGTCCGGAAAGAGCCCAAACAGCGTGCGATAAACTTCAGCGGCCCTATCCCACTGGTTCAAAACGCTTCGGTACCGGCCCTCAATCACCAGTCGTTCCTGTCGATCGAGACTGCCGGAAAGTTGGAAGGCTTTCTTGGCCTCTTCCCGAGCCTGGGCGTCGTAACCCAGGGCGGAAAGGGCAGTTCCGAGGGCTGAATGGGCCAGCGGAAACCGGGGGTCTGCGGCTACGGCCTTCTCCAGCAGATCGCGTCCCCCCACCCCGTCAAAGCTCCTGATCTTGGCGAGACCGTCTGCGTAAAGCTTGGCCGCCTCAGGACCTGAGGGCAGTTCTGCCCGCACGGCAGCAGCTTCGGTCCGAGGCACATCGTCGACTTTGAGTGCTTGGCGAAGGCGGGCGCCGGCAGTGGAAACCAAGTCAAAGAGGCCGCTTTCCGTACCCGTTTCAGCGAAGGCGGCCAGCGTTTCGCCCGCGCTCGCGTCCTGGAGCCTTAGATCCAGCCGAACGCGCCCTCCGCCCTGCTGGCCCAAGTCAGTGTAGGATCCCAGAACGACGTAGTCAGTGCCGAGGTTATCCCGAATCCGCAGCAGCGTGTCAGGAGCCAGGCTGCCCGCGCCTTCCAGAGGAACATTAACTTTCAGGCGAGCGACGTCCTCTCCGGGAATGGCGCGCAACTGCTCACCGGCTGCCAACTCAGACGTGAGCATCTCTGAAAAAGCTGTGGAGAGCCAAGCCGCATCCGGACGACCGGTCAGGTTCTGGAACCCCAGAACAGCGACGGCGGGCCGCCGAACAGCGCCCGAGCCGGCAAACGACGGCCGGGAACCAGCCTCCTCACCGTGGCTCCGGGTGTTTACGTAGTAGACCGTCGAAGCGGCCACCAGGAGAAGAAACGCCGCGATCAAGGCGAACTGGGCAAGACTGAGCCTGGTCCAAAGGCCCGTCCGAGTGTCGGTTTCCTCTTCTTCCTCAACGATGACCGTCGACTTCGTCCGCTCCCGAACAATCAATTCGGGAATTTCTTCCCAGCGTTCGCTGACCGTGGCTCGAAAGCGGTATCCACGCCGTGGTATCGTCTCAATATAAGTGCGCTCTTCCGCATTCTGACCCAGAGCCTTACGCAGGGCTGAGATGTTTTGAGTAAGGTTGTTCTCCTCGACGATCGTATCCGGCCAGACCCTCTTCATCAGATCGTCCTTTTCGAGGATATGACCTGGGGTCTCAACCAACGCCAGTAAAGTGTCGAAAGCTTTGGGTGTAAGGGGAACGGCGTTCGTTTCGTGAAAAAGTAGCTTTTCGCTGACGTCAATTCGGAAGGAACCGAACTCGTAAAAGCGCTTGGCGGACTGTAAGTTAGCCTGACTCATACAACTTTCACGGATTTTTCACCGCTCTCTAATTACTCTCAAATCGCGCCTGCCGTATCGTCAACCCGTGGCTGGCGGTTGGCCGCAGAGTCAGCTCAAAAAGCAAAGCTGATTCTAGCGGAACGGACCAGGCTACGCAACGCCTTGGGGGTTATCAAAGGATGTACAGCTCACCCCCGGCGGCCAACAGGCCGATAGGAGAGACGATGACAAGGAGAAGAAAGACGACAACCATCATTACCGAGACCGACCGCCTGCTGATCTTCAACCGGCGCAGCGGAGCCGTGGAGGGCTGGTGCGATAGCTGCGATGACTTAGCTGGTATGGTACGTCCGGACGAGGCTGCAGCTTTGGCCGGCTTCCGGCTGAACGCGGTTTACCGGTCGCTCGAGCTGAATAAACTGCGATCGATAATCGCACCACTCGACGAGCTGGAAGTCCGTCTGGACTCGCTGCTGAAGCCGGCTTGAGTGGGGCAGGCCTTCAGAGCCGGGTCCGGACCCCAGGATGGGGGTGAGGGCGGAGGGGGGAACGGTTCCTTGATGCAGCTCGCGGCCGGTGCCGCTAGGGAGCCGTTGGCCGCGACCTTCACTCCCATCCCCGGGGCGTGGACCCGCCCAGGATCGGGCGGAAATCGCAATCCGCTCGCCACGAAACAATGAAATCAACAGAGGCACTAATTCAATTCTGAGGGAGGAAGCAAAATGTCGATAGGTCAGAGAATCCGCCACCTTCGGGAGCAAAAAGGCTTGTCCCAAGGTGATATCGAGAGGCAAACGGGAATGCTGCGCGGCTATATATCAAGGGTGGAGCACGGTCACACCACTCCTTCGGTTGAGACGTTGCACAGATTTGCCGCTGCCCTCGACGTTCCGATGTACCGCCTGTTCTACACGGCCGAGGACGGCGCGATGCCGGCGGCCGTGGGTGGCAGACCGGCCTCCACGCTCGAGGAGCTTGCACAGTCCGCGGGCAACGAAGGCTCGGAAGCGCGTTTCCTGCTCCAACTCAAGGGACTGATGGGCAACATGATGGAGTCGGACCGGGCCTTTTTGCTCGATTGTGCCCGCAAACTCGCCAGCCGCTAACGGCCTGGTAGCATGAGCACCGGTCCCCAAAGCTAGGGGTTCGGTGCCACGCCTGCGCGCACAGGACGCCTCCCTTGAGCTAGCGGGGCCTGAGCGTGCTGAGGCGGCGTGCGGCCTCGTCTAAGGTGGCATCCGTCTTTGAGAAGCAGAAGCGGACCTGCTGGCAGCCGAGGCTCGGGTCCCGGTAAAAGCTGCTGCCGGGCACCACGGCCACGCCGACCTCACTCACGAGATGGCGGGCGAACTCGACGTCATCCGGAAAGCCGAGGCCGGAAATATCGGTCATGATGTAGTAGGCGCCGTGTGGTTTGAAGCAACGAAAGCCTGCCGAAGTGAGGGACTCCAGCGTGCGGTCTCGTCGGCGCGCGTAATCAAGTGCGAGTCTTCGGTAGTAGTCATCCGGTAGGCGTAGCGCGGCGACGCCCGCTTCCTGCAGTGGCGCAGCGGCTCCGACGGTCAGAAAATCGTGCATTTTGCGGATGGCACCGGTCACTTCGGGCGCTGCAATCGCATAACCGACGCGCCATCCTGTAACGCTATAGGTCTTGGAGAGCGCATTCAAAGTGATCGTGCGCTCCCGCATATCGGGCAGCATTGCCATGGAAACGTGCTGCGCGCCATCGTAGGTTATGAACTGGTAGATCTCGTCCGTGATCACGTAAGCGCCTGAGCCCAGTACGGCTTCCGCGATAACCTCCAGTTCCTCGCGCGTGAAGACTTTCCCGGTCGGATTATTCGGAGTGTTGAGGATCAGGGCTCGCGTGCGTTCGTTTATTGCCGCGCGCAGGTCACAAGGATCGAATGTCCAGTCCGGCGGCTCGAGCCGGACGAAACGCGGCGACGCCCCACAGATAATGGCGTCCGGCCCGTAGTTCTCATAAAAGGGCTCGAAGACCACCACCTCGTCCCCGGGGTCAACGATCGCCAGCAGAGATGCGATCATCGCTTCGGTCGCGCCGCAGGTCACCGTGATCTCGCGCTCCGGATCAATGGTGAGACCCGTGTCTTTTTCGAAGCGTTCGGCGATTGCCTGACGAAATTCCCGAGCACCCCAAGTGATGGCGTACTGGTTGATGTCCGCCGCGATGGCTCGCTGCGCAGCTTCCTTGACCTCGCTGGGCGCGGCGAAGTCCGGAAATCCCTGTGCCAGATTCATGGCACCGTACTCCAGGGCAAGCCGGGTCATCTCACGAATCACGGATTCGGTGAACGCGCCGGCCTTGCGCGAGATGTGATGCTGCCTCATGGCGACGACACTCATCTCTCCGGCCCTCCAGCGCCCCTGAACGCGAAGCGTAGTCCCGCAGAGTCAAGCACCTGGCCCGCCACAAGGTTTGAACTTCGGCTTGCCAGTCATCAGCCGCCGGTAAACCACTTGATCCCGCAGAATCACTTCCACGTAGCCTCGTGTTTCCGCAAAAGGGATGCTCTCGACAAACGCGGCCGGTTCGGAGTAAGTATGACCGCTCTGCCATTGCTCCACGTGATCCGGTCCGGCGTTGTAAGCTGCCAGCGCTTTCTCGATGCTCCCGTCAAACTTCCGAATCAGGTCACTCAAGTAACGGCAGCCTATGCGGATATTGTATGCCGGATCAGAGAGACTGCGGGATGCGACCTGGTGTCGCGGCCGGCCGGCCCCCCCGGTAAGATCTCTGGCGGTCTGAGGAAGCAGCTGCATCAGTCCGTGCGCGTTCTTTCCCGACGCTGCTTTAGGATCAAAACCTGATTCCTGGCGGATCAGCGCCATCACCAGGTACGGGTCGAGACCGTTCGCGTTCGCGTTCCGCCGCACCACGTCCCAGAACGCCTCAGGATAAAGGAGACCCCAGAACTCAGCCGGCAGCGCGGAAAGATCGTAGTCACTGTAGTTGGGTACCACTCGCTTGGCCATAAGGATAGCCTGATCATACTGCTCGCCCTCACGCTGGAGCCGCGCCAGCGCAAGCCGCAACCCGGCCTCGTCAGGCGAACCCATGGCTCCTTCGAGGCGGGCGCGGAGGTCATACTCGGCAAGAGCGGGCAGGCTGAGGGCGGCGAGGGTAAGAGCGGGCCGTTCGCCCGCGCCCGGCTGGGCCGCCAAACAGACGCTCGGGGGATCAGGCGGCGTTGACATCTTGCTAATGGCCGCCGCAACCTCCGCCGTAAGTGGCGGAGGCGCGGTTGCCGTCTCTCCATTTGGTGAACCGTTTCCGGCACCACGGGCAACAGGGCTCGCGGCGGGCCCGAGTAATTTCAAGCGCTCGGCCGCTTGCAGCGAATAGTAGGTGTTACCGAACCTATCGCGAAGAACCTGGTATAGCGAGCGCGCTTCGGCCGAGCGGCCCTCGCCCTCGGTCACGCGGCCAAGCCAGTAGAGTGCTGCGGCAATCCGGGCCGACGAAGGATAGCGTTGAACGTACGCTGCGAGTCTTCGTTCGGCCTCTCCGGTTTGAGCCCCAAGGTAAGCCGCCCAGGCGACCTCCCACTCGGCTTTCCCCGCCAGATCAGAATCTGGGAACTCTTCGGCGAGCTTCGCGTCGTAAGGACTGGCGCGCGACCAATCGCCCTGGCGACGGAAGAAGAAGGACACGGAGTCGAGCGCCGATGCGGTCGTCGCTGATGCTGGATAAAGCCGCGTCATCTGGTCGAGTGCAGCCAGCATCCCGCTTTCGTCGCGGTTATGGGAGTTGGCCCTTACCACCAGAAGAGTTCGCTCGGCATCGAGCTCACCGGCTGGCCAACCGCCGGCTGCAAGGTCGGTCAGGGCCTCGTTGGTGCGCCCAAGGCCCAGAAGGCATCGATCCCGTCCGAGCCGCCAGGACGTGGCTGACGAGCTGGCCGGAAGATCTCTGAGCAAGGCGTCATATTCAGTGAGAGCAGAGCTGAAATAGCTGACCTTCTCGAGCCCGCTCGCCCTCGCCGATCGAAGCTCCTCGGAGGGTCCCGGATAGCTCGTTCCCAGCCGAAGTTGAAGCGTTTTCAAAGATGTTCCGGCGGCGGCGGCCTCCGGCGCAGTCGGAAGTCGATAGTAGATCTCCTGAAAAGCCAGCGCCGCCTCGGGGAGCTCGCCGGCCTTCTGGTAAGCTTGGGCGAGTAAGAGTTCGAGCTGTGACTGCTTCCGTTGCGCCAGGGCGGCTGACAGGATCGGAATCGCCTCTTGCGGCCTTCCCGCCTCGGTCAACGAAGAGGCCAGGAGGCGCGTGGCCTGATCCCTCAACGCGCTCCTAGGAAAGCGGCCGACGAAATTTGCGAGCCCATGCGCTGCCACCTCAGGCTCGTCCGCTTGCGCGGCCGCCGCCGCCCGGTAATACTCCGCGTAGTCGGCAAGAGAAAAACCTGTTGAGGCGGCGCGTTCGAGGTCGTCCACAGCGGCCGCGTCATCGGCTGCTTGATGCTCTCGATAACCGAGCACGAAGTAAGCGAGACCCTTCACGTCGTGGTCCGGCTCCGACTTGGCATATCGGGCGAGCGCAGGCCACTCCGCCTTGGCCTCCGATCGCGCTGCCAGGACCCGCAAGGCGGGAGGGACGAGTGGGGCGGCAAAAGCGCCGTTTCCGTTTGATTCTTGCGGACTCCCGCCACGGCACGGCACCCCGGTACCGATGAAGACGCACAAGCTGGCGATGAAAATCTTAACGAGTTTCACGCGAAGGACCCGGATAGCCTGACCCGAGAAGCGCCGGATCATTGGAGGCGAGGGTGGGCACCAGCTCTTCGTGGAAAAAATCGAAGCGCCGCGCCGCGCTCTGCCCAAAGCGACTGTCATAAGCTTGCCAGCTGCGGTCAATGGTGGATTTGAGACGCAGATAGAGGTCTCGATTACGGCGTCCTTCGTCGACTTGGGCCTTGCTGTAAAGGACAATCTCCGAAATCAACAGGCGGGCGAAGCGCCGTGCGTCGCGCAGAACCCTCTCGTCAAAGTCGCCGGCGGCCTTTTGGTACGCAGGCTCAAGTCGCGACTCCAAGCGACTCCAGTCGTCTCCGGGCTGGCTGAACGGAACGGCTGACTGGTTCGCCGGAAGGGACGGCTGGGTGACCGGCGGGGCCTGCGGTTTCGGCAAAGCTGCCGCAGCAGCCGGATCCCGCTCCGGGCCGACGCCGGCGAGCTCCCGCTCAATAGTTTCCTCAAGCTGCGCGTGCCGACCCCGCAAGTTCCGAACCGCCTCCTCGAAGCGCTGGATCTCCTGTTCCTCGGCCTGCAGAGTGCGGCTCACGGCCGCCCGCAAGCGTTGAATCTTGTCATCGAAAGCTTCCACAGGGGTCCATTATGGCCTAACTTCCGAACACACGTGTGACGATTCCACCTGTCATTTTATCGCCAGCACCTCCCGCCAGCCGGAGCGAGTGAGAAAGGTCTTCACGCCACCGGTAGGCATAAGGCGCTCCAGTTCGCGGTTGCTCAGCGCCGGCTGAGGGAACGGCTTGCTTCCTTCGCGGGACCGGACCAGGTCCGTTAAGCCCTCCAGGCGCCACTCCGGGTCGGCACCCCTTTCGAGGCGGGGCTCACGCAAAAGGCAGAAAATCACTCCCCCGGGCTCTAGGAGACGATGTAGGCGCAGCACAATGTCAGCGATGGCGTCGCGAGGAACGAGGTCCAGCAATTGCCAGCAGAAAACGATGGAGACCGCGCCCGGCGGAACTTGCGGCAACTCATCGAGCAGCGCCTCCGAGCGGAAAAGAGGTTTTTTCCCCGATCGGTCCCAAAGGGAAGGCTCCTGCCGTTCGAGAGGCGAAACGAGATCGCCACGATAGAACTTGCCGCAGCGCCCCAGCAGCACTCGCACGGTGGCCGCTCGCAGCGGGCCGCAGTCCAGCACCTCCGGCCGAGAGACATCTTCCAGATACTGCCAGAGCCAGCGAAGACCAAAACTGGGAAGGGGAGCACCTTGAGGATTGGCACTGGTTATTGACCGGCCCGGCCGTACGAGCATGGTCTGTTAACCTCACCTCCTGGCCCTCTCCACTAGGAGAAAGAGGACCGCGAAGCGGTGGGTGAGGACCTTCGCACTGGCGTTGAGACCCCGCTGCCGCCTCCAACCTGAGGGACAGCCTTAGGACAGGCCCTTCGCGGATGCGGCCTGCGGTCGGGCCGCCTCTTGCCGGGACGTTTCCCCTCGTCCCTCGCGCAGGATCTCGATGCTTCCCTTGAAGTAGGCGCCGTCCTCGATCGCAACTCCAGCAGACACGAGATCGCCGATCACGTTGCCGGTGCGGCGAATGTCGATCTTTTCGCGGGCGCTGACCTTGCCCGTCACTGAACCGTGTACGATCACATGCCGGGCGCGAATCTCAGACTTCACTTGGCCCTGCGCGCCCACCGTGACGGTGTTGTCGGCCACGTCGATCGTTCCTTCGAACTGGCCCTCCACCACCAAGTCCTCGGTGCCGGAGATGTCGCCTTTGAGCGTCATCGAGCGGCCCAGCAGCGAAGCTCCTTGCGAACTTACGCTCGGGGTAGTAGTGCGGGGTGCGGGATCCGGCATAGGTTTCTCCTGTTGGGGGGGTTCAGACGGAAGGGCAGAGCTTAGGTTCGAGTCGGACCGAAGCCCCGGGCCTTCGCTTAAAGTGGGGCCGGAGATTTGCCCGGGAATCCGGCCCGGGCCGACGGGCTCTTGACGCGGCTTCTTTTCCCAAAGCGCCAACTCCATCCTCCTCAGGTTCTGCGCGCGAGCCGCCTGGGCGGTTCGACGAGTTGAGCAAGCTAGCTAGAAGGCTTACTCTCCTGATTTGGATACTAACTCTCTTTTGCGTTGCGATGCAACTGTTTGCACGCCTCGCGTTGGCTTATTTAAGTTGACATTAACCCGGCTGGTGCTTGCATTCAGTGCCGGTCGGACGTATTCTGCGGAGCGTTTCCGAAGGGGGAAATGGAAGTTCCGGTCGAAGGAGATAGCGATGATGACGCTCCGACTTACCATTTCTCGATTGCGTGCGGCAGCCCGACGGAAAGGATGGCTCGCACCATGCCTGGTCTTGTGCATGTTAGGGTTGGGCGGTTCCGCGACGGCTCAGACCATCGCCAGTTTCAACGCTCCGGGCGCGGGCACCGGCGTCAACCAGGGCACTTTTGCCGAGAGTATCAACCCGGCGGGTGTGATCGTCGGATACTACGTTGACGACAGCTCTGCGTATCACGGCTTCCTGCGCGCTCCGGGCGGGAAGTTCACCTCCTTCGAGGCTCCGGGCGCGGGTACAGGCTCCGGCCAGGGTACCTTTGCCAACAGCGTCAACCCGGCACAGGCGATCGCGGGATCTTACAGTGACACGAACGACGTGATTCACGGCTTCCTGCGCGCTCCCGGCGGGACGTTCACTTCCTTCGACGCTCCCGGCGCGGGCACAGGCTCCGGCCGGGGTACCTTTGCCAACAGCATCAACCTGGCACAGGCGATTGCGGGGGACTACTCTGACGACGACTATGTGTATCACGGCTTCCTGCGCGCTCCGGACTGCGCGATCACCGTCTTCAACGTTCCGGGCGCAGGGACAGGCATCGGCCAGGGTACCTTTCTCTGCTCCGGATGCCTCAACCCGGAAGGGGCGATCACTGGAGCTTACATCGACCCCAGCGGCGCACTTCACGGCTTCCTGCGCGCTCCGGGAGGTAGCTTCACAAAGTTCGACGTTCCAGAAGCGGGCACGGGCGAGGGGCAAGGCACCCTCCCCGGGGCCATTAACCTGGCGGGCGCGGTCACCGGAACCTACGTCGATGCCAGCGGGGCCTATCACGGCTTCCTGCGCGCTCCGAATGGCGCCATCAGCACGTTCAACGCTCCGGGTGCAGGTACGGGCAACGGTCAGGGCACCATTCCCGACAGCAACAACCCAATAGACGCGATCACGGGATACTACGCGGATGGCAGCGGTGCTTATCACGGCTTCCTGCGAATCCCGAGCCCTTAGAAATCCCCATTTACGTCTGCGCCGACCAAACCACCTGCACCGCCAACGATTATGGCGGGACCAGTTTTGCGGCCCCCATGTGGGCCGGCTACCCGGCTGTGGCGAATGAACAGGCAGTCACCAACGGCGACGTGCCGCCCGGTTTCATTAATCCAACGTAAGAACGACAGAACGACCTGCGCCCTGCCGCGCCGGACAGCTCGATTCCGACTTCTGTGTCGCGCGCCCCCTCTTGATTTTAGCGCTTGGCAGAGGAAGGCATCCTAGATATAATGGCAACGCGGGGTGGAGCAGTCAGGTAGCTCGTTGGGCTCATAACCCAAAGGTCGCTGGTTCAAATCCAGCCCCCGCAACCAACCCTTCGGTAATGACTCCAACGAGTTACAAGCAAACCCAAGCAACACGTCCTTGAGCCAAAAAGCGGCTTTGTCCGTGTTTTGTCCGTGTTCTCTCACTTCTGCCCTTGCGCGATCGGAACACCGGCTGTGGTATCGGGAAGACTTTCGATATAGGCGGCCGTCTTCACCATCGCTTCTCGAAGATCTTTTTCCGAAACAATGTTGTAACGATCAAAGACCGCTCGCGTGCGGTGGCCTGAGATTCGCATTGCTACCGCCTCGGGCACCCCGGCCCGAACCATGTTGCGGACTGCAGTCCTCCGCAGATCGTAGGGAGTTTTTCCGGTGACTCCTGCTAGGCGACAAGCAGTCTTCCAACTCTTTCTGAAGTCGCCTATCGGCTTTCCGTTTCGGTGAAAGATCAGCGCCCTCCCGAACCCTCGGGTCTTGATTCGGCGTTCGATAATTTGCCGCAAGGGTCCTTCGAGCGCGATGACCCGCCCGAATCCAGTTTTGGCGTCCTTGGAATGCAGTCTCAGTGTCCAGGTTTCCCGGTCAAAGCAGGGCCAAGTGAGTGACCGGATCTCATCCGGTCGCATCCCTGTCCAGTAGAACCACTCCAGCGAGTCCGCGACATCTGTTGTTTTGCGCAGTTCGCGGAGTTTCGATAGCACAGCAAAGAAGTCGCCGCGCTCGAAGAAACCCTGCCTTGCGTTGTCCTCCCGCAGACTGGGAAACGCGGGGGCCGCTGCTAGTGTTCCCGCCTCAACAGCGAGCGCAAAGGCACGCTGCAGCCCCTCAAGCTCCCGATTGATCGTCGCGGACTTGGCCTCCTCTTGTTGCCTCGCCGCGATGAAGTCCCGTAGTCTTGCAGTCGAGACCACGAGCGCGCGGTCCATCCCAAAGAAGGCCCGGATATGCTTCAGGTGAGAACGGATTTGCTTGAGCCCCTTTAGGCCGCGGATTTCGCAGTCCCGCTCATAGTTCTGCAGCAACTCCTCGACCCTCACACGCTCTTGCTGCGGCCCGGTGAATTTGCGAGCTCCGAGAACGTGGGCGCCGACTTCGCGCAAGCGGTGACGAAGCAACTTGCGAGCTTCCGCCTCCGTGTCCCCGCCAGGCTCGCGTTGCTCGTGGCTCCGCCCATCCGGCCCGGGCGCGTAGTAGGCAATCCAGTATTTGTTGCCGCGCCTAAAAACTCTGCCGTCACCTCTCAATTTGCACCCCCTTCTGACGAAGATATAGAACGAGCGCGTCGCGCACGATGTCCTGCAGGTCCCGGTCCTCGTCAATGGCTCGCTTTCGCGCTTCGCGCCACAATGATTCTGGGAGGCTAACAGACGTTTTCACGATTCTCTCTTTTGACATCTTTCCTTTCTCCCTTCGATGTTGGACTGAATGTTCCCTCGATAGGAGTATGGAAGCGTAGACGCGCAGATGTCAAGACAGATTTTATCGTCCCGCCCGTTGCGCGATCCATTTCTCGATTCCCTGATCCGAAAACCTTAAACTGCGGCCTCGGCGGATAGTGAAGGGCAAGGTGGCAGCATGCCGGTACAGCCAGTCTTTCGAGGATCGGAGTTTCGTGGCCGCCTCTTCAATGGTGAGCAGGTGGTCACCTTGTGGCTCCTCCTGTTCCTGGCCGTTTGCGCTCGCCAGCAGCTGGGTCAGCAGCAAGGTGTCCAGCCGGGCCAGCTCCCCGCGAAGCGCCGGAATCACCTCCGCCGGCAGCTCGCTCAGGGCCGCCGGGTTGGCGATCAGGTCTTCGAGTCTCGGAACCGGCAGCGGGCCTTTCACGCGCACCTTCGCTCTAGGCTGGCCTTCAAGGCTCTGCAAGCATGAAGGCACCTGCACACACGAATGGGAGGGCGTGGCTTCGTCCGTGCTCGCGTCGGCCCGCCGGATGTATGGTTTGCGATTCCTACAGCGCCGGCGGATTCGGTGCCACAGACAAGGACCACACCCACATTGAAATTGGCGTTCCGGGTGGGGTAAGCTGGGAGTCCTACTAGGGACTGGTCAGCATCCCTGGCCCGTCTTGGGAAACGGCGTCCTCGGCCAAGAGGGCGCCGTTTCTGTTTATTGCGAATGCGGCGACTGGCCGCACTTCCTTACACGCGGGCGCGTTCGGCAGTGCGGGTTACCCGTCGCCTTCCTCGCCGTCATCCTCGTCCTCTTCCTCCGTTACCTCGGGAATTGACGATGCGATGTCATCGAAACGGGCCTCATACTCGTCCACCTTCTCCCGGAGCTCATCGTTTTCAGCTTCCAGATCCTCGACCTTCTCCCTCAGGCTGGTTCTCGCCATCTTAGCCGCCTTTCTTGGATTCGAGAGTGCAATCCCTTTGTGCTCGGCGTAGTCGTCGACACTCATGTCGTCGAACTCGTCGGCCTTCTGTTGGTCGTCCAAAACGTCGCGGCTGAATCGAGCGGCCTTCTCCTTCATTCGCTCGACTTGCTCGCGAGTCATGGTCTTCATGGGAGCATTAGGAGGGCAGAGCCTGGCGGCGTCAACAGATTTAAAAGGCAGGAAAGTAAAACGACCGGAAGGGGCTAAGCGTCTGATGCGAATGATGTTGGTGGTAGCGTGTTATTCGTCTTTGGTTTTTCTGCTTTTCCTGCGACGTGCCGCTTTTTTCCTGTCCCTGGCCCGAATAGCGCCCTTTAGTACCTATGTTGTCAGTTTCTGTCCTAAACGGGCAGAAGTTTGAGTTACGACGCGCGACTGAAAGCGAGTTGGGGAATGAGAGCCAACTCTTTCAGCTTCAGAGCAGCGGCGATGATTTCTTTGCCGAAGTGAGTGA
>DATDGR010000301.1:0-13413 GCA_036521995.1 Terriglobia bacterium | reverse complement strand
GAGCCGTGCGCGATAATTAAGCGGCAAGGCGGCTCCCGTTCAGAGAATTTGCTCGGGTCTTAGGTTCCACCTCGGCGCGACGAAAGGGTGCGGAGCGGAAGGCCTCCAGAAGCTGCGATAGTATTCGTTATGAACAACACGTCACGTCAATCCCTTCAGGCTGTTTTCCGCGCACGGCTGAGCGAGTTCTCCTCCGGCAGCCTCGGACTTACTCTCATAACGATCTCCTTGGCCGTTCTCCTCTTTGTGATTGTACCCCTCCGTGAAGCCGGTTTTACGGGCCGCGTTTTCTCTTATGCGATAACGGGGACGTTGATGGCTTTGGGCGCCCTGGCCGTCAGCCAGAGCCGCATCCGCCCCGCTTTCGTGCTCGCCTTCCTCCTCGTCACTGGGGCGGTGTTGGGGGCGGGGCGCGCCCACCCAACACCCTTTCTCCATCAGTTGGGCAGCCTCCTGGTCACGGTCACGATGCTGATTTATTTCCGCATCGTCCTGCTCGTGATGTTTCGCGGTGGCCCGGTGACCTGGAGCCGCATCCAAGGCGGCGTCTGCGCATATCTTCTTCTTGGCATGGCCTGGGCTTCCGCTTTTCAACTCCTTGAGCAACTACGCCCGGGCTCTTTCCAGTTTGTTACGCCGCCGGCGGATATCGACCAACTCACCTCGAAGCTGATTTATTTCAGTTTTTGCACCCTGACCACCATCGGGAGCGACATTAAGCCTTTGCACCCTTTCGCGCGCTCGCTCACCATGTCGGAGGCCATCGTTGGCCAACTTTTCCCGGCGATTTTCATTGGCGCACTGGTGGCCATGGCCATGCAATCCCGCACCAAATCCTGAACGGCGTGCGTTGCGGTGCGCCTGCCTTTATTGTGATCGTCGCCTGCCCGGCTAGGATCCGAGCGCCAGGGACTTCCCTTCTCCTGGCATGCCGTGATCAGCTTGTGGCGCGGCTCAGCCTTCGAAGAGCTCCAACCGACGGCTGTTCAGGACGCCTACATCAAAGAACGACGTAGGCGCCACCCGGTGCGAGATGACACGCGTGACTTGCTGGCGTTATGGTGTGTGGGACAGCATGAGAAGGACTATTCTGGGCTGGCGGAGAACGGCATCTGCGCGATCCCGGGTTTGCTAACGGGTCTGCGCTCGAATACTTCACGGCGCCAGTGGCTGCTCCTTGCCGCCCGTAACCTTCTTAGTGGCGAACATGATGAGGGAACCGACCAGCCAGAGGACAAGCGGCGCCACAATCATCGCGAGAAAGTGGCCCCCAACATGACCCCAGGTCTTGCCGTCGGCTCCGCCGGAGAATTCCGGGGCGCTGAAGATGTTATCCTTGCCGGACACAATCGCCAGCATGATTCCTGCGATGATGATGCAGTTGCCGAGAATGACCTGCAGAGCGATCACGGGCAGCAGTTGCATGTAGCCGCCAAAGCCGGTCGTGTAAACCCTCACCGAGTAGTAGAGCATCCCGAGAAGAAAGACTACCGTTAGACTTAGGAATTTCACCGTCGAGTTGGGCACGCCGAGGAGAGATAGTACGAGCCTCCCGAGCCCAACCGCCAGGATCAGGATCAGGAATCCCTTCTCGAAGCTCAGGTAGTCGGATAAGCTCTTGCCGAAAATCTTCATCTTTGCCGCCCCCTTTCGCATGTCTCTTGTATCGCCGCTGGCGACAATACCGCCACCGTAGGATCGAGTCAAGCGGATCTGGACGAGACGAGCCGCAGCGGTTCTTTCGCAACCTTCAGGCAGCAGTTGGTCGCCTTGAGATTGGGCTAGCAGGCCTTCGCGGTGGACCGGCAAGCTGGACGCCTAACGGCGGGCTCTGATATGCTCCCGCGCGGAGACCTCATGGGGATCAATCGCAGGTTGGGCGCAGGAGTCATCCTCTGGGTGCTGATGCTCGGGACGGCCGTGGCGAGCAGCCAGACCACGCCAGCAACCAACTTCCAGGCGGTCACCGATCAGATCACCTACGACGCCGGCAGCGAGGTGAAGGTCCGGATCAGCGGCTCACCCCAGGCCGAGAAGACCCCGGTCAAGCTGGTCGGGATTGTGCGCTATGAAAACGCCGGCGAGCCGGGGCAAGGGGATATGCCGGCCGAAGCGGCGCGAACCGTACTCTTCACGGCATCCGAGCCCCCCCGCGACTCTGTGACCCTCTGGAAGATTCCCGCAAGTGCCCCAACAGGCCGATACGATGTTGACCTCGCTGCTGTCGATCCCGCGTCCGGCAGCGTGCTGCACGGCGAAATCGACGTGGCGTCGTTCTCCGTTCACCGTAAGCTGGTGCGCATCGACCGCATCCGGCTGGACAAGACCTTTTACACGTCGGGCGATGCCGTCCAAGCTTCGGTAGACCTCGTCAATCTCACTGGCAAGCCGCTTCGCGGACTGCGAGTGGAGTTCTCCGACCGTTACTGGCCCTGGATCGCGGGTCCGGCCGATCAGGCTAAGGCCAGCATCGTTCCGCTCGCCGCTTCGCTTGACCTTCCGGGCCAAGCGGCGGCGCGAACCGTGCGTGGCGACCAAGTGGCGATCGCTCCCCAGGTGCCGAAGCCTACCCTGCATCAGTATGGTGTGGTGGTGTGGGACCACGATCGCAAGCAGGCGCTGGACATCGCTTTCAGCCGGCTGGTCTTCATCAACCCGCCGGGAACGGACGCCCCGAGGCCTTATCCCGGCCAGTACACGTATCCCGACCTCGCTTCAGTGAACGTAAAAAGCTACCGGCATTTTTACGCTGCCGGCCAGGATTCAGCCGCCATCGTCTTCGATCACGAGCATACTCTGTTTACGCCTGGAGCCACCGCGACCCTGAGTTTCCGCCTGACCGACTCGAGCCCGGATCCCTGGCGCGGCGTGACCGTACAAGCGCGCCTGGCGACAGCCGATGGCCGCGAGCTCACCAACCAGACGTTGCCCCAGCATCTTGATCTTAGCCCCGGCGGCGCTCCGGCCGTCAAGGCCGCCAGCTTCCAACTTCCGCAGGACCCTGGTCTCTACCGGGCGGAGGTGCGGCTGATCGGGGAGGTGAATCAGCTTCTGGCGGCCAACAGTCTCGAAGTTGCCGTGAATTCCCTGCCCCATTCCCTCATGATCTTCTGCGCGCACGAGGATGACGAGGGTAGCTGGGACGGCATGATTCGGGCGGCAGTCGAGAATCACGTGCCGATCCACTTCCTCTACTTCACGAGCGGCGATGCCGGCTCCTGCGATCGTTACTACGAACAGTCCTGCGGCCCGGCGGAGGCGCTGAATTTCGGCGAAGTCCGGATGCAGGAAACTCGTGCCGTACTGGGCCATCTGGGAGTTCCGGCCGCCGACATTCTTTTCCTTGGACTACCGGACGGCGGCTCCGGCGAGATCTGGTATCACCACCCGAGCGCGGCCGACCCCTACCTGGCGACTCTTCTCGCGAGTGACCACTCACCCTATCGATCGCTGGTGGTGCCCAACTTGCCATACGCCCGCGATTCGGTCGTGGAGGCCGCGGCCGGCCTCATCCGGCGTTTCAGTCCTGAAGTCATCGTCACCGCGCACCCGCCTCAGGAAGGGCACATCGACCATATCGTGAACAACTATTTTGTGGTCAAGGCGCTTCAGGAACTGGCGCGCCAGGGAACTCTGCCGGCTCGCCTGAAGCTGCTGGTCGACCGCGTTTATAATCCCAAGGAGCATCCTGCCACTCCTTATCGATATGAAGATCGCGTGTTCCACGTCTCCGGTGAGGCCGCGGCGCTGGCCCAGGAAGCCGGATGGTACTACCAGTCTCAGGGCGGAAACCGCGCCGAGGGGAACCTGCATGACCTCGACCAGCTTCCCCGCGAAATGCGCTACCGGGAAGTGCTAGACTGGGATGGTCACGAGGGCTGGAACCTGAAGGAACCTCAAAGCCCTGCTACGCCTTAGCGTGGCCGCGGCCACCGACTTCATGAAGGACGACACTCAAGCAGACGCCCATCAGGCTGCCAAGATCCCAGAATCCCCTATCCAGGCGAATAACGGGGTGGAACCGAAGCTCCCCGCCGAACCCTTCCCTTGCCCGCATTGCGGCCAGATGCTGGGACCGGACGTCCGGATCTGTGCTGCTTGCCGCCAAGCCATCGATCCAAGCCAGATTGCGGCCGCGCTGGCGCCGGTGGCGCTGCCGAAGCCCGTTTCGGAACCTGCCCGCGTGCGGCCGACGGCTCGATTCTCGTGGAGTATTTTTCTGATCGTCTTCCTGGTGGGAGGCGTGGTCGGCAACCTCGCCGTCGCGGCCTTTGGCCTGGTCAAGGGCGGCTTTGTGGTGATTGCGCTCCAGGTCGTGAGTTCGGCCTGGGTTTCGGTTGACGCCCGGCAAAAGGGCATCCCCCGGCCACTTCGCTGGAGCCTGGGATCGCTGCTGGTCTGGATCCTTTTCTTTCCCTGGTACCTGGCTCGCCGCCGTCAGCCCGAGGCTGTCTGCCCCTTGGTCGAAAACCGAATCCAGCCGTTCGTACTGGTGCTGGTCAGCGGTGTCTTGGTCCAGAATGCGCTCGCCACCCTGGTCCTCGATGTCTTCCGCAACTACCTGCCCAAGTGAGCCCCCGGGGTCGGCCGCCATGGATTGGCCATCATCGCAGAATACGAGCCTGCAGGGTCAGTTCAGGAAGTAGGTTCGATAAAGGGTGTCGCGCTTGATAGGGCGGAAGCCGGCATCCGAGATCAGACGCCGCAAGGCGTCCTCGCTCGATTTGTTCCGGCAGCCCGCCGCGTAGACCACGTTCTCCTCGATCAGGATACTGCCCACATCATTGGCGCCGAAACGCAGAGCGATCTGGCACATCTTGTGTCCGGGCGTGAGCCAGCTCGCTTGGACGTTGAGAATATTGTCCAGATAGAGCCGGGCCACCGCCAGGGTCTTGAGGTAGTCTAGCGCGGTAGCCTCCTGCTTGACGAAGCGCCCGAGCGAGGTGTGCTCGCGCTGGAAGAACCAGGGAATAAAGGAGGTAAAGCCTCCGGTCTCCTCCTGCAGCCGCCGGATATGCTCGAAATGGTTGGCCCGATGCTCCAGCTTCTCGCCGCAGCCGAACATCATGGTGGCCGTGGTCCGTAGTCCAAGCTGGTGCGCCTCGCGATGCACACGCAGCCACTCCTCGGTGCTGCACTTCAGCCGCGCGATCCGGAATCGCACCTCATCGTCCAGAATCTCAGCACCGGCGCCGGGGATCGAATCGAGCCCGGCATCCCGCAGCCGGGCCAGCGTGTCGTGCAGGCTCAAGGCCGAGATTTCGGCGATATTCAGAACCTCCGGGGCCGAGAGGCAGTGGAGGTGCAACCGGGGATAGCGCTGTCTAAGGCTCGCAAGCAAGTTTTCGTAGTAATCGATCTTCAGGTGCGGATGCAACCCGCCTTGCATCAGAATCCCGGTACCGCCGAGTGCCAGGGTCTCGTCAATCTTCTGGCAGATCGACTCAAACGGTTGCAGGTAACCCTCGGCCGACCCCACCGGCCGGTAGAAGGCGCAGAAGGAGCAGTACTCCGTGCAGATGTTGGTATAGTTGATGTTGCGATCGATCTGATAGGTGATCACACCGCCCGGATGCAGCCGCTCGCGCACGGCGTCCGCTTCCATGCCGAGCCCGATCAGGTCATCGGAGTGAAGCATGTCGAGGGCTTGGGAAGGGGTCAAGCTCATCGTTCTAGCACCCGTTGCTTTCGGTCACAGCACGCAATCCAAATTCCTATCCATCGAGGACGATGTAACCGCATGTTACGCATGGCCGTTGCGCTCCTGGCCCTGGATGAAGCGCTCGATGCGCTCTAGCACCGCCGTGGAGAGGACTTCCAAGCGGGCCATGCGCCTCTCGGCGGACTCGATCCATCGTCCCATATTTTCGATGAATTGCTCCGTCCGCTCCATGAACTGCTCAACCCGGCGCTCGAACCGAACCGTCAGTTCGGATTGGACCAGCATCTGTTCTTCGATTCTCGTGACGCGTTCTTCGAGGGCCATTTAACCACCTGACCCCAGCTTTGTAATGTCGAGCAGTCGAGCACCGTGGTGAACTGTCAGGATCTGCACCTGATCCCGTCGAATTCGATAGATAACGCGATAGCTGCCGACAATCACTTCTCAAAGGTTCGCCATTCCCAATTCCGGAACAACTCTTCCCAAGCGTGGGTGGCTCGCCAGTCGATCTGTGGCCCGGAGTACCCGGTCCGCAGATATTGCCGCCGCTTGCGCGGCATCCCGGGCAATAAACAGACAGATCGCCTCGAGATCCGCCGCCTGCGGCGTCCAGCTTACTTGAGCCACTTCGCCATGCGCTCGCGGACCTCTTCCTGGCTGATGAGCTCACCGCGATCAGCCTGCTGAAGACCTTTCTCGACCTTATACAGTAGGTAGAACCGATCCAAGGCATCTTCAACGCCTCATCATCGGGGAGGTCCTCAATTGCCTTCAGTATCTGCTGCTTCGTTTCCACGCCGGACTCTCCTGTCCCCTTCAGCCGAAATTCAGATTCTTCACCCGCGCAATCGCGCCGACCTCGTGCGCCAGTTTGTAAAAGAGCCGCAGACCGGCGAGGTTCTCCTCATCCAGAGTATAGTCGATGTTTCCGGTGAGGTAAATTCGCACCGCCTCCGGGGTGAGGCCGAGACGTGGACCCCATTCGGTCCCGATTTCATCGAGATGCGCCAAGCCCTGGTCGCGGGATTCACCGAAATCACGGCAGAGATCCTCAAACCGGCGGTCTGTCCCGCCCCGGTAAGCCCACAGCGCGAAAACGAAGGGCAGCCCGGTGAATTTCCGCCATTCGGCAGCGAGATCGAAGACAACCGGGGAACGGTCACTCCCGCGAAGCTTGTCTTCCGCGAAAGCGGAGGAGCGGGACTCCTCATAAACAAGCGCGGGGTCGCCGATGAGCAGGGCCGCATCGGCGGATTTCAGCATGGCTTTCGGGTCGGGCGCTGCCGGCTGCATCACCGGATCGATTCCATAGAACTTCCGCAGGAGGACCCAGACCAGCGTGGCAGAGGTACGGGAAGAGGTGTCGAGCGCTACCGACTGGACCTTCTCAATCGGCACCCGGCTGAGCAGAAGCACACTGCGCACCCGATGCTTTGACGCAATGGAAAGGCCCGGCAGGACCTTGAGTCCGCCGATGCGCTGATATTCGATGCTGGGGATAATGCCGACGTCGGCGCGGCCGCCGCGCAGGTCGTCCGCGCAACAGGCGGGCGTCGTGAAGGCGAGGTCAAACTGACCGCGTTCCCTCCCGTGCAGCATGCCCCACACTAGAGGCGCGGTGTTCAAGTATTGAACTACAGAAACTCTGAGGTTAGGCACAGAGTCTCATTGTAACCGGAGGCCGGCCGGCGGCGGAATTCTGAACCGGCGTGGTGATCTCGCAAGCGGCGTGATCTTGGGCGGAATGCCACTCCGAACATCTCGCCCTGGAGCAGCTTTGCCCGTATTTTCATAGTACTAACTCTAGGGGTATATCTGATCGTGTACTCCGTTGACACTCATCGGCTCTGTCCGCATAATTGTGCGTATGGGTGCTGGACTAAGCGCTCTTACAAGCACGACCAAATCGCTCATCAAGCCTTGCCAACTTGTGGTGCGCCGGCAAGAGGGCCCCTCGGAGTTCTTGCGCTTCGTACTCGAAGGGCTCGAGGTGGGACAACAGGTGGTCGCTTTGGCCGGACCAGGTTGCCTCACGAACTTGGCGCGCGCCCTGAGCGAGAGCGGGCTTCAACCCCAGACTCTTCTGCGCAGCGGACGCCTCGTTTTCCATACCGCCCCTGATTGTCTCGGCCTGCTCAGCAGGCCGGATGGACCTTTGAATCGGTCGTCCGTGCGCCGGCAAGCCCCGATCGTGCGCTGGGTGTCGGATTGGTCGTGGGCTTACTCTAATGGCCGCCCGGCAAGCCTGTTGCTTGACTATCAGCGCCGCGTTCACCAGCTCATCCGTTCCTTTGAAGCGCTTTCCCTTTGCACGGTCCACTCATTCTCCCTCGAACGCCGCGCTTTGCTGGCCGTCCTGGCCGACCATCGCCAAGCCGTCCGAGGCCCCTTGGCGGCGGCCAGCCAGCCGATGTTTCCGCCCGCGGGCCTTCCTCAGTAAACAAGCGACTTCCCTTTTCCGCCGCCTCAGTACGCCCAATAGGGCCCGGGCCCACCCGGAGTGCTCTCATTCTGGATGGCCACAAAGACGTTGCGGCCGAAGAAGAACGGCAGTCCCCAATCGAACACTTGCGAACTGCTGCCGCCCAGATTGCTGAAGGCCGCGTTCTCCCCGTTATTGAAGCTAAAGAGAGAATCGGCGTTGGCGATGCTGAACGTAATGGGGGCCGAGGTGCCGTTGGTTCCGACGGTTATGGCGGTGAAGGTCATCGTGGAGCCCGGACAATAGAAGCCCGGATCATCCGAACAGTTGGGCAGACCGGTGGTGGTGGAGTCGAGGAAAAACAGACCATTTGACCCGGTGTCCAGAAAGCTCATGGAATAAGAAGCGCCCTTGAAGGTGGTCGAGAAATTTCCCAAATCGTCTGTGGTGTACACCCGAGCGCTGCCCAAGCCATTATTTGATTGCGTTCCGATGCCGAAGATAAGGGACCCCGAGACCGCCGCCGCCCCGTCGGCCGAAACTGACGGGAGAGAGATCAACACGCCGTTATTGTCCTGGGGGAAGAGCGCGATCGGGTTCTGAGCCTGATCCGCCACGGCTACAGTCGTCTGCACGCAACCCGAGCTCGGGCAGCTAAAGTAGAACGGAGCATTGGAAGAGATATTGGTGGCACAGAAAGATCCGCAATCCTGCTGGAAGACGCCGATGCCAAGGATGCCGTTGGCTCCGAGCACCTCGACCGTGTCATCGGCCACTCCACCGGTGTTGCAAGCCGCGGGCACCGAGGGAAAGCCGCCTGCGCCCACCACCTGGATAGGCACTGAGGATGCCTTTTCGGCGGCTGTGGTGGACGAACCGCTGGTGAGCTGCACATCGGCCATGACCAGGGGTCCCCACATGTAGGAGTTGTCCGCAAACTGAGCGCAATTCCCGATCGGGTTTCCGCTCGAATCGGTGGATTCAGGAAGCGACAGGTCGACTAGCGAAGCGAACAGGCGGAGCCCGGACGAACCCGTATCCACCAGAACGTCTGGAATCGTCTCGCAGTTCGAGGTGCCGGGAACGCAGATGGTGACACTGGCAAAGAGCTGATTGGCGGAGTTCTCAGCGGGACCCACGTTCACTTGAACCGACGCCACGTTGTTCGTCGGAATGACGGGGCCGGACTGGATCGTGACCCGCGCGATGCCCGTTGCCGAGGGGGCGGCCATGCTGGCAGCCGTCACCGTGGCGGCCCCACCCGACGGCACGGTGGTTGGGGCAGTATACAGGCCGGAGGAGGTTACGGTGCCTGAGCTGGCGCTCCAAGTAATCCGCGTGTCTTTGCTGCTGCCCGTCACCGTGGCCGTAAACTGCTGGTGCGCTCCGGTCTGCAGGGTGTGGCTCGACGGACTTACCGAGACAGCTTCATTGGACGTTATCGTCACCGTGGCCGATGCCGATTTGGTTGTGTCCGCCTGGCTGGTGGCGGTCACGGTGGCTGCCGTGTTCGAGGGCAGGTCGTCGGGGGCGGTGTAATTGCCGCTGGTGTCGAGTGTCCCCGCCCCGCTAAGGGTCCAAGTCACCGCCGTGTTTGTGGTGTTGCTGACCGTGGCGGTAAAGCTCGTGGTTTGGCTCAGAGTCACAGAGGCTGCCGACTGGCTGAGACTCACGCTGACTGCCGGCGTGGTCGGGGGTGTGCTGCTACTTCCTCCACCGCATCCGGTGAGCGCCAGGGCAAGCATCAGCGTTGCCGGCAGGGCTCCGGAGCGCGAAAGAGCATACCCGCGTCGGCCCGTCACGGCCCTGAGACCCTTTTGCACGGTCATTGCACCACCGCCTCCGACACTGTGCTGGGCATAAGGCTTGGTACGTAAGCGCGCCCGTGGAAAGCGCGCATGTGTCCACCCGATTCAACCACGAGCTGATCCGTGTGCAGCGCAATCGGGCCCCGCCGATGCGGTGAGGATTGAGAAGCCTGCTGAAACTGCGCGAAGTAGGACCCCAACAACTTCGGCAAGTTAGGCATGGCAGGTCCCTGCCACGACACTCCAAAAACCATCCCGTCCGGCGACACATATTCCTTGACCACCATGCCTTCCGGAGAGCTTATTTCATGCACGGCATACCCCTCCCGGGCCACCGCGCGAAGCTCGCCATGCAGGCGCTGCTGATCATCCGTCACCGACTGCAGGGGCTGGCCGAGAACGGCCCACGCGGGATTAGCTTTGAGAAGCAAAGCCAGCATAACTGCGCAAGCGGTCTTCATACACCCTCACCTTTACCCAAGGCTCCGGCCTGGCGCGGGTGATTCCGCGCCACGCGAGTTAATTCCTTCGACGGTAAGTATAAGGCTTGGGGTTGTATCCGCGTAAAGGGGGTCCGGCCCCCGGGCCGCCCCGCAACGAGCGGCCCGGACGAGCGGATCAAGGACGGCTATTGCGACGACAACTGGACCATGGGCATCACGGCGGGGACACCAGTCTTGCTCAAAATATCCAGCATGTAATATCCCGGGGGCGCGTAGCGACTCGAAGGCGGGGCGGTGGCGGTGATCTGCGCCTTTCCGAGGGTGAAGGTCAGATCGACAAATCGCTCATCAAAGCGGGTGGCGTGCGTGGCGGAGGCTACCTTGATCAAGGCAACCCGAGTGATACCCGCAGCGTTAGGGGTCTTAATGGTAAATTGCTGGCCGTAGGTCAGGGTGCTCGGCGCCGAAGTGATCGTCGGGCGCAAGCCATTGGAAAGATACGGCGGGCTGAAAACCTCAAGGGTTGTCCTCAGAGGTCCCGAATCCGAGCCCGCTGAGAATACCCGCCCATCGGGGAGCAGCAGGGCCGTGGAGTGATAGGTCCGTTGAGCCTGCTGGGGGTTGTACAAGGTCCAGGTATTGCTGGTGGGATTGTACTCCTCGGGCTGATAGACCGGATTCGTGTACCTCCCGCCTCCCCCGCCGCCTCCCACAGCCAGAACGGTCCCGTCCGGCATCAAAATCAGGTTCTCGTTCTGCCGCGCCTCGTTCATGGACGCCACGTAGGTCCACTTCGGAGTGGGCTGCGCGAAGTTAATCATCTCCACCGTATTGGTGGCCGTTCCAGTCTGGTCAACGTTCGGATTTCCTCCCACCGCCAGAACCTGCTCGAGCCCGGGGAGCAGAACCTGGCCGCCGTAGACCCGCTGGCCGAAGTTTAGGTTTCCAACACTCGACCAGGTATTCGTGGCGGGGTTAAACATCTGGGTGACGTTATACATTCCTCCGGTAAAGACCTGGCCGGAGGGCAGCAGAACCATGCGCGGGTAGATATCTATGTTAGCGCTGATATCGGCGGAAGCGGGCAGCACCGTCCAAACATTGGTCTGGTAGTTGTATACCTCCTGCTCAAGCACGTAGTCGGAGTTGTCGTCGGTTCCGGACGTCACCAAGACAGTCCCGTCCGACTGCTCAGTGCCCGTCGGATACCAACGGGCGTAGTTCATGTCGGCAGCCTGAGACCAGGTATTGGTCGTGGGATTAAAGAGGAAGCTTTCCGCAATGCCCGCTCTGGAGCCGTAGCCCTTGCTATCGTCTTTGCCCCCGATGACAAGCAGCTGTCCATTAGGCAACATGGTCATCCCGGAGCAAAAGATATCGTATGGGAAGGGAAGTTTGACGTCGGTCAGGGCGTTGGTAGCAGGGTTCCAGAGTTGCGCCAGCGAACCCGTTCCCGAACCAAAGGGCGCGTCGGTGTACCACATCAAGACCTGCCCGTTCGTCAGCAGTGCCGCGTGGATGGCCACCACCCCGATAGTGAGCGGCGCGGTCCATGATCCGAGATTGACCGCCGCCTTCTGCACCCGCTCGGGCGACTGATTCTCGCTGGCCATTCCCGCTGCGACGCCATGGGCCCGCTTGGGCAGCAGGCCCACCGTAATTAAGGCCGCGCCCAGCAAGCTGATCAGGAGCGCCCAGCGCCACGAAAAGGCGTGCGACCTGCCCTGCCCGGCTCCATTTACCCTTTTCTGCATCTGAGCCTCCTATTTCCCTAGCCCCTTGGGTTGGAATGATGAAGAGATGGTAAGGACGAGTTTAAAGACTCCCCCGCGATCACGCCAAGCACTCCATTACCTCAAAATGCATATGGAATGTCAATGAGCAAGCTCGGTATCCACTCCGTAGTAAAACGCCTCACCTGCTCATTCTGGGCCGAAGGGTGCAAGCCGCTCTGTTCCACGGGTCTAATAAATCTCCGGCACGAAACGCTGGCTCGTCATGGCAGGCCGTTTGTAACCGGAATCGGACTGTCGCGGCGGCAGATCGACCTCGACCGGGATCATGTCGTGGTAGGAAACCTGTCGCAGCAAGTGCGCGATGCAATTTAGGCGGGCGCGCTTCTTGCTATCGGCATTCACAACGTTCCAGGGGCTCTTCTCGGTGTCAGTGTGGGCGAACATCTCGTCCTTCGCCCGGGAGTAATCCGCCCAGTGCCGGCGGGACTGGATGTCCATCAGGCTGAGCTTCCAGCGCTTGATAGGGTTGCGCATACGCTCCTGAAAGCGTTGTTCCTGTTCCTCGTCATTCACCGAAAACCAGTATTTGACAAGAATGACGCCCGATCGCAGAAGCATCTCCTCAAACAAGGGACAGGCCCGCAGGAACTCGCGATACTCCGCTTCGGTGCAAAAGCCCATCACGTGCTCCACCCCGGCGCGGTTATACCAGCTTCGGTCAAACAGAACAATCTCGCCCCGTGACGGCAATTCCGCCACGTAGCGCTGGAAGTACCACTGGCCCCTCTCCTTCTCGGTGGGAGTGCCGAGAGCCACCACGCGGCAGACGCGCGGATTAAGGCTCTGGGTGATGCGCTTGATCACGCCGCCCTTGCCGGCAGCATCGCGACCTTCAAACAGAACACAGACCCGCAACCCCTTGATTCGCACCCATTCCTGAAGCTTGATCAATTCAAGTTGCAGATAGGCGAGTTCCTCCACGTACTTGTAGCCCTTCCGCGGTTTGTGCGGCTTCGCCCGGCCCAGCAGATGCCAGTACTCCTCGATCTGCGCGGTCTCCCTGGCGTTGCGCAGCACCTCTCCGCCCGGTTTCCCTTCTTTGCGCTTCCCCTTAGCCATGACATGCTCCAGGCGGCACACCACCGGATTATAGCTCCGGCTGGCACGAGGGTCCCTCCAATCTGTTATGTACATCGGTGCCTGTCAAGCAGTCTAAGAATGTAACTTTCAGCGGATCGTCTTGCAGTGTAAGAATGTAACCCGTCGTGGGGCCGGGGCCTCCTTTTTTCGCTGAATGTGTTTTTGCTTTTTGTCTTTTTCTCCGCGCGCGGTTCTTGCTTTT
>DATDGR010000300.1:0-2663 GCA_036521995.1 Terriglobia bacterium | reverse complement strand
GAAATTTTTTTGCGCCGCGTGATCATCTTCCGAATGTCCGGTATGGGTGTGCGCCGTGGAAAGGCGGCGCTTTCCAGTGGGTGAAGGTCCCACCCGGCAACCGCTCCAGCCGGAAGCAACCGGAGCAGTCATGGAGGTGACGAAATGGCTGAAGCCTTCGGGTAAAGCGTGTCACGAAATACGGTGACAGCGCGAGTGTGCAGGCCGTAACGCGAGTGAACGCCGAGCAAGCCTCGAAAAGGACGATGCGCGGGCCGACCCGGCAGCCATACCGGGGAAGGCTGACACCACAGGACGGATGAGCGAGGTAGTACCGCCAGTGGCTGCGCCGGGGTAGTGGCGACAGCATGCACACAAGGAAAGCGCGCGCAACACGGGAAGCCCCAAGGCGCGATCAGGGATGATCAACCGGACGCCCGCGAGGGACAGGCTGGACGCCATGGGGTGACGGAGAGGCTCGTAGTACCGCTGAAGCCGAGTAACGTCGGTGGAGGGAAGGGGCCTTAGTTCAAGACGAACGCAACAAGTAGCGAAGGACTCGGAGATTGGGCAACCTAGCAACTCCGAAGAGTGTTCAGAAGCTGCAGACGGCGTTGCACGCGAAAGCGAAGGCAGAGCCGGGCTATCGCTTCTACTCCCTATATGACAAGATCAGTCGCGACGATATCCTGGTCCATGCTTATGCGCAGTGCCGCTCCAACAAGGGCGCGCCGGGTGTGGACGGGCAGGAGTTTGCGGATGTCGAGGCGTACGGGGTGGAACGGTGGTTGGGCGAACTGGCGCTTGCGCTCAGAAAGGAGACCTACCGACCGAGCCCTATCAGACGCGTGTTTATCCCGAAGGCCAATGGCAAGCTTCGACCGCTGGGCATCTCGACCTTGCGCGATCGGGTGTGCATGAGCGCAGCGTTGCTCGTGCTCGATCCGATCTTCGAAGCCGATCTTCCACCGGAGCAGTACGCCTACCGGCCGGGCCGCAATGCCCAACAGGCGGTGGTCGAGGTGGAGGAGACGCTGTTCCGAGGCCACCCGGAAGTCGTAGACGCCGACCTCGCGGACTACTTCGGAAGCATTCCTCACGCCGAACTGATGCGCTCGCTCGCGCGACGCATCGTGGATCGGCGCGTGCTGCATCTGATCAAGATGTGGCTGGAGTGCCCTGTGGAAGAAACCGACGATCGAGGCCGGAAGACGCGTACGACCGAGGCCAAGGACAGCGGGCGCGGCATCCCGCAGGGTTCACCGATCTCACCGTTGTTGGCCAATCTGTACATGCGCCGCTTCGTGCTGGGATGGAAGAAGCTCGGACTGGACAAGCGCCTTGGCAGTCGCATCGTGACCTACGCTGACGATCTCGTGATCCTGTGCAGGAAAGGCAAGGCCGAGGAGGCCCTGCAACGAATGCGCGAGCTCATGGGCCAGCTGAAGCTCACGGTCAACGAGGAGAAGACACGAATCTGCACGGTACCGGAAGGCGAGTTCGACTTCCTGGGGTACACGTTTGGGCGGATGTATTCGCCGACGACCGGCAGGGCCCGCCTGGGCATGCGACCGTCGAAGAGAAGCATCCGGCGCATGGTCGAGAAGATCCATGCGCTGACGACAGTCTCGATGACGTGGCAAGGCACCACGGAGTTGGTAGGCAAGTTGAATCGCACGCTGCGTGGCTGGGCGAACTACTTCCGAGTAGGCACGATCAGCAAGGCGTATCGGGCGCTCGACAGCTATACCGCTGCGCGGTTGCGCCGGTGGTTGCGCACCAAGCACAAGGTCAGGCGACGCAGGGGCGGGACCTATCCACTCTCGCACCTCTACGGGTACTTCGGTCTCGTTCGCCTTAGCCGGCTTGGGCACGACGTGTCGTGGGTGAAGGCGTGAAGTCTTGTCCGAGAGCCGGATGCGGGAGATCTGCACGTCCGGTTCGATGAGCGGCGACTGGAAACGGAGCTATGGTGTGGCTAGTGGGGCACCGCGAACCGAAAGGCGCGGTAACAGAGATGCCAACGCCTATCGCCACCGCGCCAGTCGTCGACTCTACCCGTTCAGCGACCATCGAGTCGGAGCGGCGCGATCGTCGGTGGTCGCAGTTCAACCCGATGGGAAGGACGACTTCAGATTACCAATCGCATAACTTGATCTGCTTAGGCGTCACTCATCATGCAGCTGGCGGTGGTTGCCTTTCCACTCGCGGCAACTCTGCATCGATACAGGCCCAGCGTGGCGCAGACGAGGTCCAGATCGTCAACGCAGGATCGGCAAGATTCGGATGGTCGAAGGTGCCGACACGCACAAAGACCAGATGGGGCCGCGCCTCTGCCTCACTGAAGAGCGGCGTCCCGCACGTTGGGCAAAATCGCCGATGCATTTGGTTGCCGCCGTCCGCGACACTTGGATAGTCGTTGGTCGAGCCGCTGACAATGAACGTCGCCGTACGGAAGCAGGCGTTGACCGTTCCGCTCCCGGCGCCGAGATATTGGCAATCCCTGCACCAGCAAACGCGCGTGACGATCGGCGGCGCCGAACTTTCCCAGCGAATCTCCCCACAGAGGCATCGACCCGTGATCGTCATATCGTCCTCCAGGCAACGACGGCAAAGCCCTTTGACTACCGATGCTACGTCGAAGGCTACGTTACCTGCAAATCCACGCAGGCAGCCCACGAATG
>DATDGR010000299.1:0-7637 GCA_036521995.1 Terriglobia bacterium | reverse complement strand
ACGATGCCGAAAACAAATAAAATGCTCTTCATAGCGCGTGCTCCCTTGAACAGCCGTGCTCTTGCTGGGCTGCCAATAACCGCATGAGCTATGAGGGGATTCCGCACATCATCGATCTCTAGAAGTCGCACGCGGAAGAGGGGAGTGAGGCGCAGCTTGTCGAGCAGGATTTTGATCCAGCTGCCGCGCGGCCTCGCGTTGTTGGTGTTGCTAGAAGTCATCTACGCCCTCGTTCCACTCATCAAGTGATTTCGGGACCGAGGCAGCCACCGCTGTGGACTGAATTTCGGCGGTCCCGCCGTCGTGGGGCTCGCGGCCCGTTAGACCGGTGACTTTGCGTCGCCATCTTTCGATGGTTATGCCTTTGTCAAAATCGCGTCGGGTTCAACTGCTCAGATTTGTAGCTTCTCTAATCCTCCCGGGCATCCGTGCCCTTCGCTTCGGTCGCCGGCTTCACGAGGCCGGCAGGAAGTCAATCGGGTACACGATCGTCACGGCCTGCACACCATCCTTTGCGCCAAAATTGATCGTGCGGACGCGGCTCACCACCTGAACCACGAGATCCGGCGCATCCATGTCAGTCGATTGCAGCTGGCACATCGACACGGCGCCGTCCGGCTCGATCGTCAGGCGCAGCACCATCTTGCCTTGCAAGGTCGGGTTACTGCGCAGCGCCCGGTTGTAATCCCGGTAGAAAGCCGCTTTGTAACGATCGAACACAATCTGTATTTCTTCGTCGGTGCGGGAAGGCCCTGGGCCGCTGTGCGCCTTGGGTCGGTCGCCATCGCCGCCGCCGATCGACGCGATCGAGCTGGTCGCCCGGGCCACCTTCACGCCCGGCATTCCGCCATTGCCGCCACCGCCACCGCCTCTGCCGCCACCACCTCCCACGTTGCGGCTCAACGAGCCGGCGTCAATGCCACCACTTGATCCCGGCGTGTTAGTCGTCAACACGGAGTGGGATGATGCTTGGCCCACTTCGTCGGCAGCACCGTAACGTGCATCGGTTCCGAGACGCGGCGCGTTCTGGTCCTCGGTCAGGCTCGCGAACTGCTCCTTGAATGCCAGAATGCCCGCCCTCCCCACGTTTGGCTCGGGCGGCTTCGCCTCCGCAGAAAATCCTTTTTCCGGACCTGCTGGGAGGTCCGGTTTCCCAGGCCCGTTGGGAGCTTCAGAGGCCTTCGGTTTCGCTTCCGCCGTATTTGTCCCCTTTGAGAGAGGAGGCGGGACCGCGGTCGTCGTGACTGGGACCGCCGCTGGACGATAGAAGACGATGTCGATCTCTTTCTTCGTGCGGGGCGCGCCGCTACGAACCAGTACTGATGCCCCCACGAGCATCAGCAAGGCCACGATGGCGTGGATCACAAGGCTCTCCACCATGCTACGGGTGGACGGAGCCCCGGATTCTCTGAACACGCGCCTGCTGATTTCCATGGTTGTCGCCAAAGCAGCCACCTCAATTGCTCGTGATAAATTCGACCTTCAAATCCTCGACGCCCGACTTCGCGAGATCGAGGATGCGAAGAACTCCCTCGTAGTTCAAGCGGTCGTCAACAGCGAGAAACAGCACGCGCTTTTCCGGGGGCCGGCTGCCCAGGATCTCTCCCACGCGCGCGGGCAATTCCGTCGCAGCGATCTTTTGGTCGCCCAGTATCACGCGACAGTCCGTCGGAAGCCCCTCCCCCGCCGAGGGCCCGACGATGCTGCAGCCCGTAGGCGAGATGATCAGGATCAGCCGCGATTCTTGGGATTGCGCGGGCACGGCATTGGTCGAGGGTTTAGGGATGTTGACGTCATAGCCCCGCATGAGGAGCGGAACGATGACCATGAAGATGATCAGCAGCACGAGCACTACGTCGACGAGCGGCGTGATGTTGATCTCGGACTGCAGACCGGATCCGGAATCGCTTGTGTTGAACTCCATGACTTCACTCTCCTCGCGCCCCAGTGCTGCGGTCCTTCGCGATCAGCCCTACCCCGCGGAAGCCGGCCTGCTCGATCGCCTGCATAGCCTCTCGGACCGGACCGAAGTTGAGCTTGGCGTCGCCGCGGATCACGACCTTGGGATCCGACTCGGCGGCTACTGCAGCGCGGAGGGCGTCGCCGAACTGCTCGGCTGCGACCGGCTTATTGTTGACCCACAGCCCGCCGGCCTGGTCGATAGAGACCAGGATCCGGCCTCTCTCGTCGCCCTGCTGGCTCGGCTTCTCCGTTTTCGGCAAGCGGACATCCGGCCCTTTCCTCATTTGCGGCGCCATCACCATGAAGATGATCAGCAGCACCAGCACCACGTCGACGAGCGGCGTGACGTTGATGGACGACTGCATTTTGCTCCCTTCACCGAGGCGCATACGCGTTCTCCTCCGCGTCCACCGACATCTTGGCCATCCGCTCTATGAGTTGCTGCGGCGCCTTGAAGAGGCGGTTCACGAGCTGGGTGGAAGCCCGATTCATCTCGATGTGGAAGTTTTCTATCTTGCCTGAGAAGTAGTTGAACGCGGCAACGGCTGGGATCGCGACGAAGATGCCCAGGGCCGTCGTGACCAGGGCCTCGGCGATGCCGCCCGAAACTACAGACATGCCGCCGGACCCCGTGGCCGCGATGTTCCGAAAAGCGTTGATGATTCCAGCCACGGTTCCGAAGAGGCCGACGAACGGGGCCGTAGAGCCGATCGTAGCCAGGAACCCCATACCGGCTTTCAGCTGGATCAGCGTCTCGGACATGGAGTCTCTGAGTGCGCTCGTGACAAGCTCGAGTGAAGCGACCAGATCGCCTCCAGCCTCGCGCACGCCTTCGTACTCGAGAATGCCCGCTGACACCACCTGCGCCACGTGGGATTGATCGTGCTTCCGCACGGCGTCAATCAGTTCCTGGACCTCTCCTCCGTGGAGGAACTTCTGGTACTCGGCCTTGAAAATCTGCGACTCGCGCGAGGCCGCGCGAAAACGGCGGTACTTGTTAACCATCACTGCCACCGAAAAGATGGACAGCGCGATAAGGCAACATATCACGGCGGCCCCGAATAGGCCGACGTTTCTCAGTAGCTCCGTAAAAGTCACGTGTTCCTCCTCTGCGCCGCAGCCGCGGGCTGCGCCGCATTCATTTTGGTCGGCGCACCGCTGGGGTGCTCTGTCTGCGACCTGATTTCGTAATTACTCAACATTCGCATGAATACGTTCTTGTCAATTGGTCGCCTCAACTCATCGAGCACGCCTGAGGTGCCGAAGGCGTTGCCAAGCTGCGAGATGACCAGTGCCCTGGGCGCGTCTTAATTGCCCAGAATGGACATGTCTGGCGGCGCTCCTCAACTTCCGTCTCTTCCAGAACCAAAGCAATCACCACCGATGAATGAACCGCATATTTCATTTCCCTATACTCCCCTCGCAGCTCTTGGACCGTAGTTTCGGACTGGGTTGAGTATTGAGCAGGCTGCTGACGGCAACAACAGTACACGGGTACTAAAGCCCCTTGTATCTTGGGGCCGATACCTCCGAAGGTAGCGTGTCGCCTTCGGCCAACAGGGCTATGGATGACCTGGTCTTCGTCAACTCACGGAATGGCCGAGAGTAACCCGCCTATCACGAGCGCTCGCAGCGCGGGAGGCTGGCCAGCTTTCACTGCGAAAGGACCATCCGGTTTCGTTGCCACCAAGGTGATTGCCAGTCAGAGAATGACAGCAGGAAAAGAGCTTTGATGTCCGGCGGAGATTTCAGTAGTGAGCGCTGCTAGAGACATGGCGAGCAGGAACAGAGACTAAGAGTTTAAGAAATCGCATGGGTGGGATCGGCGGATCAGAATGGGGATCCATGAATGGACCCCACCATGAAGAGTCTCACTTTTGGCTGCGCATCCCTCCGCGCAGACTCCTGCAACTAGTCGCTCGATTGCTTCCAAAAATCCAATCCAGCGAAGCGCAAACGGCCGGTTCACGGCTTCTTTTCCGACCTGATCTCGTAATAACGCAGCTCCCGCATGAACACCTCCTTGTCCACGGGCTGCCTGGAGTCATCGAGCATCGGCGAGATGCCAGTCGCGCGGCCAACTTCCGAGCTCTTCCAGGGAACAATGACCAGCGACGTGGGCGCTTCCTGATTGCCCAGAATGGACATGCCCAGCGCCTTTCCTCCGGGGACGGAGGTTAACTTCGGGTCTTTGTCCGTCACTGCCTGCGGTTCTTCTTCCGTCTGTCCTTCTGCTGTCTTTACCTGCGCCGCTTCAGCCTGTCCCTGGGCCTTTTTCGGCTCTGCCGGGGCTTCTGCGGTCTCTTCCTGAGCTGCTTTCGTTTTTGCGTGTGCTTCTTCCTTCTGTCCGTTTGCGGCTTCCTTCTTCTGCGTTTTGGTGGCACCTGCGGGGTGTTCGGCCCCGGGCTTTTGATCCGTCTGGGCGGTTACCGTCGCCAGCAGCAACACGAGCAGCAACACGAGCAACAAGTTTCCCCTCATGGCTTCTCCTTTCGGCTCGTGCGTTTGCGAAGATCGGCAATCCATTTGACGACCTCGCCGTCGTCCGGAACGAGCCGGCTGTATGCTTGGTAGTGCTCCAGTGCGCACGGGTAATCCCCAAGATATAGATCGCACAGAATGGCAAGATTCCTATGCGCATAGTGAAAGTCGGGGAACTGTGCCAGAGCGGCCTCGTAACTAGCGCGCGCCTTCGCAAACTCTCCCTTGCGCCGTTGCACCAGGCCGAGTTCGTTGTAGGCTGCGACGTGGTGTGGACTCAACTCCACCGCCTTGTTCAGGCTGGCCTCGGCGCGGTCCAGATCGCCAGTGCGTGCGTATGCGATGCCGAGATTGATGTGCGCTGCCGTTGAGGTGGGCGACTGTTCGGTCACCTTGAGCAGCAAGGCGATACCGCGATCGTATTGCGCCTCCCCAAGCATGCGCACCGCTTCGTCGTATTGGGTGCGCACCTCGTCCGGGACGGGGGGTTGCTGCGTTATCGTGACCCCACCTGCATCCCGCTCGAAGTCCAAGGGCGCGGTCTGGGGTGCCGGCGGCTGTTTCGTCTCCATCGACCCGGCCGTCACCGTGCGTTGGGCAGCCTGTCCGCAGCCCAGGGCGAGAAGCAGGCTCAGCAACGCTATCCCGTGGCAAATCGCCTTTATGGATCGGGTACTAATGCGGATTCGCATTTTTCACCACTCCGTCGTTCGCAGCCACCGAGGCGGGGTGCGTCGTCTGCTCCGGCTTGCTTGGCGTCGTCTGGTCCGGCTTGCTCGGCGTCGTGCCGGCGTTGCTCGGCGTCGTGCCAACGTTGCTCGGCGTCGTGCCAACGTTGCTTGGCGTCGTGCCAGCGTTGCTCGGCGTCGTGCCAGCGTTGCTTGGCGTCGTGCCAGCGTTGCTTGGCGTCGTCTGGTCCGGCTTGCTTGGCGTCGTGCCAGCGTTGCTCGGCGTCGTCCCAGCATTCGCTGTCTGGGTCGAGGCCTGCGATAGCGGGGATCGGTACACGTAACGGTCAATCGCGCTGATGAAGCCGCTGCTCATTTCGCTTTTCGCGTAGCGGCCGGGCACCATCTCGGCGAGCCTGCTGAGACTCTTCTCAGTCCAATCGTTGAAGACGCCGGCGTGCAACATTTCCATGTTCTTCTCGTGTACCTTTATAGCTTTCTCCTCGAAGGGATACGCTGCCTCATCGAGGTCCGCCTCGAACTTGTCCACGTCCGCGGCTTTCAGGTCGGCCGGGCGCTCGGACTCCTTCAGTGAACGACTGAAGTTGAAATAGGTCTCGGCCATGTAAAACGTGGCGGCTGCCGTCTCGTCGGCGATTTCGTAGTCCACCAGCCCACCCATGGCCTTGATCGTGGCATCCATCTTCTGCTGTTTCTCCTTCAGGCTGGCCTCGAACGGTTGCCGCAGCTTTACGGCCACGAAAGCCTGATAGAGCTGCTCCGCCAGGACCAGCGCCGAACGGGCCGCGAGCGTCCGGGTCCGGCCGGTTCTTTCCGCCCCTCCCTCTGCGTCGATACGTACGATTTCCGTCAGGTCTTTCTGATAGAGAGCGTCGTCGTGTGCCGCTTTATGTATTTCGGCGATCTTGGAGCGGGTCTCTAGGGCCGGCTCGAGCGGCTTCGGAAAATCGGTGACGTAGCGTTGGTACACATCCAACGCCTTATCCTTTGCATTGGACTGCTGGTAGAGGTCGCCTGCTACGAGCAGCGACTCCCTACGCACTGTCTCGTCTGTTGACTCGGACGCCAGCCGCTCGTACTCACCGGCGGCGTGCGACAACTCGCCGCTCTCACGGTAGGCACGTGCGATCAGTCTCGTGGCCTCGCCCGCCATTTTGTGCTTGGGGTAGGTGCTACGAAAAGCTTCAAGGACGCCTGCGGCTGCCTTCCAGTCCTTCAACTCAATCAGCGCGGCGCCGGCGTCGTACTCGGCCGTCGGACGGATTGTGGACGTAGGCGCTGCCGTGCGAATCCTCAGGAAGTGATCGGCGGCTGCCCGATAGTCCCCGGCGTTTCTTGCGAGCTCACCCTGCTTGTAGATGGAGGCTGCTAGGTTGTCAACGAGCTTGGCGTGCGACTCATCGCTCTCCGGCGTGACCATGAGCACCTGAGTGTAGGCTTGTTCGGCCTGCGGGTACTGGGCGAGTTCGAATGAGCCGTGCGCAACGACAATCCACGCGGAGCGCCTGATGGGCATCTCCGCGCCCGGATATTTATCGATGACACGTTGGGCGGAGCCGACGGCCGCGCGATAGTCCTTCATCTCGTATAAGTCATCGGCAGCTGCTCCGAGGACCGCCGCGGCTTGAGCGTGGGTCGGGAACGTGTCGGCGAATTTGATCGAGCTCGCGATCGTATCGTGCTTGACGGCGTCTTGATTCTCCTTGCCTACGACCTTCAGGTGCTCGCGAAATGCGTAGACTGCGGCGTAACCCGCAGGCGCCGACTGAGCGTTGGCCGGGTATTCGTAGGCCGTGCGCTCGTATTGTTTGGCCGCCTCGCCGAAATCCTTGTTCTCGAAGAGAAGGTCCGCGAGCCGGTAGTTGATCATCGGCGACTCCGCGTCCTTCGGGAAGGACTTGAGGTAGTCGCCGTACCATCGGAGAGCCTCATGATAATTCGCGAGCTTCTCGTTCGCTTCCTGCGCACTCTGATACTCAGCGTGGTAATGAGTCGCAAGGTCCTTCAGGTCCGTCTTCAGGTAGGCCAGCACCTCCGGCAACTCTTCGGGCTTGTTGTGCTGCCAGTATTCCGCCTGCAGTCCATACTTGGACGCAAAGTCCCGCTTCGACTCCAGAACGAGCTTGGGGAATCCGCCCTTGGTGAAAGTCTCCACCACGCGCATGCTGAAACGTGGGGCAGCATGGTGGAAAGGATGAAGCGCTATGAAAGCGTTGAATGTCTTCGCCGCGTCATCGTAGCGCAGCTTCGTCAGGTAGTGCTCGCCGAGATTGCTGTAAACGCGGTCTTCATAGGGTCGACTTTTCGTGCTCGAGAAGTACTGCTGGACCGCGTCCGGCCCACCGACCGTGCTGAAGCTTAGGCTGACCGCCCGAAAAGTATCGGCGACGCGGCGTTCGTCCTCTTTCTCGTGCTTCTGATCGAAGTCGTAGCCGGTCGACACCTTATAATCGAGCAGCGCCATGTACCTCTGCAGGGCCTCCTCGTATAGTTCCTGCTTGTAGA
>DATDGR010000298.1:0-14961 GCA_036521995.1 Terriglobia bacterium | reverse complement strand
GTTTCCGCTCGTGCCCTGGCAGCTAGCGGAAGCCGAGAGCGCCTTGGGAGCCTGTCTCACGGCACAGCGTCACTTTGCTGAGGCCGAAAGGCTGCTGGCCGACTGCCAGGCCGGGATCGAATCAGACCCCCGGCCTGCCTTTCGCCGGGTGGCCAAGGTTCGCCTGGAGGAACTCCGGCGGCAAGAGAAACTGCGGCGTGGGAGAGACGGGGAGGAGACCAGGAGGAAAAGCGCCTGAAATAAGAGCTGCCGCCCTGCTTCAGAATCAACGGCGCCTGCGGCCATTGCTCGATTCCCTACTTCGACTCCAACCTTTGAGTACGATCTCTCATCCATAGTCAAGGGTCGCGAGAGCCCGAGGGTTGGGACGGGACGTCGTGTTGGCCTAACGGCGGACAAGGTTAGGAGTGGCGAGTGCCGTCACTTTGGGCGAGCGCTCGTCGACTTTAAGGGCTAGGGCCGTCCACCCTCTAGCGGGAAGCAAACCGTTGTAAGATAGCTGTTCAGCTGCGCCTAGACCAGATCCTATTAAACTATGTCTGCTGCCAAACGCCCCCCCGGCCCCAAAGGACACTTCCTGCTGGGTGTGCTTCGTGAGATTCGCGAGGAGGACGTCAAGTATGCTACCCGGATGGCACGCCAGTATGGTGACATCGTTTTCTTCAAGGTGGTGAACATCCCCACCTATCTGGTTAGCCATCCCCGCTACATTGAGGAAATCCTGGTCACCAACTACCGGAATTTCATCAAGGCCATTTACCTGCGGGAGAGCCGGGCCTTGTTTGGCGATGGCCTGCTGACCAGTGACGGCGACACCTGGGTGCGCGAGCGCCGCATGGGGCAGCGCGCTTTCCGCCACGAGCACATCGATACGTATGCCGGAACGATTGTCAGTTACACGGAGCGGTTGCTCGAGCCATGGCGGGCCGGCGAAGTCCGGGACGTCCACCACGAGATGATGCGACTCACCCTCGAGATCATCAGCAGGGTGCTTTTCGGCCGCAATATCGCCGACGAGATCGAGGACGCGACGTCAGCCATCAATGTCTACCTCGAACAGTTCGCCGACCGCTTTGGCATGTACGCCATCCCGGAGTGGATTCCCACGCCTGGCAACGTGCGCTACCGTCGCGCCATGCGGCGTCTCGACAGGATCATTTACGACGCCATTCGCGAGGGCCGCCAATCGGATGGACAGTCGAACGGAGACGAAGAAAGCCTGCTCACCGCCTTTTTGCACGCGCAGCAGGCCTACGGGTTTGAGCTGACCGATCGCCAGCTCCGGGACGAGATGGCAACTCTCTTCTTTACCGGGCACGAGACCACGGGGCTCGCTCTCACCTGGACGCTATTTCTGCTGGGGGAACATCCCGAGGCTGAGGCGAAGCTGGTTCAAGAGCTCGATAGCGTTCTAGGAGACCGCCCGGCGACACTCGCTGACCTGCCTCGAATGTCGTATCTTGACTGGGTGATCAAGGAATCGCTGCGCCTGTACCCTCCCGCTTACGGTGTGGTCCGCGAAGCCCTCAGCGACTGCGAGATTGGCGGCTACACGATTCCGAAAGGGTCTACGGTGGCTATGTTTCAGTGGGTGGTGCAGCGTGACGGGCGCTTCTTCGACGAGCCGGATGCGTTCCGCCCCGAACGGTGGGCCGGTGGGTTGATTGACCGGCTGCCAAAGTTCGCCTACTTTCCGTTCGCAGGAGGCCCGCGCGTCTGTATCGGCAAGGAGCTCGCCCTCCTGGAGACAGCTTTGGTGCTGGCCACGATCATGCGCCGCTTCCATTTCCGCACGGTTCCCGGCCACCGCACTTGGCCCCTGCCTTCACTGACCTTGCGGCCGGAGTACGGAATGAGGATGACGCTTTACAATCACGATCGCCAAGGTGTGCCGGTGTCGTGAGGCTGGATTCGAGCCGGCTGGGCGAGCTTACTCGCAGGAACCTTCGGAAACGGCCGCGGCACGATGCCCTCGCCCTCCTTCACGGCGATGATCTGGTTGATGAGGACCCTGTCGAGCTTCTCTACTGCGCCGTTCGGCCAGGTGATCTCGAGAGACTCGATGGCCTTGCGGGTTCCGAGGCCGAAGTGGACCCGGGGATCGCTGGCCGACATGTAGCCCATACCACCCTGCCGTTGCTTCACCTGCGTGAACCCTTCCGCCACCAGCTTCAGCGAGGCGCCCACCGCGTCACGGTTGGACTTGGTTCCGATCAGGAAGACTTGCAGCCAGTTATGCGCGTTGCCGCCATCATTGCGCAGCAGCTCGGCCGGGCCGCCGCGGACATTGATGGCCAGGTCAAGGTCGCCGTCGTTGTCGTAATCCGCCACAGCCAAGCCACGTCCGGCCACGGGCAGCATGAAGTCGGGTCCAAGCTGCTCCGACACCTTGCTAAATTTACCGCCACCGAGATTCCGGAACATCAGTTTTGGCTCCGGATAGCTCACCTCGGAGTGATACAGCTTGATGTTGTCGAGCATGGCCCCATTCACTTGGCAGATGTCTGTCCAGCCGTCGTTGTCATAATCCAGAAACTTCATGGTGACGCCGCTCAGATTGATCACCGAGTTGCCGATCCCGCTCGAGTAGGTAGCGTCATCGAAGGTGCCGTCGCGATTGTTGTGGTAGAGTCGGTTCAGCTCTTGATCGAGATGGGTGACGTAGATTTCGGGCCAGCCGTCGCCGTCCAGGTCAGCCGCGTCGATACCCATGCCGGCCTCGTACTTGCCGTCTTCGCTGGCGGCGATTCCCGAGATGAACGAAACGTCTTTGAACGTACCATCGCGCTGGTTGAGAAAGAGGAAATTCGGCCAGGTATCGTTGGCGATGGCAATGTCGGTCCAGCCGTCATGGTTGAAGTCGGCAAGCACAACGCCCATGCCCTTGGCCTCGGGACGGCCTACCCCGGACTTATCGCTCACGTCCGTGAATGTGCCGTCGTGATTGTTGTGGTAGAGCTTCAAACGCTGGCCCCGGTAGTTGTCAGGATGGCAGTAGGAACGGTAACCCGGCTTGTGGTCGCCGCACCAGATGTTGGTCGGAGGCGACCATTCGATGTAATTGCACACCAGCAGATCGAGGAAGCCGTCGCGGTCGTAGTCGAACCAGCCAGCGCTCGTGCCCCAGCCTCCGCTATCCGCCACGCCGGACCTTTCGGTGACATCGGTGAAAGTACCGTCGCCGTTGTTGCGGAAAAGAATCGAGCGGCCGTAACCGGTGACGTAGAGATCGGGAAAGCCGTCGTTGTCGAAGTCGCCGACCGCCATGCCCTGGCCGTAAAGCCCGGCGGCGCCCACGCCGGCCTTCTCGGTAACGTCGGTGAAAGTGCCGTTACCGTTGTTGCGATAGAGGACCGAGTGCAGCGGACGCGGAGGCGTATAGATGTCCGTGGCCGCCGATTGCACAAAATACAGGTCCATGAGACCGTTCTGGTCATAGTCGATCCAGCCCAGGCCGGTACCCATGGTCTCAAGGTAGTACTTCTGGTCGCTGGCCGTAGCGTCCTGCACGAAATCGATCCCCGCCTCTTGCGCCACGTTGAGGTAGCGGACCGGCAGCGGCGCCGGCGAGTCTTTACCTTTGGCCTCGCCGAGCCGGGCTCCTCCGGCCAGCCAAAGATAACGCCCGGCCAGCACACCACCGCTCACGGCCGCAAGACGAGCCAGGAAGCGACGACGCGAGGGCATATCCTCTCCTGCAATCAAGTATAAGGGCGGTGAGAGGGCGGTGGAAAGAACAGAGGTAGAACGGCTGTAACTGGAATCCCGAGGCTACTGCACGCGGGTATTGGCGGAGGGTGGCGGTGTGGGCGCTGCCATCAGGCCAAGACCTTGCAGCAGGAAAACGGTTCGTTGGGCGGCGCCACGCCAGATCAACTGACATCCGTCGCCCTGGCAGTTCTGCACGTACACATCTCCGCCACTATATTCAAGGCTGCAATTCTTGAAGACGCAATTGATAAAGACGCCTTCGTCCAGAACCACGTTCTGGTTTTCGAAAGTCTTGCCGTCGTATCGATTCATCCGTGTCGACCGCCGCCTCGGGGCTTCGCCGGCCTTACTGCGCAGAACCGGGTGCTCGATATCGAGAACCCTGTTTCGTTTGTACCATGGACAGCCGAGCCCGGCAATGGCGGTCTCGCAGATCTATAGTTGGGCGGCAAACGCCGGAGCGCTCATCGGCGCCCTCATCGCCCCGCGCAGCATCGTCTGCACTCGGCCGCGGAGCCGGCTGAGAGCCGCTGAATGGATCTGCGAAACGCGGGACTCATCGATGCCGAGTTCGTCGCCGATCTGCTTCATGGTGAGGTCGTGCTCATAGTAGAGCGATAGAACCAGCCGCTCGCGCTCCGTGGACCGCTCCAGGGCCCTGTTGAGCAGGTCGCGCTGCTCTCGCCGGAAGCAAAGGTCAAACTGGTCTTCCTGACTTGTGGCAGGCAGATCCTCCTGGTCGATTTGCCGCGTGTTGCCCATCTGGGTGGGCCGGAGCCACTCCACGCCCATGCTCTGAAGCTCATTCACCGACTTGTACCAATCCTTCAGGCTCACGTGAAGGGCTTGCGCCATCTCCGCGTCGGTCGCGGGACGGCCGAGCTTCGCTCCCAGCTCTTGAAACACCCGCTCCGCCCGCTTGTTCTTCTTTCTCATATCCCGTGAAGCCGGATCCAAGTTGCGTAACGCGTCCAGGATGGCTCCGCGGATCCGGTAGCGGGCGTAGGTTTCAATTTTCACTTGCTTGCCGGCTTCGAAACGGCGCACTGCTTCCATCAGCCCCAGGGTGCCGGCGCTAACTAGGTCATCGACATCCACATGGGCGGGCAGATGCTCCCTCATTTCGAGGGCCACCCGCTTCACCAGTCCGAGCAGCCTCAAGGTCAGTTCTTCGCGCTCCCGCGCCCGCTCAGCCGTTATCGCTTCGCGTCGAGCTTTGGCCCGATTGCGAGTTGGCTGCTTCTGCAGGGGCCACGACGTCCGGCGTCGTGAAGTAAGCGGACGAATTTGGGAGCCAAGTGCTCCCGATGCCGCGGTCTGCGTTGCCATTTTCCCCACCTCTCTCAGGAACGTCTTGGTCGGCACTTAGAACGGTCCACCGCAGGCGCGAGAAACGGCGGCACCAGACGCACTTCACCGTCATCGCGGAAGGCCTGTTCCGCACCTTGAGCCGCCTTCACCTGTGTCGAAAAACGGCCGCCTGCGGTCCTTACCTGAGCATGCAGCCTGCCAAGCTGACCAACACTCCGGCGGGCTCTCGCCCGTTCGTCTTCGGCAGCTCAGTTGCCCAGTCTTCGGCTGGGCGCAGCCTGATCAATCTCTGGCGGCGACCTCTGAGCTCCCGCTAACAAGTTCTGTATCGGCTAGGAGGCTGCGGGCTTTACGGCTGGTTGTTAAAGGAGATGAACGAGGTTCGAGCGCGGGCTGTGAGACAGCGGAACGTAACGATCGCGAGGTTTTACGGGCTTGAGCGGGCGGTGACCGATGGCCTCAGAAGCGCCGCTTCGCCGCTTCGCCGCCTTCTCCAGTTCCATTCCGGGAATCGGTGGACCAATTTGGAACCAGCGCAAATCAGACTCAGCCCGGCGGCCCGTTCCGTCGATAGCACTGGAGAAGAAGGCAGGGCGAAGCAACGCGGGATCAGCCTTCAATCACTGGCAAAGCATGGGCGAGAACAGATCGATGCGTCGAGTCAGGGGCAGCATTCGAGGTGAAGCGACACCCTCACGTCCAGCGCCGCGAAAGCCGTCGAACGTCGCGGGGGGGCCTGCTCCGAGTGGCTGGCCACTGAGTGTGCACCATGTTGACGAGGATCAGATAGCCGACATGGAGCCGGGTGACGTCATCGCGCTCGATCAAGCGCCTACGCTCAGGACGCGCACCGCCTGCGTCTTCTCCGCTGTCATCTCCTGCCCGGTTTGCGGCCAATGCGGGCTCCTGACCGCACCGCAATATTTCGGGGTCATTCCTGTGATTTGCGCCTCAGACGACTGCTCCTGCCGCTTCAGGATTTACGACCGAAGCCTCCTCGTCTACCTACCCGTCAATTGACGCGGAGTGCGCTCCGTCATTTGATTCTGAGGCCGGCAACAGCCTTGACCCTCCAAGGAACTGACGCGCCTGGCAGCTCGGCTCGGAATTGAAGGACGACGACTCTATAATCTCCGTTCGTCGGATTAGGCCGGGAAGCCTGGAGAGCCGCGACGAAGAGAAGGTTCAGGGCGCAAGCCTTGCAGGACGACAAGTACCGGAACTGCATCCAAGAAAGAGATGAAGCCCTGCAAACTGTCGGTGAGTCTTACGGCGGCGGCAGCTCGCATTGCGGTCCCGGTCTGCCCTGCCGGGCGAGGACGCGGCGCCGGTCTCGTCAGAAGGCTGATGGCTCTGCTCTGCTTTCAAACCGCCGCGCTGCTGGCCGCGCCGCAGACCTCGGGCGGTTCCCCGCAGGTTCCCGTGGTGCGGCCGCAGCCGCCGCTCCTCCATCCAGCCAGGCCTCCGACCGACAGCCAAGCCTCCTCCCCTGATGCATCGCCCGACGACGCCACGATGCCAGGCGACTGGGCTCCTGAGCTGCTCGACACGATTCTGAGCTCGACCAACCCGGCCGCCTCCGAAGCCCTCTACGATGCCGCCTTTGCCGCCGGTCCGGACATCATCCCGCAGCTTCAGGCGGCGTTGCGGGATGATCGGACGGCCGAGTTCGCGGCCCAGTGCCTCGCATTTCTCGGCGGAGACAAGGCGACGACGATTCTGCAAGGGCTGGTCGCCGATCCCCGCGATCTCGACCTGCGCCGCTTTTACCTGGGAGCGCTGGGAGAATATAAGGCCTCCGAGATAACCCAGCTGCTGCTGAAGGCGGTGGGGAGATCGGATCTGGAGCCGGACCGCACCGTCACCGAGGCCGCCGTTTGGTCATTGACCGTGCGCTCAGACCCGGAACTCGTCCCACAATTGAAAAAGGCGGAGACCAAGATCGAGGATCCGGTGATTCGCGACGACGTGGAGAACGCCGAAGCGATCATAGAGACGCGGGCACGGTATCTGGCGTCCCCTGAGGGCAAGAACGCCGGAGCCTCCATCCCCGGGGCGCTTCACACCTACTTCATCGCCGCGCTACAAGACGAACCCGGATCGGCTCCCAAACGCCCTGGCGCCCTACAAACGCCGCAGGCCAAGGTTGAAGTCGGGCGGGTAACGTTCACTCCGGATCAGACGCGCGCCTTGGCCCACGCCGCCCTCGAGGATCCGGAGGCCACTGCAAATTACGACGTGGTTCTCCAGAAGCAACTCGGCGACTGGGCTGTGGTGAGCGTGTGGGAAGGTTCCTCGACTGAGGTAGAGGCGCCCGAGCCACCGTCGAAGACCTCGGGGGTTCAAACCAAGAAGCCTGCCTCGCAAACCTCCAGGCGACCACAACCGTCGCCCGCCACCAAGGCGCCTGAGTGACGGATCGCAGGTCTGGTTCGACGCTTGACATGGGTTTCGTTTAGAGAGATCAAGGGGTTGGATCGATCATGAAGGACGTCATCGTGGGTACCGCCGGCCACATCGATCACGGCAAGTCGGCGCTGGTTCTGGCGCTCACGGGGACGGACCCTGATCGCCTGGCCGAAGAGAAACGCCGCGGGATCACGATTGACCTCGGTTTCGCCCACCTCGATCTTGGGAACGGAGTGCGGATCGGCTTCGTCGATGTGCCCGGCCACGAGCGCTTCGTCCGCAATATGCTGGCCGGGGCCAGCGGTATCGACCTGGTGATGCTGGTGGTGGCAGCCGACGAGTCCATCAAGCCGCAGACACGCGAGCATTTCGAAATCTGCAAGCTGCTGGGCGTGCAGCACGGGCTAGTGGCCATCACCAAACGCGATCTGGTGGATCCAGAGCTGCTGGAAGCTGTGCGGCTCGACATGCGCGACTTCGTGGCCGGCTCGTTTCTTGAGGACGCGCCCGTGGTCGCGGTGAGCGCCCGCAGCGGTGAAGGTCTTAGTGAACTGCGCAGCGAGCTCGGGCGGTTGAGCCTGGCCATTCAGGCGCGCTGCGCCGAGCTACCCTTTCGCTTGCCGGTCGACCGGTCGTTTGTCATTAGGGGCTTCGGCACGGTGGTTACGGGTACGCTGGTGGCTGGCCGAATTGAGAAAGAGGCCGAAGCGCAGCTTTTTCCAAGTGGCGGCCCGGTCGCCGGGCGAGTTAGCCGCAAGGTGCGGGTGCGGGGGATCCAGGTGCACAACCAGGTCGTCAGTAAAGCGGTGGCCGGTCAGCGCACAGCCTTGAACCTGGCGGGCATCGAGGCCCAGGAGGTCTCGCGCGGCACGGTGCTGGCGGCGCCTAGTCTCTTCCAGGCTACGAATCGCCTTGACTGCGCACTCTCGCTCCTGGCTTCGGCCCGGCCTCTGAAGAATCGCAGCCGGGTTCACTTTCACGCCGGAACCGCCGAGATGCTGGCCGAGATTGTGCTGCTGGAGGGCCGCGAGCTTAAGCCCCGTGAGCGCACCTACGCGCAGCTTCGGCTGGCCGACTCGGGCTTATTCCTGCCGGGCGACCGGTTTATCATTCGGCAGTTCTCCCCGGTGACGACCATCGGCGGAGGGATCGTGCTTGACAACCAGCCGTCCAGGCACCGACCGGGCGACTCGCGCGTGGGCGAGCTTCTCGAAGGGCTGGAGCGCGGCAGCCCGGAGACACGTCTCGAACGCTTACTCCGGGAGCTCGGCGAGGCTACTGTGAACGCAATGGCCGGGCGCGTGGGCTGGTGGCCGAGCGATGTCCTGCAACACGCCGCAGGCTCCATCCGCGAGGGGCGCCTCGTCGCCATTGGGCAGCCGCCGTCACTGCTGGTGGACGCGCAGCACTTCAACCTCCTGACTACTCGGATTCTCAAGGCTCTCGACAGCTTCCACGCGCAGAATCCGCTCGTCCGCGGCCTCGCCAAAGAGGACTTGAGGGGACGGCTCAGCTCGGGAAGCGGAGGCGCTGCCGCGCGCGGGAGCCGGGCGGCCCAGCCTCCATCCGCGCCGCTGTTCAACGCCGCCCTTGACGCGCTGGCGTCACTGAAGAAGGTTGAAATTGACGGCGAAGTGATTCGGTTGGCGGGACGCGAGGTGCGCCTCAACCGCGAGGAATCCGCCGCCAAGGAAAGCATCAGCCGGGCGTTCGAACGGGCTGGACTGGCAGTGCCGGCAGCTTCAGAAGTGCTGGCCGGCTTGGCGATCGACCGCGCGCGCGCGGAAAAGATCTTTCAGGTTCTGGTAAGGGAAAATACTCTGGTGAAGGTCTCGGAAGGGCTCGTGTTTCATCACTCCGCGCTTGACCGCTTACGTCGGCTAATGGCCGAGCGCAAGGCGAAAAGCAGCCGCATCGACGTGCCGTGTTTCAAGCAAATGACGGGCGTAACCCGCAAGTACGCGATTCCGCTCCTTGAGTATCTGGACCGCGAGCGGGTCACGCGTCGGCGGGGCGACGAACGGGTTATCCTTTAGTAGGGAATTCGGGAATTTTGGTGGGTGGCGCCGTCGTACGAGGCGGTGGGCTCAGGTAGTCAAGCCCAAGCCCAAGCGAGCGAGGGTTTCCTGTGCTTGACAATGGCCGGATCTGGGTCCAGAATGGCGCATAGCTGGCTTGGTCGGGAGAGGAGGCGCAGGGGCTATGACTAGCCAACATCTCTAGGCTAAATCGGCACTGCGACGAAAAAAGGCACCCCCCACCCCCTGAATGCCAAAGCTGGAATGTCGAGCAGAATAAATAGGATAGCCAAGAACCGGGGGCTAGACCAAAGCTGGAATGTCCTTTAGAATCAACAAAAACGAGGCTACAACCAAAGCTGGAAGGGGAATCCGCGGCCAATATTAAGACAACTCCCTTATAATCAGATGAATCCAGGCATCCTTCAAAGCCCAGAAAACCCAAAGCAGGAAACAACCGGCTCAGACGGAGCGCGAAATAGCGACACAACCAGCTTGGAATCAGTACCCTACAGGCAACTGAGGACTACGCGTTGGCGGGCACGAAAATCATGCCCAAATGCCGGAAATTGGATTGCGCCTCAGACGGCTCGTAAAACCTTGCCTGCTGGGGCCTTACGGGAGGGTGAGACCACGCAAAATTCAGCCATTCCGTCGTCGTGGTTCAGTCGACGGCGATTCGTGGATGGCCGGTTGTCAAGACGCCGGTTGCCTCGGTTTCCGACCCGGGACCCGGAAGAGCCCTTTAGCAAGAAGAGCCCTTTAGTAAGCGGAGGGCCTTTCAAACGCACGTTCGAAACGAACCCAAGCTGACAAGCTCATAGGATGTTAGTCGTCGGGTTCCGACGCAAGGAGCCAACGTGGGAGCGCGATCGCGACGTGACTTTCTACGATCGATAATGGCGGCTCCTCTCGCGACGGGTTTAGGCTCGGGTCAGGGTCTCGGCCATGCCCTGCCGATGCCGCCTGGGTCCTTGGCCTCAGCCTCGAATCCAGCCGCGCTTCCAAGTGCGCCGATCGAGTTTCCGCAGCCGCATTTCATCCGCTACGACAGCCACTGCTTCACCGTCAATGATCGCGACACGTTTCTTTTCGGAGCCGCCTTCCACTACCCTCGTTGCCCGCGTGAGCTGTGGCGCGACCGCTTGGTGAAACTGAAGGGCGCGGGTTTCAACGTGATCGAGACCTGTGTCTTCTGGAACTACCACGAGCTGGAGGAAGGGTGCGTCGATCTGAGCGAGTTCGAAGATTTCGTCAAGCTGGTCGCCAGCATGGGCTTCTACATGATCGCCCGCCCCGGACCTTACGTTTGCGCCGAATGGGACTCCGGAGGCTTTCCACGCTGGGTGATCAATCGCCGCTTTCCGCTGCGGTCCGATAATCCCGAGAGCATTCGGACTTCCCAACACTGGTTCAGCGCGGTGCTTCCCGCAATCGTCCGGCATCAGGTGACCCACAGCGGCCCGATCGTCCTGATGCAGATTGAAAACGAGTATGACTACTGGAAGCTGCCCGATGCCCAGAAGGCCGCGTACGTCCGGGCCCTGGCGCGTATGGCCTGGAACGCCGGCATCGACATTCCGCTCATCACCTGCTGGACAAAGCAGGTTCGGGACCGGCAGGATCCTGACTTTTCGCGGATCGTCGACACCTGCAATTTCTACCCCCGCTGGCAGATCACCAAGGAACTCGTGCCGGCTCTCGCCAAGCTACGCCAGCAGCAGCCGGACTCGCCCATGGGCATCACCGAGCTGCAAGGCGGCTGGTTTTCTGAATTCGGCGGCAAGCTGTCGGTGAACCAGGACGGCGTGGACGGACGCCAGCTCAACGCCCTTTCAAAGACAGCGATCGAACAGGGCGTGGTCTATTACAACTACTACATGGGATTCGGCGGCACCAACCTTGATTGGGCCGCCAAGAAGCTGACCACGACCTACGACTACGCCGCCCCGCTGCGTGAGCCCGGCGGCCTGTGGGAGAAGTACTACGCCGCCCGCGGAATCGGCACCTCTCTACGGTTGCTGGGCGGCATTCTCGCCCGCGCCGATGCCGTTGCCGGTGCGACGACGTCCACGAACCCGCAAGTGAGCGTCTCCCTGCGCGCGAACGTCAAGAGCGGAGCCCTGTTTGTTCGTGAGAATGCCAACGCCAGCCAGCGCTATAGCACGACTTTTCAGGATCCCAACTCGCCCACCCATCGCCTCGTCACGCTGCCCCGCCAGGGCCAGCTCGAGCTCGGCCCGCTCGAGATGAAAATGCTTCCGGTGCAAGTACCCATCGGAGAGAACATCCTGCGCTACTCCACGGCCGAGGTTCTGGCCTATGGCGAAAGCGGCCGGCCGTACCTCGTGCTTTACGATGAGCCGGGACGGCTGGTGGAGTTCAGCTTGGCTACTGAAAACGAGCCACATGTGGAAGGCGACACCGCCTACCAGTACTGGGATCAGGAGTATGAGTCCTGGGTATGCGGGCTGCGCGTCGAGCCCGCGCAAAAGATGCTGTTGTTCAACGCCCACCTGCAGGTAGTGGTGCTGCCTCGCGACAAAGCGCTCAAGAGTTGGACGGTGGGTTGGCCCTCTTCCATCCTGCCCGGCAACGCGGCCCTGCCCGAGGAAGAACAGAAGGGCACCGTATCGGTCCCATTTTTCGCCGATGCCGCGCTGCTGGCCGGAACCGGAGTAACCAAGAAGACTGTCTGGACGGACTTCGATTTCACGCCCGGCGAGCACGAACTCATCGCGCTAATCCCCCCCATTCCCGCAAAATTCTGGCTCAACGGAGTTCAGGCGGAGTTCGATTACGACAAGCACTGGGAAACGTGCCGCTTCCACATCAGCACTCCGAAGCTACCGGCCGAACCTCAGATCCTAAGCCCTGCGCAGACCTGGCTGGAGCGCTTTGATCCCGGCGTGGGCCAGTGGCTCAACACGGCCCTGCGGCCGCTCGATGACTTGGGTGCGCTGCCTTACGGCTACGTCAAGTATCGGGCGGAATTTGCTTATCAGGCTGAAGCCCGGATGTGGATCTCGGCTTTCGCCGACGACGGCAAAAAGGTGTTCATCAATGGCCGGCTGGTACCGCAGGCGTCGAAGCCTCAGGAAAAGGCAGATTTCGCGCTGGCAGATTACGCGCAGAACGGCTCGAACACGATCGAGATCGCGTACGAGCTCTTCGGCAGTCCGAACTTCGGAGAAGGGATGGGCGAAATGAAGGGAATCGAGGCGGTGCGGTATGGAAGAGATGTGCTGTCGGCCTCAACCCTCGAGAAATGGCAAGTGCAGAGGTTTTCGGCCGCCATGCGCGGACGCCGAGTCGATCCCGATTTTGGGGCCGGTGGCGCCGCCTTCAAGGCGGTCGCGGACGGAGCCACTCCTATCCACGCGGGCATCGTACCAGCCTTCGCCTGGTGCCGGACCGAGTTCAGCCTGGAGGCGCCGCCGGAGGGATGGTCGATTCCGTGGAAACTTACACTGGAGGCCGATCGGGATGCCCTGCTGTATCTCAACGGGCGTTTCGTGGGGCGCTATGTGATCGCCGGGCCGCAGAAGGACTTTTTCCTGCCCGATCCTTACCTTGCTTTCGGCGCCAAGGTCCGGAACCTGATCACGGTGGTCGTAGCCTACGCTGACTCGCCGGCTCCGATTCGCACACTGAGCGTCGGGCCTTACGAGGAGTTCGCCACTCACCGGACGCGGGTGGAGTTTCAATGGTGAGATTTGGCAGTGCTTTGGGTCAGGCCACGGTGCAAGGTGCTACTTCGCCCAATCGCATGCCACCGTACCTCAATATTGCTTGACTCTTACGACAGTGTCCCCGTCGAAGGTGACGAACAGCACGTGCGGCGGCAGGCCGTAAATCCAGTCCTCTTTGGAGCTGCCGTCCGCCTGATCCTCGCGAACCTTGCGGTCGGGCGGGCCCTTGGCCGACAGCACAGCGTCATGGTCCATACCTACCACCACCTCGTGATTCTTGATGGCTTCCTTGTATTTCGGCGGCACGGCAGGCGAGTAGAGGACCGTAGGGGAGTGACGTTCAAAATCGAGCGCGGGGGCGAGCAGTTGCTTGGCCTGCGGAACCGTGAGGTCCGGCACGCGGCCTGGAAACTTCAGCGTAACGTAAGAGCCGTAGGCCAGGGTCTGATTCTCGTTCTGTGGCGCTGCGACAGGCTGCGTGGTCGACCCCATGCCGACCTCGATGTGCTGATACCAGTGCTTGCCATTCTTGCCGCCGCCATTGATTTCCAAGGTGAGGCTTTCGGCCTTGAAGTCTATCTTGGTGATCTTCACGGGCGTGCCCGGATTGATGGCGGGACCGTTTTCCTTCAGCTCTTCCTGAGCTTTGGCCTGATCGATTTGACCCTTGGAGTCGAGGTAGATGCCGTGTTTGCCGCGAGGCAGCACCACCTTGGACACAGCGATCTCGCTCGACAACCCCCGGATGAGACCGATCTCGCCCTCTTTGTTGAGTGGGGTCCCGGCTTTGGCCTGCTGCGAGGGTGCCCCGGGCGCTTGGGCGGCAGAGGGTGCACTTGGCTTTGACACGTCGGACTGCGCGAAAGCAGGGGACACCACCGCCGACTGGGGCAACAGCATCAGGGCCAGCAGCAGCGAGCCTGTTCCTAAGCTCGGGCGGGCGGCGACGCAGATCGGGCACGGGACTTTCGAAAACACGGCCGCCACTCCAGACAGGAACAATTCTAGCAGCGGAACCGCGCAGTATCAAAGGTATGCCCAGTCGTCTGGCAGAGCTGGCGCCGAAGGGGACGGACGTTTCGCGGAGTGCGACCCGCGTATTCCCAGTGACAACTGCCCCCCCGAAGAGCTAACGTACGCCCCATGGATGATCCCGATCCCGCCATGTCCACTCCGCCTGCCCAGCCGGATTCCAGGCCGGTCGAAATGCTGGTGATCCGGGTTTTCCTTGGTCCGAAAGGTATCCGCGCCGGCTGGCGGCTCCTGATCTTCCTGATTCTCACGGTCATCGCGGGATTCGCTCTGGCCGTGCTGATCGGACCCCTCGTCGGCGAGTTTAAGCCTCCCGGCATTTTGACGACTGATGCTGCAGGCTTTCTCGCGGCTCTGCTGGCGTCGTTGGTGATGGCCCGGATCGAGAATCGTTCTCTCGCCGACTATGGCCTCCCCGCACGGGGTGCTTTTGGGGCCCAGTTCTGGCTCGGCGCGCTCTCGGGATTTGCGGCGCTGACGGCGCTGCTGGCGGTGATCCATTTGGGCCACGGTTTCGATTTCGGAAGCGTTGTACTGAGCGGCAAGCCGCTCGTCTCGTATGCTGCACTGTGGGGCGTCACCTTTCTGGTCGTCGGCCTCGCCGAAGAGTACGTTTTCCGCGGATACGCGCTGGCCACGCTGTCGACCGGCATGGGATTCTGGCCTTCTGCGTTCCTGCTCTCGGCGGCTTTTGGCGCGGGTCACATTAGGAACCCCGGCGAAGACTGGACGGGCGCGCTGGCGACGGCGTTGATCGGCCTGTTCTTCTGCCTGACGCTTCGCCGCAC
>DATDGR010000297.1:0-10227 GCA_036521995.1 Terriglobia bacterium | reverse complement strand
CGCACATTGCCGGAGAATGGAACGCAGGGGCCAGGCCTTGGCGGAACCGCAGCCCGGGCATCGGAATCCCTCCGGCCAGCGGAGTTGGAACAGATACTCCCGGCAGGCCTGCTCCGAGCGGAAGCGAGCCTCGAAGTCCGCTGCGGTCCGAGGGTAATCCTCCATGAGCTCGCATACTATAGGTTGGGGTCACCTGAGTCAAGTGGATACACAGATTAACTAATTTAGAATCATATTGTTACGGGCTAACCTCCCAAAGGCGAATCAGGCGAGCTCCTCCTCTGCGGGCCAGGTAAATCCAAGGACAAGGAAAATTCTGGGCTGACAAAAGGGCTGCGAATGGGGAAGTTACGCTGCGCAGTGCGATTCGCTCGATCGAATCGCGGCTAGCATGTCCTGATTCGTGGCGTACTTAAACTCCGGCACGCCAAGCGCTTGCGCCTGGCATGCCTCCGCTTGAAACAGCCGATCCACCCACAGCTTTGTTACCACGGGGTCGTTCCTGTCCTGCAAGGCGCGAAGCATCTCCGCCGCCGTGGGCGTGGCTCTCTTGCTCGCGTGTTCAAGATATCGAAGGACATGGTCGCAACCGTGCTCGGCGTCAAAGCGCGCCTTTCCCACTAGTCCTTCGCTAGCCTTGCGGGCCCATCCGACCAGGTACGAGCCGTCGAGCGCTTGCCCCGTGGCCGGATCAAGAACCTCGTAACTGGCGCGGTCAGAGTCGGCCCCGTCAGGGTTGGTCAGGTATTCGTTTCCTCCGTATGGCAACCCCACGGTAGGATCGGCGACGTCCCCGATGGCAAAGATCAAGGTGTCAAACGGCAAGGCGGTTTCCTTGTCAGTCGCGCGGGCTTTGGTATTATCTCCCTGACGAATCAACAGGTTATCTACCGCACGCAAGCGTTCGATTCGATCGCCGACGCCGGATTCGATCGCCACCGGGGTGGTAAGGAAGCGGAAGGTGAGCTTCGGTTCGGGCGGCGCGGCTGGCTCGGTGTTTAGCCACGGGAACACGGAGTCGGCCAACTTGCCCACGTCCTGCCCGGCGGCCTGAACTACCCCGGCCACCCGCGCTAACTCCTCGCGAAACAGGCGGCGGTCCAAGAACTGCTCGACGTAATCGAACTCCTTTTTGTCGAATTTGACTTCAAACGGCCCCCTGCGCGCGATCACCGTGACCTCTTCCGGCTTGACGCCCGGCTGGTCGACAAGCAGCCAGCGGGCCACGTCCACCATCACGTTTCCCATGCCAATAATGGCCACCCGCCGGCCGGTGGCGAAGTCAGCGGACGAAAAGGGCGGTAACCGGTTGTAGTAGTAAACAAAGTCTTTAGCCGAATAGACTCCACGCGAATCCTCACCCGGCATGCCCAGCTTTTTCGTGCCCTGCGCACCCACGGCGAACACGACGGCGGCAGGCTGCCAGGCGCGAAGCGAATCCGTGGTCACCACCTCGCGACACCGCACCGGAACGTTACCGAAGTAGTCGACGTTGGGCATGCCCAGGATCTTTACGAACTGTTTCCGTAAGCCCGCTTTCATGTGATGCTTCATGGGATAAATGCCGTACTCGGCCAGGCCGCCGGGCCGGATGTCACGGTTGAAGATGGCCACCTGATGACCGGCGGCAGCGATTTTTCGGGCCGCGAACAGCCCTGCCGGGCCGGCACCCACCACGTAAACAGATAAAGAGTCCATGAGTACTCCCTATGGTACTCGAATCGGTCGCGCCGACGCCAGCCGCACCCCCAATGGCCTGCTCGCGCTGCCGCGTTCATGATACAAGCCATTGAATATCAAGCATCTTGCCGGCAGCGCAGTGACCAGGCTCACAGCTCCGGGCGCTAATCCGTGAAGAAGTGTGAATTGAGGCGATTGCGGTAGATTGGCGGGGTGCCAAGCGACAGCGACTTCGCGAGGATTTGGAGGTCATCCGTTGTCTGGCGGACGTTCTCGCGCAGACTTGCTCGCGCCCCGCCGGGTACCGCTCACTAACACGCGGTCAGGGCAGTCATACTCGCGCGGGCCGTTTACCTGATTTTGGTCAACGGTTGATGGCGCACGCGATGTCAGGTATGGTTAGGTTCGCCGGGGAGATTGCGCTGGGGGTGTCACAAACATGGAGCTTCAAGGACAGCGAATCCTCGTGACGGGTGCGACCGGCTTCATCGGCGGAGCCGTAGCGCGCCGTCTTCTGCAAGACGAGCATATCGTTCGAGCCATGGCTCGCCGGCCGGAAAAGGGCGCGGATCTGGAGAAACTGGGCGCCGAAGTGGTGATGGGGGATCTCGGCGATGAGGACCTGCTGGAGCGCGCCGCGGAGGGTTGCGCCGTGGTGATCCATGCTGCGGCGCAGGTGGGGCCCAAGCCGACCCGCGCCGAATATGAAGGTCCGAACGTGGGCGGTACCGAGAACATCCTCATGGCCTCAAATCGAGCCGGGGCGAAGCGTTTCGTCTACATTTCGAGCGTGGCGGCGTTCGGGTTGCCCACAGCGGGCGAGATCACCGACGACAGCCCTCGCGGTCCGGCCGGTGAATCTTACTCCGATTCGAAGTTCGCCGCTGAGGAAGCCGTCTGGTCCTTCTGCCGGGCCCGCGGGCTCGCTTTCACGATTCTTCGGCCTTCCTGCGTTTATGGTCCGGGCTCGCCGCACTGGAGCATCATCCCATTCAAGCGTATCCGCAAAGGAAAGGTGCGCCTCATAGCGGGCGGTCGCGGGAGCTTCAACTACGTCTACATCGATAACCTGGTGGACGCGATTCTGCTCGCGGCTGCGGACGATCGCGCGCTCGGCCAGGCCTTCATCGTGAATGACGGGGCCACAAGTTGGCGGGAATTCTTCAGCGCCTACGCGCGCCTGGCGGGCCGGGACAAGCTGCCGTCTGTGCCGCTCGGCGTGGCCAAGCTCGTTCTCCTCGGGCGAAACCTTATGGGCCGGTTCAAGGGCAGGAGCCCCACCTCACTTCGAGCGCTCGCCTTCCTCACGGGCTCGGCGGTGTTTCGCGAGACACGCCTCGAGCAGACTCTGGGGTACCATCCAAAGATCAACCTGGAGGAGGGTATGCGGCGAACGGAAGCTTGGTTTCGCGAAACCGGGCTGCTTCCCCTAACCTGAAAGGGAAGCCGACGGTGCGCGCCCGGTGAACTTGGAAGAAGTCCATCACGTCCAACAGAGCTTGAGGACGCCGAGACTGCGCGCCTTTCGCGCCTCGGATCTTGAGGCGCTCTACCAACTCGACCAAGTCTGTTTCGCCCCGGGCGTGGCCTATTCGAAAGCCGATCTCGAGAGCTACATTCGCCGGCGGGATGTAAAGATCTGGGTGGCGGAAGCGCGGGGCGAGACCGAGGCGGAGTTGCCGGGCTTTATCCTTGTTCATTGCGATCGGGGCAAACGAGGGCACATTATCACCATCGACGTTGCACCCGCCTGGCGGCGGCGTGCCGTTGGGACCGCCTTGATGGACGAGGCCGAAAACTGGGTGCGAAGGCGCGGCGGCGAATTCGTCCTCCTCGAGACCGCTGAGCGGAACCTGCCGGCTCAAATGTTCTACAGCCGGCGAGGCTACTTGAAGCTAACGCGCATCGAAGACTATTACGGCGACGGAGCGGCGGCGTGGCTCATGGTCAAGCCGCTCCAAGACGCGAACTAAAAATCACAAGAGCAGAAGGACGAGAAGCCGGCTGCGGATTGCCGACGGTACACCTCATGCCCATTCAACTCACGCGATCGGACTTTCGCACCATCCTGCTGGTCGTGATCCTGGCCGCGGCCTCGCTCGTGGTGGCCGTCAGGTACTTTTCTCGAGCCTTCCCGGAAGCTTCCATCACGTTTCGCGTGAATCGTGAAGATTCCCTACCCATTGCTCAGCAGTTCCTAAAGGCGCGCGGCTTTGACCTGGCGGGTTATGACCACGCCGCGATCTTCAGTTACAGCGACGAGACCAAACTCTATCTCGAGCGCACGCAGGGTCTCGAGACCATGAACAGCCTGGCGCACGGTCCCGTTCACCTGTGGCGCTGGCAGCACCGCTGGTTCCGGCCCGAGCAGAAGGAGGAATTTCGGGCGGAGGTTACACCGCTCGGGGAGGTGGTAGGGTTTGATCATGAGTTGGGGGAGACGGCACCCGGCGCCAACCTCGATCAGGCTGCGGCCCGCACGCTGGCGGAGGGTTTCCTGACTAGCGTGATCAAACGCGACCTCGGCGGCCTCGAGTTCGTCGAGGCGATCAGCAACAAGCGCCCGGCCCGGACTGACCATACTTTCACGTGGAAGCAGAAGACTGTAAACCTCGGTGACGGCAGCCTGCGCTTGCATGTTGACGTCAGCGGCGATCAAGTGACCGGATACGGGGAGTACGTGAAGATTCCCGATCAATGGACGCGCGACTATGAGCGCTTGCGGTCCCGAAATGACGCCGCCCAGATCGTGGACCAGGTCTTCTGGTTTCTGCTGAGCGCCGTGATGCTCGGCCTGCTGATCCTGCGCCTGCGCGATCAGGATGTCCCGCTGCGCCTGGCCTGGTCGGCCGGCCTCGTGGCGGCGCTCCTGTTTCTTCTCGGGCAGCTCAACACCTTTGGGCTTTCCAAGTTCGACTATCCTACCACCGATCCCTATTCGAGCTTTCTGGCGAGCTACTTTACCCGGAACGCCCTGGCCGCCCTCGGCGTTGGAGTCGCGATTTTCCTAGTGGTGGCGGCGGCGGAGCCGTCCTACCGTGAAGGACTTCCCGGCCAACTTTCGCTCCGCCGGGCTTTCACGTGGCGCGGGCTACGGACGCGATCCTTCTTCATTGCCAACGTGGTCGGCCTCGGGCTCACGTTCTTCTTTTTTGCTTACCAAGCCGTTTTCTACCTGGCGGCGAACCGGCTCGGCGCGTGGGCGCCCTCCGACATCCCGTTTACCAATGATCTCAATACCAGCATTCCGTGGGTTGCCGTGCTGTTCGGAGGATTCCTGCCGGCGGTCACGGAGGAGATGCAGTTTCGGGCCTTTGCCGTTCCCTTTCTCCACAAATACCTGCGCAACTGGCCCCTCGCCATCGTGCTCGCCGCCTTCAATTGGGGTTTCCTTCACTCCGCCTATCCGAATGAGCCGTTCTTTATTCGGGGACTCGAAGTGGGCTTGGGCGGAATCATCATTGGGTTCGTGATGTTGCGTTTTGGAGTGATCGCCACCCTGGTCTGGCACTACTCGGTGGATGCCTTGTACACAGCCTTTCTGTTACTCCGCTCGCCCAATCACTACCTGATGCTGTCGGGCGGGCTGACCGCTGGAATCATGCTGGTGCCGTTGGTGGTGGCGCTGGTGGCTTACTGGCGCAGCGGGACGTTCGCGGATGAAGGGGACATCACGAACGCCAACGAAGGTATGGTGCGGGCCCCTCGCGAGACTCCAAGCGAGCCGGTCCCGATCACTTACCGGCCCCTGACGCAGAGGCGGCTTGTCACCGCCGGTCTCCTGATCATCGCGGGCGCCTTGGTGGCCTCGATGCGCAGCGACCGCTTTGGCGAACACTTCAACCTTCACGTGACTCGCGCCGAGGCCGTCGCGCAGGCGGACCGCTATCTCGCGGGGCGGGGTGTGCCGGTCGGTCAGTACCGGCGAGTGGCCTGGCTGCGAGACAACGTCAATTCGATGGCCGTGAAGTACCTTCTCCAATACCGGAGTGTGCGAGATGTTGACCAGCTCTATCGGAAGGCTACCAAACTGGCCCTCTGGCAGGTACGCTACTTCCGGCCGCTCCAGAAGGAAGAGTACTCCGTGCTGGTAGATCCCGAAGGTGGCGGAGTGTTCACGTCTATCCACGAGCTTGATGAGAACGCTCCCGGCGCTTCGCTCACGGCGGATCAGGCGCTGCAGATCGGCCGTCAGTTTGTCGCCACCCAGGGTTTCAATCTGACCGACTTTGATCTGCAGGATTCGCACGCTGAGAAGCGCAAGGCCCGTGAAGACTACACGCTCACTTGGCAAGCGCGGCCCGGCTATCCGCTGGACGTGGGCGAGGCGCACTACCGGCTCGAAGTGCAGATCGCGGGTGACCAGGTCGCGGCCTTCTCGCGCTACTTCAAGCTGCCGGAGGATTGGGTGCGGCGGGAGGGTGAGCGCAAGCTGGTGAACGTCGTACTCTGGGCGGTCGCACTTCTGGCGGGGGCTGGACTCTTTGCCGGCGCCCTTTGGCTGTTCGTGCGGCGGGTGCAGCAGAACCAGATGCGCTGGCGTCCGGCCTTGCCGGTGGGCGTCGTGCTGGGTCTGGTATTCCTCCTTTCCGAATTCAACTCTCTCAATCTGGTCGATGCGCAGTACACCACCTCCTTGCCGTTGTCCACATTCGAACTCTACATCGTGGTGAGCTATCTGGTGGTTACCCTGGCTGTGGCGCTGCTTGGCTGGCTGCTGGTGGCGTTTGCCACAAGCTTATACCCTGAGGCATGGCGCATCTTCAGCGGCGCGGCGCGGCGTGTTTGGGCGCGAGACGCCGCCGTCGCCTTGGCGGCGGCCCTAGCTCTTAGTGCCGGAATCGACAACCTCGGAGCCCTCGTCTTCAGTCATTTTCACGCCTTTGCTTCGGTAAGCGGCGACATCCTGAATCCGTCGCTCGCCACCGCGTTTCCCGGTGGCGGATTTTTCCTGCGGGCACTCTCCTACGCGGTGCTTTCAGCCGCCGGTCTGGCGGCTCTCGTTCGTCTGGTCATGGTTGGATGGGAGAAAAGGTCCTGGTGGTTATGGCTGGGTCTCGCCCTCGTGGTTGTCAGCCTGGGTTCTGCGAACGCGCACTCTGCGGGCGAGTTTCTGGTCGGCTGGGGTCTTGGCGTGGTGCAGCTCCTGGCCGGGTTCACGATTGTAGCCCTCTTCCTCCGGGATAATATCGCAGCCTATATCACGGTCGCCTTCGCGTTGCCGCTCGTGGACCCCCTGCTTGATCTGTTCAGCAGTGCGGCGCCGTTCTACCGCTGGAACGGAGTGGCCGTGGCGGCGCTGGCCGCGCTGGTCCTTGCCTGGCTGCTGCTGCCGCGGGCGAAGTCGCAGGCAGCCTGATTCGATCTCTGACGCAGTCCGTTATTCAATACACGACCGGAGCGTCCGACAATTTACTCCCGCCGTTTTTCCACAGGGCGTATTGGAACTTGGCTTCAGCGTTCATCGAGGCTGCCCCGATCTCACCGCGGTTACTGATGGCAATGACGCAAGCGAAGGCCGAGCGGTTTTCCGGGACCGTCTTGACCATCTGTTTGAGCAGGTCCGCGCAGGCGTCCTGGGGCGACGCTCCGCGCGCCATGTTGTGAACGATGGACACGCTGGTGCAGTAGTTCGTCATCAGATCGCCGTCGCCCGTGGCGGAGGCCGCGCCCACGTTATCGTCCGCGTATACGCCGCAGCCGACCAGCGGCGAATCTCCCACCCGGCCGTGAATCTTCCAGGCTAGCCCTGAAGTGGAACAGCCCGAGACCACGCGGCCCTGGCCGTCGGCCGCCACAAAGCCGATGGTGTCGTGATTCGCGGGATCGCGCCAGAAGGTCTCGTGGTGGGGATTGTTTTTCCAATCGAGCCATTTTTGCAGGCTCTCGGGCGTGAGAAGCTGCATGGGTGTGAAGCCCATCTTGAGCGCAAACTCGAAGGCGCCCTCTCCGGCCAGCGTCGTGTGGCGGGTCTTCTCCAACACCTGCCGGGCGACGGAGATGGGGTTTTTGATGCTGTGCAGCGCGCACACGGCGCCGGCGTGATGCCGCGTGCCGTCCATGAGGGCGGCGTCGAGCTCCACCTCGCCTTCCTCGTTGGGCAGGCCGCCGTAGCCTACACTGGTGACCTTCGGATCGTCTTCCGTCACGTTGATGCCCTTCTCCACGGCGTCGAGCAGGCTGCCGCCGGAGTGGAAGACCTCCGCCGCCCGCTCCACCGCCGGCTGGCCGTGTGGCCAGGTGGCCAGGAAGACGGGTCCGGGGTCCGCGGCGGACACCACGGAAAAATTGGAAGCGGAGAGTGCCGCCGCTCCCGCTACGGATTTGAAGAATTCACGCCGCCCGAACGCGCTCACGATTCCTCCCGTCGAAAACTTCGATTCGGATTTCCGGCTCCTTACTTCTGCGCTCCCTCGGACTTCTGTTCTTCGCGCTGGCCCCAGCCCCCGCCCCCGGGAGTCTCAATCCGCAGGATGCTGCCCGCATCGGCCTCGAAAGCCGCCTTCGAAGCCAGCCGGCGGCGCCGCCAGCCTCCTGTTTGGGCACGCGGTGACAGCAAGAGGTTCCGGCCGGGCCGGCCCGGCTCGCCTCCGGCCAAGCCATAGGGTTCCGTCGTTCGCCGGTCCGACAGAATACTACCGCGGACCGGAGTAAGGAACTCGATTTCGCGAATCACGCCATCGCCGCCTCGAAACCGGCCACCGCCCCCCGAACCGCGGCGCACGGAGTAGTGCCGGACCCGCACCGGGTAGGCTGATTCGAAGGCCTCGATCGGCGTGTTAAGGGAGTTGGTCATGTGCGTATGGACCGCAGTCAGGCCGTCGGCCGAGGGCCTCGCGCCCATGCCGCCGGCGATGGTCTCGTAATAGGCGAAGGGCCGCCGCGTCCTGGGATCGATGCCGCCGAAGGAGAGATTGTTCATGGTGCCGGAACTCGCAGCCGGAATGCGCTCCGGAAGAGCCGTGGCGAGAGCCCTCAGCAGCACGTCGACGATGCGCTGCGAAGTTTCCACGTTGCCCGCGGCCACGGCCGCCGGAGCCTGCGCATTCAGCACGCTCCCCTCCGGCGCTCGAACTTCGATCGGCGCCATGAGCCCCGCGCAGGCCGGAACATCCTCGCCGAGCAGGCAACGGAAGACATAGAATACCGCTGAAACGGTGATCGCCATCACGGCGTTGACGCTACCGCGGCAGGCGGGCGAAGTGCCGGCGAAATCGATCACCGCACGCTCGGCACCTCGGCGGCCGATGACGCGAATGGCCACGTGCAGGCGCACCGGACCCGAGCCATAACCGTCGTCGTCGAGGAAGTCTTCGGCTTCATACAGGCCCTCGGGAATCCGGCCGAGACCCGCCCGCATCAGCCGCTCCGCATAGCGCTGCAGCGACTCCAGGTAGAATCCGGTCTTGCGCCTGCCGTATTTCTCCACCAGTTCCGTGAGACGCCGCTCGCCGAGCCTGCAGGCCGCCACCTGGGCGGCGAGGTCGCCTTCGCGTTCGACGGGTGTACGAACGTTGGCCAGCAGGAGCGCCATCACGTTGCGATCGGCGTTGCCCGCGCGGGCGAGAACGACGGGTGGGATTCGGAGCCCTTCCTGGTAGATCTCCTCGCTCAGGCCCATCGAGGCCGGCCGCGCCCCGCCCACGTCGGCGTGATGAGCCCGGTTGGCAACGAAAAACAGCGGCCGCCGGGCGGCTGGCACAAAGACGGGCATCACCAGAGTGATGTCCGGCAGGTGTGTGCCGCCGGCGTAGGGATCATTCAGCATGGCGATGTCGCCGCGGCCAAGCTCGAGGGCATCGACCGCCGCCGCTACCGACATCGGCATGGAGCCGAGGTGTACCGGCATGTGGTCGCCCATCGCCACCACGCGGCCTTGCCCGTCGAAGACGGCGCAAGAGTAATCCCGCCGCTCTTTGATGTTGGGAGAGAAGGCTGACCGGCACAGCGCCGCGCCCATCTCTTCCGCCACCGAGTGGAAGAGATTCTTGAAGATTTCGAGTTCAGCCGCGTCCTCCTGCATTCACTCCTCCGCCTGCCACACACACTCCCGCACGTAGCAAATATAACCCAGCTCATCCAGGAACTTCCGCCGGTGGTGCACGAAGTCCTGGGGCGGCTCCGGGGTCTCGAAATCCTCCGCATACGGTTCCAGACCCAGGTCTTCCCGCAGCGCCTGCCGCGCCTCCGCGTCGAACCACACGCGGGCCGGCCGCAAGCGCTCGAACTCGTCGCGGAGCGTCCAGCGCCGGCCCGACGCCGACTCCGGACCCTGCAAAGGGTCCGGAAATCGCGCCACCAGCAGCCGCCGCAGGGCTTCGCTCACCCGCGCCAGAAGGCCCTCGGCCTCGAAGGCAGCCTCGCCATCGACCCTCTCCAGCAACTCCCCGAGACCCCCAGCCGCTTGGGCGTCCCACGCCGGCTCCCGGGTCAAGCCGCCGGGAGGGCTGCCGCCCGTGGCAGGCTCCATTCCTAGGCTAGCTTCCCAGCCCTGCCCCTCGTACCCCGCCGCGCGCTCGCCCTGGTGGATCGCCACCCAGAGCCGGC
>DATDGR010000296.1:0-2146 GCA_036521995.1 Terriglobia bacterium | reverse complement strand
GACCCTCGAAAGTCCACAATTGCTCCCCAACTGCTCCCCAGAAGCCCCACAAGAGGCGCCAGGGACAGGAAACGTTCGGTGGGTGCAGTGACGAGATCGGCGACCTAAATGTTTGTGATTGAAGCGGTAACGGCACTCATTCCCATCGTGGTACACTGTCGCTCCGCACGCCGGAGAGGTGGCCGAGTGGCTGAAGGCGGCGGTTTGCTAAACCGTTATACGGGCTAACACCTGTATCGGGGGTTCGAATCCCCCCCTCTCCGCCATTACCTTAGTTATCTAGCAGTTGCAGTGGGCTCCTACCTACACTCATACCACAGGTGGAGGAAGCCCCTTGCGCAGAGTCAAAGTAAATCTCACCAAATACATCCAAACTACAGCCGGCCCCCGCTACTGTCCTGCGGTGATTTCACCTAGCCTGGATTATTCACCAAGTCTCTAGCGAAAAAAGAAAGAATGCTCTAAAAGGAATGATGAACACTGGGTTTCGGCACCCAGCATTCCCTTTCGGAGCATCCATCGCTTGATACAAAGTGTTTTACCACAGCTGACCTTCTCCTTCTACCGCCATCAGCCCATCCACGCCGATTTTTCCGGCGGCCAGATCACCAGCGACGCCGGTCTGTTGCCCCTGCGCGCCTTCGATCAGCGCCACCATCTGACGCAGGACTGGGCTGCGCAACTCAGCGATCCGCGGCAATCCGACCGCCTGCGCCATGATTCGCTGGCGCTGCTGCGCCAGCGCCTCTATCAGATCGTCGCCGGCTACGAAGACGCCAATGACGCCAATCGTCTGCGCCACGATCCCCTCTTGCAGATCGTCGCCGATCAGAAACTCGGCGTCGCCCTCGGCTCCCAGCCCACGCTCAGCCGCTGGGAGAACGCGCCGTCCGCCCGCGACCTGGTGCACGCCAACGATTTGCTGTGCGAGCAGTTCATCCGCCTCTGCGCAGACCAGGTTCGCCAGCGCGGCGAGATCCTGCTCGATCTCGATTCCACCGACGATCCCACCCACGGCCAGCAGCAACTCAGCTTCTTCAACGGCGCCTACGGCCAGCACATGTATCATCCCATGCTGGTCTTCGAGCGCCACACCGGATGCCTGCTGGCGACGCGCCTGCGTCCGGGAAACGCCTCCAGTCATGCCCGCATCGTGCCCATGCTGCTGCGCCTGGTGCCGCGTTTACAGGCCGCCTTCCCTGATGTGAAGATCAAACTGCGCGGCGATGCCGGGTTTGCTTTGCCACTTCTCTACCAGTTCTGTGAGTTCTTCGATATCGAGTACGCCATCGGCATCCCCGCCAACTGCGTCTTTAAACAACGCGCCGAACCGCGGCAGAAACAGTTAAAACGCCGCTATCGCCGCACCCCACTCCCGCAGCGCAGCTTCTCCAGCTTCCGCCACCGCGCCCGCAGTTGGCCGCATCAGCGCCGCATCTGCTACAAGGCCGAGCACTCCGCCGCCGGAACCAACTTGCGCTTCGTGGTTACGAACTGCGCCGGTCGCGCCGCCCAGGTCTTCGCTTTCTACAATGATCGCGGCGAGTGCGAGAACCGCATCGAGGAGTTCAAGAACGGATTCCGCGCCGACCGCTTGAGCTGCCATCGCTTCCTAGCCAACGCTTTTCGCCTGCTGCTGCACGCCGCCGCTTACAACCTGGTCAACTTCTTTCGTCTGCAACTGCCCCAGCCCTGGCGCTCCGCTCAGATCGAAACTCTGCGTGCCCAGTTGTTCAAAATCGGCGCTCGCGTACGCCAGACCGCCCGCTGCATCCGCTTTCACCTGGCCAGCGGCTGGCCTTTTCAGGACCACTTCCGCTCCGTCGTCCTCGCGATCAACAGCGGTTGACCGAACCGCTTGCCTCCGAACTCAGCTTTCCACACGCATTCCGTGCGGAGCCGCGCCCAACAACCTTCCTCCACCTGGTCCCGGCGCTGTTTCGTTCCCCACGACCTCTGACTCGGCCCCTCCGTTCTCTATCCAAGCTCTTCACCCCAACCTCCCGCACACAATCTCAGGTCTGATGAATTAAGCAGGCTAGGTGGAGGAGGCGAAGCCGACGACACCGCTGACTCACTCACTGACTCACTTGGGTCTGTTGGTGAACACATTGGTGATGACCCTGCTGTAAACCCTGTTGTATAC
>DATDGR010000295.1:0-2937 GCA_036521995.1 Terriglobia bacterium | reverse complement strand
GCTGAGTGCCTGCTTTCATGAGTACAGGCTTGGCATTACGTGTTTTCGCAGGTTGCCCCCTTAGCACCTCGGCGGCAGCCCCGGCGGTGTTCGGCGACAATTAGAACTCCGGGCTGACGACAATTAAAACTCCCGCTCGACGACAACTATGTGACCATCGAGAATCGCGCCGGCGCGGCGCCGAGGTAATGGTCACAGACGAGCAAGTGAGGAGGCTCAGAAAGTTGTCGAATACCGAAAAGAATCAGGAGATTGCGGCGTCGAAGGCGGGGATGGATCCGACTACGGCGCGGCGTTATCTAGGCCTGGAGCGGTTGCCCAGCGAGTTGAAGAAGGAGCGCCATTGGCGGACGCGGGAGGATCCGTTCGGCGAGGTGTGGGACGCGGTTCAGCGGCAAGTGGAAGAGAGCCCGCGACTGGAAGCCAAGACGCTGTTTGAGTGGCTGCAACGGGAGTATCCCGGGCGGTTCAGCGATGGGCAGATTCGGACCCTGCAGCGGCGGATCAAGCTGTGGCGGGCGACCGAGGGACCGGCGCAGGAAGTGTACTTCGGCCAGAAACACGTGCCGGGACGGCTGTGCGCGTCGGACTTCACCCACATGACCGAGCTGGGGATCACGCTCGAAGGGCAGACGTTCGAGCACCTGGTGTACCACTTCGTGCTGACGTACTCGAACTGGGAGACCGGCACGATCTGCTACTCGGAGAGCCTGGAGAGCCTCACCGAAGGGTGGCAGAACGCGGTCTGGGAAATGGGCGCGGTGCCGGTCGAGCACCGCACCGACAGCCTGTCCAGCGCGGTGAACAACATGAGCAATCTGGAGGAGTTCAACCGGCGCTACGAAGGGGTGATGAAGTATTACGGAGTGACGCCGCGGCACACCAATCCGGCGAGCCCGAATGAGAACGGGGATGCGGAGCAAAGCCATCACCGGTTTAAGCGAGCGGTGGAGCAAGCGCTGCTGCTGCGAGGGAGCCGCGATTTCGGGGACTTGGCTGAATACGCGCGATTTCTGAAGGACCTGTTCGCACAGCGGAACGCGGGCCGGCGAGCGCGGTTGGCTGAAGAGATGGCGGTGATGCGGGAGTTGCCGGCGCGGCGGATGGAATCGGCCAAACGGGAGCGGGTGAAAGTGGATTCGGGCAGTTTGATTCACGTCGAGCGGAACTCGTATTCGGTGAACAGCCGGTTGATTGGCGAGCGGGTGGAGGCGCGCTTGTACCTGGACCATGTGGAGGTCTGGTACGGGCAGCGGAAGGTCGAGGACCTGCCGCGCCTACGCGGGCGATGCAAGCATCGCGTCGATTACCGGCACATCATCGAGTGGTTGGTGAGGAAGCCAGGCGCGTTTGAGAACTACCGGTATCAAGAGGACCTGTTTCCGACGAGCCGGTTCCGCATGGCTTACGATGCGCTGAGAGAAACGACGCCGAGCCGGTATGGCAAAGAGTACTTGAGGATTCTGAAGTTGGCAGCCGAGGAGGGCGAGGTACAGGTGGATGAAGCGCTGCGTGAACTATTGGAGAGAGACGCGGAGGTGGTGATCACGGAGGAGTCGATCCGCGAGTTGCTGGCCAATCTCGAAACCATTCCGCAGGTAACGATGGTGACAGTGGCGCCGGTGGACCTGGCCAGCTTCGACCAGTTGTGCCTGGAGATGGAGGTGCAGCAATGAGCGCAGTCGCTGACGTATGCCCGGCGCTGATCGGGCACCTGAAGGATTTGCACCTGCCGACCGTGAGGGAGTGCTACGAAGAGACGGCGCGGTGGGCGGAACGGGAGACGCTGAGTTATGAGCAATATCTGCTGGAGGTGATCTCGCGGGAATGCGAGCAGCGCCGAAAGTCCAAGGTGCAGCGGCTATTGAAGGAGTCGGCGCTGCCACTGGAGAAGTCGCTGCAGAACTTCGATGTCAAGCGCCTGCCGGCGAAAGCCACGCGGCAGCTGCGAACGTTGCTGGAAGGCGGCTTTCTCGACCGGAAAGAAAACGTTTTGGTATTCGGGAATCCTGGGTCGGGCAAGAGTCATCTTTTAACGGCACTGGCCCAGGAACTGGTGGTGGCGCGGGAGCGCAAGATGCACTTCACCAAGTGCGCGCTGCTGATGCAGGATTTACTGGCCGCCAAGCGGGACCTGCGGCTCAGCCGCGAGATCAAACGGCTCGGCCGATATGACGGCTTGATTATCGACGATCTCGGCTACCTGCAGCAGAGCCGGGACGACATGGAGGTGGTGTTCACGTTGTTGGCGGAGCGTTACGAACGAGGCAGCGTGCTGATGACCAGCAATCTGCCGTTCTCAAAATGGGAAGCGATCTTCAAAGACGCAATGATGACGGCGGCAGCGATTGACCGACTGGTGCACCATAGCGTGATCATCGAGCTGAACATCCCAAGCTACCGCGTGGAGCACGCCAAGCAGAAACAACAGACAGAAAACCAGGCCGACGGTGAGGGAGGAAAACCGTCGTGACTCGAGGGCCAAAAACCGAAAAGGGAATGAGCTATGGAAATGCCGGGGCTGTGGAAAGCGTGGAAAGCCAAAAACAGGCTTTCCCCTCTTCCCACGAGCCCCTTGGGAATCTCGCCAAACGGCGGCGAGATTCCCACATTTCCACAGCTCCGGCGACGAAGGCGGATGGAAAAGTGGAAAACCAAAAGCAGGTTTCCCACTTTCCCACCGCCCCGAATCTATATCGATCTCAAGAACCAAAACCCGGGCCGCGGGCGGGCTGCGCCCTCCGCCCGGCGGCCGGCGCTCCGCGCCGCCTAAGAGTAAAAAGTAATTGTCGTCAATCGGGAGAAATAATTGTCGTCACTGCGAAGAAATAGTTGACGCCGGACACGGTCGGCCATATTGAGCGGAAGCTGTACCGAGACATCACTGCAAGCGCCGCCCTGCCACCGGATGTGAACCAAGAGTCGTGTTTGTTAAGC
>DATDGR010000294.1:0-2249 GCA_036521995.1 Terriglobia bacterium | reverse complement strand
GGAGTACGGTCGAGGAACTCAACCTTCTTTCCTCTCTCCGGCCAGCGAGGAATTACCCCCGCTTTCGGATATGGCACCCCTCATCCGGGCGCCAGAGGGACTTCAACCCTCCTGAACAACGTGCTGCTCAGCACACACTATTGCGTGGTCCGACTCCTCGGAGACGTGCGCGCGGGCCGTGTGGCGATCGCCTTCTCCCGCCGGCCTGCTGTCTTGGTTCCCAACAGGCGTCCCCGAGGTCTCCCGGTTCTCGTGCATGAAGTTTCTAGGCGTGTCTGGGGTCTTCGACTACGCAGGACTGATCAGGGACTTGCGCTAGCGCCTCCGATCATGTTGCCTTCCGCTAAATTCAGAGCGTCGGCGTCCTGATTGTAACTTTTCGGAGCTCAATACCCAGCCCACCTATACCCCTGTTTACGCTTCGCCGTGCACCTCGCGATGCCCAGCGCAAAACTCGGGGCCGAGTGGATCGCTAGTCCTTCCTCGTGAGACGCTTCCATTCTCTACTTCATGCCGGTTTATCCCGGCGCACGAATTTCCGCTATGAGCTTCGCTCCGCCCGAGAACGTACCACCTAACCACCCAAAGTGCAATGTTGATCCGCTGCTCGGAGGTCCCGCGCTTAAGTTATAGGAGCGCACTACCGCCCGGCTGGGCAGGGTCAGGTGGTCACAATGAACCCCACCCTCACTTGCGTCCACCCGAAACGGGCAGCGTCGGCGGACAGCTGACGACAAAGACCTGACGCCTTTATATTACCCATAGGCTGTTTTTATTAGTTCCATCCTCTCCGTCCCGATATACTATGCTTTTCCCAGGAGGCTGCGGAAAGGTGTGGCCGCGCGCTGGAACGGCGACCTTCAATCCCCGCCGCAAATCGCGCCCCAAGATTTTCAATAGCTTAAGTTGCGGGCATCGGCACGGCGGGGTCGAACCGCACCCTTCCAGACCGAAGGCATTTTCTCGGCAGTGGCTGCCACGTCGGTGCGGTCGACACGCCCTGACGCCGGGCCGGAGTTCGAGGTGAACGCATTCTGAGATAAGGCGGCGCGCTTCGGTCCTGTGCCGTTGTGCCCTGGTGTTGATTCCTGACTCCGATCGGCGCTGAGTTCTGCGATGAAGAAAATTGAAGCCGTGGTTCAACCGTCGCGCATGGAAAGCGTGAAAGACGCGCTGGTAGAAATCGGGATCAATGGCATGACGATTTCCGAGGTCCGCGGACACGGCCGGCAGAAAGGCCACACCGAGCTCTATCGCGGCAACGAATACACGGTGGACTTGCTGCCCAAGATCAAGTTTGAAATTGTGCTGCCGGACGCCCAGGTCGAGCCGGCCGTCGAAGCCATCTGCAAATCGGCGAAAACCGGGAAGATCGGAGACGGCAAGATCTTCGTCTCGAATGTGGGAGACGCCATTCGCATTCGAAATCTTGAACGCGGTGAGAAGGCCATCTGAAGCGGGAAGCCAGGAGCCAGAAGTAAGAAGCCAGGATCGGAGGTTGGGGGCACGGTAGCCAAGTCCTTGGTTCCTGTCCGCGCCACGAGTCGAACCGGTTGCTCTCGAGCTGGCTGCTGGCTTCTGACTTCTCCAAAGCTCATGAGCGAGCCCGAAATCCTCTCCTTACTCTCGTCCACTTACGCCGCTGAAAGCCAGCGAATCCGGCAACTCTTCGAGCAAGGCCATGACCCCATGGTCGTCTTGCGGGAGCGCTCGCATCGGGTGGATCGCCTGGTGAGCGCGCTCTATGAGCACTTTGTCTCGGCGGAGCCGGGTGGTCCCCAAGGCCTTTGCCTGATCGCGGTGGGAGGATACGGGCGCCGCGAGTTGCACCCTCACTCGGATGTCGATCTGTCCTTCGTTTGCGCCCACCCGGGGGCGGAGACCGCTTATCGTGATTCCACCGCCGGCATCCTGCGCAGTCTGTGGGATCTCGGCCTGCGCTCCAGTGGCGGCTTGCGCACGCTCGCCGAGTGCCGGACGGTCCTGGCCACCGACCCCGAATTCGCCATCGCTTTGCTGGACGCGCGCTACCTGGCGGGCGATCCGCAGCTCTTCGGTGCGCTGCATGACCGGACGCTGCCCGAGGTGATCGCGCGCGAGCGTCAGAGCCTGGTGGCCAAGCTGGAAGAACTCACCGGGCAGCGGCACAAGAAGTACGGAGACACGATCTTTCATCTCGAGCCGAACATTAAGGACGCGCCCGGCGGACTGCGCGATTATCACCTGGCCCGGTGGCTGGCGGAGATTAC
>DATDGR010000293.1:0-6947 GCA_036521995.1 Terriglobia bacterium | reverse complement strand
GGTCTGAACAACAAAGCCAAACTCACCATGAGAAAATCGTACGGCTTTCGCACCTTCCGCGTTCTAGAACTTGCACTCTATCACTCACTTGGCAAGTTGCCGGAGCCGGAGCTTACCCATGAATTCTTCTGACGAGTCACTCTTATAATCTTGCATACGACCAAAAGTCCTTGGACCCCAAGTACATTGTGGTAGGCACGGGTAACAAGTTCAGGTTTCTTCACCGGCTCCTCTACATTGGCGATCGCGCCTTGAAGGACCTCGAGTCGATCATCTGATCACGGATAGCCGGACGGGGAGCTTTCGGCACCGATGGCGCCTTAACCAGCCCGCAGACGCGGGTGCCGCCCACATGGTACCTTGCGATTAGCCAACCCCTAGGCAGGCGGCGATCGTGAACGGCCAGGTGCCGAGGGCGTGTCAATGGGATTCTGGCCTGTCCTATCGCCTGCGCACCCGTCGCTTAGTCCTCCTCGCTCCGCACCTGAAGCACGATTCTGCCCAAGACGTGTCCGCGTTCCAGCCGCGAGTGTGCCTTCGACGCTAGCGCCAGCGGATAGACCCTCGCCACCGGGACTTGCAGTTTGGCCGCAGTCACCGCCCGCTGCAACCTTGCGAACTCACGCGTGCCGGCCACGGCGTCGTAAGCCAGCAGGCGAATCCCGCGACGGCGCCGCGGCGCCGGCTCCACGCCGTTGGGATACGCCACCCGTCCACCGACGCGGACGAGGCCGAGCAAGGCGTCAAGCCAGCGGCCGTTGGCTAGGACCAGGGCGGCGTCGACGCCGCCGGGCGCAAGTTCCCGGAGCCGTTCGCAAGCGTCGCTGCGCCGGCCATTGATCACGGCGTCGGCCCCGAGCTGTTGAATCAGCGCCGCGCCTTCCTGGCCGGAGGCCGTTGCCAGTACCCGCGCCCGCCGCGCCTTGGCACACTGAACCGCCAGCGTCCCCACCGCGCCTGACGCCCCGTAGATGAACAGAGTCTCTCCGCGCCGCAAGCGCAGGGCGTCATCGATCCCCTGCAGCGCCGTCAGGCCCGTGGTGGCCACGGCGCCCGCCTGCAGGAAATCGAGCCGCGCCGGGACGCGGGCCACGTGCTCGGCCTTCACCGCCACGTACTCCGCGTAAAATCCGCCCTTCGGATTGTCATACTCCGAGGCGTACACGCGTTCGCCGATGTTAAAGCGGGTTACGCGCGCCCCTTTTGCCACCACCACTCCGGCTCCATCGGTCCCAGGGACAACCGGAAAATTAGGAGGACCCACCGGCTGCCAGGACCCGTTTCGTATCAACGCGTCCCACACCCCGACGCCGGCCACGTGGAGCGCGATCAGCACCTCGTTCGGGCCGGGTTGGGGCACCAGGAGAGTATGGAGCGTGAGGACCGCCGCCGGACCAAACCGGTCGATTGCGGCAGCTTTCATGGTGGCGTCAGCGCCAAGCGGAGTTTCCATTCTGCCCCTCCGAAGGTCAGGATTATACACGCGTTTGATTGGCCTTGAAGCCGCCAGCGCGCACAGCACGTCCCAAAATCGTCAATTCAGAGTCCTGTCGCCGGCTCTACCGGCACCCCCAGCGATATCGGTCTGGATTAGCAGAGGAAGGCCGAGTCCGCTGCCGGGTCGCCGGAGAGCATAGCACGTCCTTGAGTGAGGTGGGTGGGGGTAACGCGATGTTGTTGCAAGCCACCCGTGCCCCACTTAGATTGATATGCTGTGCTTCTCGATCTCTCAGCGCCTAGCTGACCCTAAATTGACTCCCGATTGACTTGATGGCCGGACGCCCCGCGTCGCATCATCGCCGTGCCGGCACTGGGCGGAGGGAGCCGGGAGATGTCCGCCTGGGTGGAGAAACCTCCTATGTTTTTGATCAAGTCCAGCATCCTCGCCGCAGCAATGAGAACGGGCGAGGCGGGGAGCGGCCCAGCTCGGATGAGGCTGCGGATGCCGCGGCGAATGGGCAAATTTGCATCGCACCGGGCGCTTCAGAGGAAATGACGTTCAAAGCCGGAATCTTTCAGATAATAAAGCAACTTACGGTCTTATCCTTCCGGTCAATGAGACGTGCTGGAAGCAGAGTTGGGGCGGGCGAAGATGGACAGTGGGCTGATCACACGTCGAGGGGTCGGCCGCCTCGGTCGGGTTGGCGCGGAAGGCCCGTTCTGCGAGGTCGGAAGCGAGGGCAAAATAAGCCGGTCCGGTCCGGTCCGGTGGTTCGAGCTTGACACGCGGGGAAGTGCCAATTGTATAGTGGTACGGGGTGGTTGTGGTGTCAGTTACAGACTTTTGGGAAGCTCGATCAGGACCCTTTCAATGCGCGTCATCGTCCACGTACCTGCTCTGTAGGCTCGGTCCCGAGTGTCTCGAGGCCATTTGGCTTGGAAGGAAGGGGAGCCCCCCACCCCCCCAACATAAATTTGAAAAGCAAACCCAAGAAGTCATTTAGAATCAACAAAAGCTTCGAAAAACAAAGCCAAAAGAAACCCAACCGAGTCGGATTGGTTTTGCACGTCAACGAATTTCACACGGAAGGCATCATAATTTACGGCTGCGAGCATGGACGGCTCGACGCCGTAGGCTAGGAACCAGCGGGTTTCTGCCCGGAGGAAGGTCCTGCCGGCCTTGGGGGGACCAGGGAGCGTGTATGTCAGAAAAACGAAGTGCAGCTAACGCCGTATTCGGCTTCAATGACCCACCGAGCGGTGACCAGTCTCCGGCGGAGAGCCCCAAAGCGTACGCGCCACCCCCGCCCACTCCGGCTCCGGCGCCCCCGGCGGCGGCCTTCGCGCCCGCTCCTTCGCGGAGGATGGCTCTGGTGATTGTTGTGACGGTGCTGGCCGTGCTCACCGTAATCAATCTCTATCTGATCTTGAACCTGAAGAAGGACTTCGAGACGGCCTCAGCCAAGAGCGCCGACCAGTTGAACGTTCTCACCCGGCGGGCCGACGCGAGTGACGAGCGCTTTGCCCAGTTGAAGGGCCAGTTTGAGGTGACTTCGGAGAAGCTGGGGATGACGCAGCAGGAGCTGGGACGGGCGCGGAATCTGGCGGCCAATATTCAGGAGCAGCAGAAGGCCGCTGTTCAGCAATTGAACCAGGCGATCGCACAAAAGGCCAGCGCCGAGCAGGTGAATCAGGTGCAAGCCGACGCCAACACCAAGATCGGCGGCCTGTCGAACGACCTGACGAATGATGTCAACGGCCTGAACAAGAAGATCGGCGAAACCAATGACGCCTTGAACGGAACCAAAGGCGAGCTTTCCGGCGCCATTGCCAAGACGCATGATGAACTGGTGGCGCTCGCGCACAGGACCGATCGCGACTACTTCGAGTTCAATATCAGGCGCAACTCCCAGCAGAAAGTAGGGAACGTCGCCTTGAAGCTGGAGAAGACGAACACCAAGAAGAACGTCTTCACGGTAGACCTTCTCTTTGACGACAAGCGCACCGTGCGCAAGGACCAGGCTCTCGATTCGCCCGTTTACTTTTACATGCAAGGGGCTTCGAGCGCGCTGGAGTTGGTGGCCAACAAGCTCGACAAAGACACCGTCGCCGGCTACATCAGCACGCCGAAGGGCTTCTTTCCGAACGCGGCCAGCGTGCTTCAGGGCCGGCCCGGCGGCAGCTAGCAGATCGCCGGGGAGGAATTTCGTCCCCGTCATCCTGACGAATTCTCTGGCTTTGAAGCCGAAGGACACCCTTAGCTGTGAAATGGCTGCTGAAATCTGATCCGGATACTTACTCCTTCGCCGATCTCGAGCGCGACGTCCAGACGCGCTGGGACGGCGTATCCAACAATCTCGCCCTCAAACACCTTCGCAGCATCCACAAAGGCGATACGGCTCTGATCTATCAGACCGGGGATGACAAGGCCATCGTGGGACTGGCTGAGGTGCTCACCGACGCTTACCCCGATCCCAAGCAGAAGGATCCTCGCCTGGTGGTGGTGGATCTGAAGGCCGGCCGGCGCCTGCCGCGGCCGGTTTCCCTCGACGAAATCAAGCGACAATCCGCCTTAAAAGACTTCGATCTGGTGCGGCTGCCCCGGCTCTCCGTGATGCCCGTCAGCGATTCGCAGTGGAAAGTCCTGATTGGGCTCGCCAAGACCTGAGGGCGTTCCTTCCCTCTGTGGCCGGAAAGCGAAGAGGCAGCAAGCTGGCGGAAAACGGCCAGCGTGCCGCCTCTTTGGAGAGTCTTGAACTGAGGGTCACGGCCCGGCGCCTCGGCACCCAGCCGTGAGAACCTTGGCCGGGTGCCCCCGACCCACGGTTCCATAAACTAGTCGACAGCCAAGCCGAGGGGCTCCTCGCCCGTTGGCACGTTGAGCGCAATCGGAGCGTTGGGTTCGCTAAGCTTACCCGTGGTCGAGTCCACGTCGAGGACGTGGAGTGTGGCATGAACATTATCAAGGCAATAGAGGAACTTTCCCGTGGTGTCGAACGCCAAATTACCGGGAATTGTGCTCGCGCCCGTTAGCGTAAACTGCTGCACCTGGGTCAACGTCAGGCCATTGCCGGTTATCTGGTAGACCGTAACGGTTCCCGAACCCGCCTCAGAGGTGTAAAGAAAATGGGCGGTGCCAGTGGGGCCCACCGCCAGCCATCCAACACCTTTGCCCGGGTTCGCCACCGCGCTGCTGAAGGTAGTCGTCCCAGTGCTAGGGCTATAGAAGAAGACGCCCACCTCGTTGAGCGTGGGAAGGCCCGCATACAGCACCCTATACTTAGAATTGGCCGCGAGCCCGAGTGTGGGAGGATCAGTTGGGTCAGCTGTGAAGTTAACTGACTTAAGACCGCCGTTCCCCTGCACCAGGTACGAGTAGATTCCCGCGAGACTCGAACCGGCGGTTTGGTACTGATCCAGGAATGCCCAGAATTGGTGCTTGGCGGCAGACCCCGTGGCGGTCAGGATTTGTGAGGGTGAGGTGTTGGCGGTTAAGTTTACGGTGGCCTTCGTGTCTAGGGTTGGGATACCGGCGCTGGTCACCCTGAACACGCTGATGTTCGGAGCCGCATCCGTTTGATTCGGATCTGCGCCTTTGTTGACAACGGCGAGCCACGACTCAGGTCCGGTCAGGATGTTGTACAGGAGACCGAAGCTGACAGGGTCGCTGCCGTTTGACTTGAAGGGTGACCCTGGTAGCGCCGCCAAGCTGCCGTTCGCCGTGCTGATACTAAAGACCGCGAAAGTGTTGCTGTCTCCGTTCACGGCGAATAGGAGGTTGTTACTGGGGCTGACAAGCACTTGCTGATCAGCGTCAAACTCCGTCTTCCCTTTTTCTTGTGAGGGGTCGTAAACTCCGGTGCCGCCCGTCAGGAAGGGTGACCCGGCCACGGCCGTCAGCTTGCCTGTGCCGTCATTGCTATAGGCAAAGACCGAGTTCGAATTCTTGGTCGAGCCGATGTTGCTTTCTACGTAGACGACATTGAGGGCCGTGGATGACTGCGAGTGAGCCGGTCTCGTGAAACTGACCATTGCGAGCACAATTGCCAGCGTGGCCATGACGAGCACACGTCGGCTATCTTCAACCCTGATCATTTCTATCTCCTCTTTTTCTGTTTAGCGCGGGCTTACCTGTGGCTTGGAGCGCGACGGAAGCTTTCTCCCCCCTCGGGTCTGTGGCGGTGCCCCCCCGGGCAGGTCGCCGTAGACTTGTTGACCTTAACAGAGGTGCTCAAGGGCTGTCAATCGAGTGTGGCGATCGGCACGGCCCGAGAGTTACGGGCCAGTATTATCCGGAATTAGACCATTTGTGCCAAAATGATTTTCGCAGGTACATAATACAATTGCGACAGGAAATGACTCACAATGCCGAACCGCTTCAGACCTTGAAGCGTCGGGTGATCGCTTGCACTCGATGTCCACGCCTGGTTGCGTACTGCCGCCGGGTCGCCCAGGAAAAGCGGCGCATGTACCGCGACCAGGACTACTGGGGCAAGCCTTTGCCCGGATTCGGCGATCCCGAGGCAGAGCTTTTGCTGGTGGGACTCGCGCCGGCGGCGCACGGAGGGAATCGCACCGGCCGCATGTTCACGGGTGATCGCTCGGGAGACTTCCTGTATCGCGCCTTGTATGGATCGGGCTGGGCCAATCAGCCGGTCTCGCGCGATCGCGAGGACGGGCTGGAACTGCACGGATGCTTCATCACCGCCGCTATCCGGTGCGCTCCGCCCGCCAACAAGCCCCTGCCCGAAGAGATTCGGCGATGCCGGCCATGGCTCGAAGCTGAGCTCGAGCTGCTGAAACGCATGCGGGCGGTGCTGGCTCTCGGCCGCATCGCGTTCGAAGCCTACCTGAGCACTGTCTATCGCGCGGAGAGCTTTCCGGCGCGCGGTTCGTTTCGCTTTGGGCACGGTGTCAGCTACGCGCTGCCCGATGGTCTGCCGCGTCTGTTCGCCGCTTATCACCCGAGCCAGCAGAATACCCAGACGGGCCGGCTCACGCGTGCGATGATGGCGGCGGTGCTGGACGAGATCCGGCGGTTTCTTGCCCCACCCTAGGTCGGAGCGCCTGAAGCTGAAGCGCCATGGATGACCGCGTTGACACATTTGCTTCTTGCTTTGACAAACACCCCGCGCTGCTGGTACAGTCCCCACCGCATGAGGACCCCGTCCCCCGCGGGCCGGTCACACCGGACCCGCCCGGAACGCTCCTTCTTTTGGCGAGGTGCATGATGCAGGGAACCATCAAGCGAGTTGTGCGAGATCGCGGGTTCGGTTTCATCAAGACCGCGGAGGGGCAGGAGGTTTTTTTTCACCGCAGCGGACTCCGAGGCCTGAATTTCGACAGTCTTCACGAAGGCCAGGCCGTCGAATTCGAAATGAAGCAAGGCGACAAGGGGCCGCGCGCGGAAAACGTTCGGGGCACCGGCGAGTAAGGCCTCGTTGCGGATCCGAACCGGCGGCCGCCGTCTTCGGTTGCGGGGCCTGGCAAACCAAGGGGCGAATTCC
>DATDGR010000292.1:0-6872 GCA_036521995.1 Terriglobia bacterium | reverse complement strand
CTCGGGTTCGTTTTGGGTTCGTTTCGGGTTCGTTTTTCGCGCATCCCAAGGCTTCCACCGATTCTAAATGACTTACTTCGCAGACCACTGCAAAAGCTCGGGTTCGTTTAGGTTCGTTCTAGGTTCGTTTTTGCATCGTTTTGTTGATTCTAAACAACTTCTCGGGTTCGTTTTTGCAATTTTTCGACCGGGGGGGAGGGGGGGCCCCCTCGGGCCACCCTTGGGAGCGCTCTCCTGACGGGCCGGCGGCCAGGAACGGCTGAGGGTTTTGGGACTTCCCTTCGACCCGGGATGACTCCAGCCGCGGCGGCGAGAGCAGCACGAATTGAAGTGGTTCTGGCACCATGATGGCGAGCAGGGCCTCCGTCAGACCCCTATGACGATAACTATAATCACGTCAGCGATACCCTAGTAGTATACATCAGGCTCTGCCCACCTGTCAATACCTTAAAGGCGCTTGACTCGTTTCGCGGCCGGCGTAGCATGATAAGGACGTTTTCGAGGGTGGTCATCGGGGTCAACAGTAGTTCGACTTCGGCAACGTGGCGGTGGGTTCCGGCAACTCTCTAAGCTTGTTCTTGCGCAACCTAGGCAGCACCACCCTTGATATTTCAAGTATCGCTACCAGCAGCTATTTCACGCAAACCAATACCTGTGGTGACTCACTGGCGGGCGGCAGCAATTGCACCATCACAGTGACCTTCACCCCAGGCGTGACTGGCCTTGCGGCTGGCAGATTGACGGTAACGGACAGTGTCACCGGCAGCCCCCAGACCGTCGCGCTAACGGGAACAGGAGCCACGCCGCCATATTTTTGATTTTTCTCATTCTGCCTGTCTGGTCGCTTTTTCTAGCCGGACGCAACCGGCCGTAGTCAGCTAACCACGGTCAGTACCCGCCTGACCCGCGACCTCCTTAGGTTCCAGCCTCGGCGGTTAACTCGAAGGTATCGGATACCCTCACCGGCTGCAACAAGGATAGGTTCCCGGCGAGACTCCGGCGCGCTAAAATGCTGGCATGAGTGCTCTCGCGCCCGCCGCCATCACAGGCTACCTCGATTCGCGTCCGCGGCTCGCGCGCTGGATCGAATGGCTGCGGGGCCGCCGGTATCGGGTGGCTGTGCTGGGCGCGCCGGCCCTGCCGGCGGAGTCCTCCGATTTGGACGGGCCTGGCCAGCTCCCGGTGGTGATCGTCCACGCCTGGCGCGACGCCCCGGTGGCCGCGCGCGTGGCGCTGGCGCTCGAAGCGGATTGGCCCTCCGTGCCGGAATCCTGCCGCGAGGCGTACGACAGCATCCTGGCATGCGCGCCCTGGTTGGTGGTGCTCGATCTGAGGCGGAGCAATCGTTGCGGGTGCCTGGGGCACCGCCATCCCGTCGTGCGCGAGGAAGCGTTTGCCGAGCCTCACGAAGCTCTGAGTGGTGCGGTCGTGGGTGAAGTCGACATTGCATGGCGGCGCGTGGAAGCCTGGCCCGCGTTGCCTCTCGAGGAAACAGCCCTGGACGCCCGGTTCTTCGAGGGCAGCCGCCTGCAGGAGTTCCGCAGCCGCCAGTTCCGCCTGCGCCTGTTGAGCGTCTTCCTCCATGAGACCAACCATCTGGTGTTCCCGCACGAGCCGGAGGAGTCTGTGCGCGGACGGAGCCTGGCTTTCTACCGCGACGCGCTCCGAAGCTACGTGGAGGAAACCTGCGCCACGATGTCGTTCACGATTGACAGGTCGTTTTCAAGGATGGAATAGCCTGAGGCGGCGTCAGGCGGCAAGGCACTCTGCCACCCGGTCCTAAATCGACTTGGCTGCCCTGTTGAAGCCTAGGTGGGCACATCGTCTCAACCTCGAACGAGGTTCCGGAGCAGGAACAACACATTGGCCGGCCGCTCAGCCAGGCGCCGCATGAAATAGGGATACCACTGCTCGCCGTATGGAATGTAGATGCGCACCCGGTAACCCTGGCGCAACAACTCACGCTGGAGATGGCGGCGCACGCCATAGAGCATCTGAAACTCGAACTGCTCCGGACCAATCTTCTGACGGCGGGCGAAGTCCTGGGCCGCAGCGATCATTCTGGGATCATGGGTGGCGATGGCGTGGTAGCCGCCACTCGCCAGGAGTTTCCCGGCCAGCTTGACGAAGTTGGCATCCACATCTTTCTTGTCCGGAAAAGCGACCTCCGCCGGCTCCTTGTAAGCACCTTTTACCAGCCGGACGCGCGCGCCCAGGGCGATGAGATCGTCCACGTCTTTTTCGCTGCGGCGCAGATAGGACTGGATCACCACGCCGAGCGATTCGCGCGGGGCGCCAGTCTCGCGGAAAGTTCGCAAGGTGCTTTCAACGTAAGGCGAGCCTTCCATGTCGATGCGGACGAAGCCCCGGTGCCGGCGGGCCCGTTCGGCAATGACGGCCAGGTGGCGGCGGGCCAGGGCTTCATCCAAGGCCAGGCCAAGCGCCGTCAGCTTGATGGAGATGTTGGGACGAAAGCCCTCGTGCGCCAGGCGGTCGAGAATGTTGTTGTAGGCGCGGCAGGCGGCCTCGGCGTCGGCGGCCTCGTGAACGCTTTCGCCGAGGTGGTCGAGGGTGAATTCAAATCCCGCGTCTTTGAGGCGGATCACCGCCGCCAGAGCGTCCGCCAGCGTGACCCCGGCGATGAAGCGCTGAGGGAGCTTCCGGGCCCCGGGTAGCCGCAGCAGGAGCTGTCGGGGCGTCTTGCGTTCGGAGAGGTAGAGCAGGAGCGCCCGCAGCATAGAGGATCGGCGGCGAATGATGAGTGGCGAGTGACGAGCACAGCCGGAACCCAGAGTCCGGCTCCTGCTTCTGGCTTCGACTTCTGGTTTCTAGCTTCCTTCGGCTTCCAGGAACTTCTCCGCGTCCATGGCGGCCATGCAGCCGGAGCCCGCCGCCGTCACCGCTTGGCGATAGATGTGGTCTTGCACGTCGCCGGCCGCAAAAACGCCGGAGACGTTGGTCTTAGAGCCGTCGTGCGTGATGATGTAGCCGTTTTCATTCACGTCGATCTGGCCGCGAAAACCGGCGGTGTTAGGCGAATGGCCGATTCCGATGAAAACTCCGGCCAGGGGCTTGAAACTTGCGTCACCGCTCCTCACGTCCTGAAGCGCCACACCGGTCACTTCGCCTTGACTGGCGTCAAGAATTTCCGTCACGGCCGAGTTCCAGGCAAATCGAATCTTGTCGTTCCGGAAGAGCCGGTCCTGCATGATCTTCGAGGCACGAAGCTGATCGCGCCGGTGGACCACCGTCACTTCGTTGGCGTAGCGCGTCAGGAACAGGGCGTCCTCAGCGGCCGTATCGCCGCCCCCCACCACGGCCACGTCTTTGCCGCGGAAGAAGTAGCCGTCGCAGGTGGCGCACGTGGAGACTCCGTGGCCCAGTAGCTTTCGTTCCGAATCGAGCCCGAGCAGCTTGGCCGAGGCGCCGGAGGCGATGATCAGGGTCCGGGTTTCGATCTTCTCGGTCTCCAGCTCGACGGTGAATGGCCGTTTGGAGAGGTCGGTGCTGGTCACGTCGCCTTCCATAAACTCGGCCCCGAACACCTGAGCCTGCTTCTGCATGAGCTCGATCAGTTCCGGCCCCTGGACGCCCTGAGGGAAGCCGGGAAAGTTCTCCACCAGGGTGGTGAGCGTCAACTGCCCTCCGGCTTCCAGGCCCCGGATCACGAGCGGCTTGAGATTGGCACGAGCGGCGTAGATGGCCGCCGTCAGCCCAGCACAACCCGATCCGATGATAACGACATCGCGCATGTTCAGTCCCTCTCCGAGCCCAGCTTTCGTCGCCGGGGGGGCCAGCCATTTACTTATGCGCGCCCCGGAATTTGCCTCGCACCACAGGAATAGGATCAGGCGCTCTTAACTCATTGCGCGCCCGACTGCGACAAGAATCTCTGGCGCTGTCACTTTAGGCGTCAAGGATCGTATCACTTTTCTGGAACCTGTTGCGCGCTTCGCTCTGGACCGGCGTGTTAAGCCCGGTATGGGGCGCGCGACCCGGCGTTGCCGCCCCTTTTTGGATGCTATAGAATTACTTTGGCTTCTTGGGACCTGTGGACCGTCAGCTTTCCAGCGAGGGTGAGAAGAAACATGGAAAAAAGGGCCGCCGTCGCCCTATCCGGCGTCAGCAAGCGTTTTGATACGCTGACCGCCGTCAGCAATCTCAGCTTGCGCATCGCGGAGGGGTCCGTCTTCGGGCTGCTGGGTCCGAACGGCGCCGGCAAGACCACCACCCTGCGCATGATTCTTCGCATCATGCTGCCGGACGAGGGTTCGATTGAAATGCTCGGCCGCCCACACGACAGCTCGGCACAGGACCTGATCGGATATCTCCCCGAGGAGCGCGGCCTCTACACACGGATGAAGGTCCGTGAGGTACTGGTGTTCCTGGCCGCCCTCAAGGGTCTCTCCGAGACCGAGGCCCGCCGGCGAGTCGACGAGTGGCTGGAGCGCTTTGAACTCACGTCCTGGGCCGACCGCAAGGTGCTCGATCTTTCCAAGGGCATGCAGCAGAAGGTGCAATTCATCGTTGCCGTCATTCATCGACCGCCACTGCTGATCCTGGATGAGCCCTTTACCGGCCTCGACCCCGTGAACGCCGCCCTGGTGAAAGATATCATGCTCGATCTGCGCCAGAAGGGCGCCACCGTCATCCTTTCTACCCACCGCATGGAGCAGGTGGAGATGATGTGCGACTCGATCTGCCTCATCAACAAGGGAGAGAGCGTTCTGCAAGGGGAATTAGCGGCTATCAAGCGCTCCTATGGAAAGAACACGGTCCGCATTGAGTCCGCGGGCGACGGCGATTTCCTGAACTTACCCGGTGTAGTACAGAGCCTGAATCATTTCGGCGCGGTCACGGAAGCGAAACTTGTACCCGGCGCCGACCCCCAGGAGATCTTGAAGGCGGCCCTGGCGCGCGGCGTGCGTATCAATCATTTCGAGCTGGTCGAGCCACCTTTGAACGACATTTTCATCGAGAAGGTGGGCGGAGCCCATGCGTAAGCTGTGGCTGGTCATCAAGCGCGAATATCTCACTCGAGTGCGCACCAAGGCGTTCATCGTCGGCACGATTGCGCTGCCGCTCTTCAGCATCGGCATTCTGGCCATTCAAATTTACACCGCCACACGCCAGACGGATCACACCTTGAAAGTTGCCGTGGTGGACGACGCCGGAGGGCTGGCCGACGCCGTGGCGAAAGGCCTCAACGGCAAGCTGCCGAACGGACAGCCCGCCTTCCAGGTGGTGCAGACACTGGAGCGCCCTGCCGCCAGTGAGCTGGATGACCTGCGCACCCAGGTTCAGAACGGTCGGCTGGATGCCTTTCTGGTCGTGCCAGAGGGCGCGACAGAAGGCAAGGCCGGAGCCGAGTTCCACACCACGAACCCGGGCGAGATCACCATCACTGATTCGATCGATCGCGCTGTCAGCGATGCCGTGATCGCACAGCGGCTTCACGATCGAGGCGTCAACGTCCAGGACGTGGGCCAGCTTGTGAAGAGCGTGGAAGTGAAGCTGATGAAGGTGAGCGCCCAGGGTGAAACCGAAGAGAAGGGCCAGACATTCATCACAGCCATCATCGTGGGCATGATCCTCTACATCACTTTGATCGTTTACGGCGTAACCACCATGCGCTCGGTGATCGAGGAGAAGAGTTCACGAGTCATGGAGATCCTGGTGGCGTCCGTGCGTCCCCTCCACCTGCTGCTCGGCAAGATTCTGGGCGTGGCGGCCGTCGGCCTCACCCAGTATGCCATCTGGGTTGTGTTGGCGGGCCTGGTCAGCGCCTACGGCGTTACCGCGGCCGCCATGTTCCGTCCCGGAGCCTCGCTACCGCCGATCCACATGCCCTGGGCTGTGCTCGCTTCGATGATGGCCTTCTTCCTCTGTGGGTACTTCCTTTATTCTTCGCTCTATGCGGCCATCGGCGCGATGTGCTCGAACGACCAGGAAGCGCAACAGCTGCAGACTCCGGTGACGCTCCTGATCGTGGCCGGCTTTCTGCTCTTCAACATCATCCTGCACGACCCGAACTCCACCCCGTCCGTCGTCCTTTCCATGATCCCTTTCTTCGCGCCGATTCTGATGGTGCTTCGCATCTCTATGCAAACCCCGCCCCTGTGGCAGATCGCCCTTTCGATCGCCATTTCCATCCTGACCACGGCCGGCATCGTCTATTTCTCGGCCCGTGTCTACCGGGTGGGCGTACTGATGTACGGCAAGCGGCCTTCTCTGGTGGAATTGGCGCGCTGGCTGAAATATACCTAACCAAGCTTGCCTCGGCAGGGGTTGGGTCCCCGCACAATGGTGCGGACAACCCCCGATTCCGAAGCCTCCTGCGCCAAGCACACACGCCAAAGGCGGAGTTGCCGCCATTAGAAACTCTTAGGTAGTTCGGGCGCGGCAGGCAACTATTGCCGCGTCTGAATCGCAGCCTCGGCAAACCCTGATTGGCTGACGGTCCTAATACTCTCCCACGGCCATTTTCGAAGTGGGCTCATCATGATTCTAATCAATAGCTTAACTAAACCTGCTGACTTTCAGCCACTTTGGACCGCAAGCTGCACAAGGCAAATCCGGAGGCAGGCGAAAATGGATAGCGGCTTCTATGCGGCAGTCACGGGGCTCATATCACGAACGGACGCGCTGGACCTCGTTGCCAACAACCTGGCCAATGCCAGCACTACGGGCTACAAGGCTCAACACGAGTTGAGGATGTCCCGAACGTCGTTGGAGGTCGGGCGACGGCCTGATTCATCTTAGGCCGCTTTTTCCTTCGACGATTCCTCAATTGTTCTGCCCAACGCCGCTTTGAGCATCCACAGATCCTGATAGCCCATGATGCGACGAAAGTTCTTTTCGGTCATGAGCAG
>DATDGR010000291.1:0-5247 GCA_036521995.1 Terriglobia bacterium | reverse complement strand
GTATACGCGCTCGGCCACCGCCATCGGCCTTGCCATTCAGGCGGACGCTCAGGCGGGCTACCGGCTAAGCGACCGGTTCAGCCGCTACTTCGGAGTGTGGCGCGAGGCCGAAGGCGGCCGAGGGGTCTCGTTCGACCCGCTGTTCGCCAAAGGCACGGCGCTGCCGCCGCCCGGCGATCCGCCGCTCGAACAAAGCCGGCGCTACGGGGCGGTGCATAACATCGGCCATTACCGCTATCTGGAGTGCAGCCATCTCACGGAGGACGGCCGGCCGGCGGGCGACATCACAGTGTGGGATGACATCCGCTTTCCCTTTGACGCTGCCTTGCAGGACGAGAAGAATCTGAGCGATCTGCCCGTCTCCTACCTGGCGGGCACGGCAGCCGAAGCCGAAGAACGCTACACCTGCGACGCGGGCGGGACCCTGACGGTCACCGTCGGCAACTTGAGCGCCGGCTACGGCCGGCGTTATCGCCTGGGACGATGGGCTGCCCCGGAGTCACCGATCGTTCCCGCCCAACCCGGAAAGCGGCGCAAGCGGGCTCCGGATACGACCCCACGAAAGGCGCGGCAGTGAAGGCGGGCAGGCGCGACACCGCAACCCGGACCGTCCTGGCGCGTACCGGGCGCCTGGCTGCGGTCGCGGCGCTCCTTCTGGTGTGCGGTGCCTGGGTTTGGGCTGTTCCCAAGAAGAAAAAGGCTGCTCCGCCCGAGGACCCGCTGGTGAAACAGGTTGGCGATCTGGCGCGCCAGCTTTGGGGCGTGCCTCTCGACGAGTCTGCACCCCTCACCAGCCAGATCGAGAAGCTGGTGCTCGACCACATGGGCCAGTGGCTTCAGACGCACTCGCCCGGCCCGAACCCGCCCTCTAAGCCGAACGGCATGCCCTACGAGGTCCAGGTGCGGCGCGAAATCGAGCGGCTTTTTAGCGATCTGCGCCCGCCCCTTTACGCCGATGCTGACACGTTCGACCAGCCCTTCGGCCAGAGTAGGCTTATTGCAGTAGGCTACAGTCTGGGCTGGAGCGACTATGACCGGGCCAACGTGGTGGCCTTGTTTGAAGCCAGCGCCGGACCGGGGGCTGCGCCCGTGCAACCGGTGGCGGTCACCCATTTTGTGCCCGACACCGACCTGTACTACCAGTTCCTCCACCCGCCGCCAGGCCGGGAGAGCGAACTCTGGTTCGTCGTCTATGGAACCAGGCTCGGCAAGAGTCATCCGCGGCTGAGCGCCGTCCTTTACGCCTTCGACGGCAAGACGCTCCAGCCGCTCTGGCAGACCACCGACGTGTACGATGGCCAGATCTCCTTCGCCGGCGCTAGAGTGGTGATCAGCTACCTGAAGGAAGACGAGCTGACAGAGGCGATCGCGGCTCATAGTCCGGCCGTACGGCATGAGGCCGCCTATCACGTGGGGCCCAAAGGTCTGGAGTTGGAGTATGACCGCTGATTTCCTGCTGTGGATTCCCGCCCTCGCGGGAATGACCATGCCAATCGTCACCCCCGCGAAAACAGGGGTCCACAGCTCCGGATGGCACGTGGGAAGGCGAAAACCGGCGGTCTTCGAAGCGCTCGCTGCCTAGCCTATTTGTTGACGCGTTCCAGGTAGGTTCCCTCGGAAGTGTCCACGCGGATGGTTTCACCGGCGTTGATGAACGGGGGCACGTTCACCACCAAGCCCGTCTCCATGGTGGCCGGTTTCTGGACGTTGGTCGCTGAGCCGCCTTTGATGCCGGGCTCGGTATCCACCACCTTCAGGTCGACCGTGGCCGGCAACGCGATGTCGATGGGCCGCCCTTCGTAGTACTCCACCTTGATCACCACCTCCGGCACCAGGTAGGAGGCGCGGTCTCCCACCACTTCCTTGTGCAAGTGGACCTGCTCGTAGTTGGCGGTGTTCATGAAATGGTAGGAGTCGCCGTCCGAGTACAGATACTGCATGTCAGTCTCGTCGATCACGGCGCGCTCCACGTCGTCGGTGGAACGGAAGCGATGGTCCGCGATGGCGCCGGTGCGAAGCTGGCGCATCTTGGCCTGCACGAAGGCGCGCAGGTTGCCGGGCGTGCGGTGCTCCGCCCTGTAGATGGAATAGAGCTCCCCGTTGTGTTTGATCACCATTCCGGGGCGAAGATCGTTGGCCTGCATGGAATGTCCTCTAGCCTATTTCTGGGATGGGGCGTCGAACCAGGAAGGAGGACCTCGGAAGCCCTGCCCTGCACGAAGCCGAACTTTATTGTAGCCTCCGGCGGAAAGAGCGTCAATCGGGCGAGGGCCGGAAGAGCCAGCTAGTGCAGGCCGTTGCCTCCTGGAGGAGCCAGGCTTCACGCAAGCCGTCGTTCGATCGTGAAGTGTCGTACTACCGTAACATATGGTTGTTAATATGGGTGTGGTACCCTTAGCCCGAAGGGAGCCTGATTCCTTATGAGCACCTCCACCTTTACGGCCTTGCCATCGACTCAACCCGTGGCGGACACCCCCCTTTCGCGCGAGGAACTCCGGAAGATCGATGCCTACTGGCGCGCCTGCAATTATCTCTGCGTTGGGATGATCTATCTGCGCGAAAACCCGCTGCTCCGGGAACCCCTGAAGCCGGAACAGATCAAGAACCGCCTGCTCGGACACTGGGGTTCCGATCCCGGCCAGACCTTCACTTGGGTCCACCTGAACCGGCTCATCAAGAAATATGACCTGAACATGATTTACCTTTCCGGTCCGGGTCACGGCGCGCCGGCCGTCCTATCCAACTGCTATCTGGAAGGAACCTATTCCGAGGTGTACCCCGACAAGAGCGAGGATACGGAGGGGATGCGCAAGTTTTTCCGGCAGTTCTCTTTTCCCGGCGGCATCGGGAGCCACTGCACGCCCGAGACTCCCGGCTCAATCCACGAGGGCGGCGAGTTAGGCTACAGCGTGTCTCACGCTTTCGGGGCGGCCTTTGACAACCCCCATCTGATTGTCACCGTGGTGGTGGGAGACGGGGAAGCCGAAACCGGTCCGCTGGCAACTTCGTGGCATTCGAACAAATTCCTGAATCCGATCCGGGACGGCGCCGTACTGCCCGTCCTCCACCTCAATGGCTACAAGATCTCGAATCCGACCCTCCTGGCCCGGATCCCGTCCGAGGAGCTCGAGTGCTTGTTCAAGGGCTATGGGTGGACACCCTACTTCGTGGAAGGCGAAGACCCGCCGGCGATGCACCAGAAGATGGCCGCCACCCTGGAGCACTGCATTCAGGAGATACGCCGCATCCAGGAGGAGGCTCGGCGCACCGGAGTGGCTCAGCGCCGGCCCTGGCCGATGGTGATTCTCCAAACGCCCAAGGGCTGGACGGGTCCGAAAACCGTGGGCGGGCACAAGGTGGAAGGCTTCTGGCGGGCCCACCAGGTTCCGATCCTCGACGCTACCACCAACCCCGCAGACCTTCGCCTGCTCGAAGAGTGGATGCGAAGCTACAAGCCCGAGGAATTATTTGACCGCAGGGGCAGGCTGATTCCAGAGCTCAAAGAACTGGCGCCCGCTGGTACGCGGCGCATGAGCGCCAATCCTCACGCGAACGGCGGCCTGCTGCGGAAGCCGCTGCGCCTGCCGGATTTTCGGGATTACGCCGCGCCCGTTCCAAAGCCCGGGACGTCGGAGGCTCAGGCCACCTATATCCTCGGCGAATTCTTGCGCGACGTGATGCGCAACAACAACAGCAGTTTCCGCGTCTTCGGTCCGGACGAGACAGCTTCCAACCGGCTGCAGGCCATCTACGAAGCCAGCAAGAAGACCTGGCTGGCTGAATTCAAGCCCGAGGACCAGGACGGCGGTGAATTAGCGCTCGATGGCCGAGTGATGGAGATGCTCAGCGAGCACACTTTGGAAGGTTGGATGGAAGGGTACGTGTTGACGGGGCGCCACGCGCTCTTGTCCACCTATGAGGCCTTTGTCCACATCATCGACTCGATGTTCAACCAGCACGCCAAGTGGCTGGAGAAGTCCAAGGCTGAGATCCGATGGCGGGCGCCGATCTCCTCCCTCAACCTACTCATCACCTCGCTCGTCTGGCGCCAGGACCACAATGGCTTCACGCATCAGGACCCTGGGTTCCTGGACGTGGTCACAAACAAGAAGGCCGAGGTCACCCGCATCTATCTGCCTCCCGATGCCAACTGCCTGCTCAGTGTGGCCGACCACTGTCTGCGCAGCGTCGATTATGTCAACGTCATCGTGGCCGACAAGCAGCCCCACCTGCAGTATCTGGATATGGATGCGGCCATCAGGCATTGCACCAAAGGGATCGGAATCTGGAACTGGGCCAGCACCGACGAAAACGGAGATCCCGACGTGGTGATGGCAAGCGCGGGTGATATCGCCACCATGGAGTGTCTGGCCGCCACCGCCATGCTGCGCGAAAGATTCCCGGACCTCAAGATCCGCTTCGTCAACGTGGTGGATCTGTTCAAGCTTCAGCCCGACACCGAGCATCCGCATGGCCTGTCGAGCCGCGATTTCGATTCCTTATTTACCACCGTCAAACCCATCATTTTCAATTTCCATGCCTACCCCTGGCTGATCCACAAACTTGCCTACCGCCGCACCAACCATGACAATCTGCACGTGCGGGGCTACAAGGAAAAGGGGAACATCAACACGCCTCTGCAGCTCGCCATCGAAAACCAGGTAGACCGTTTCAGCCTGGCGATCGACGTGATCGACCGGGTCCCAAAGTTACAGGCCCGCGGGGCCCATGCCAAGGAGTGGTTGAAAGACCAGATCTGTGAGAGCGTCAACTACGCGGTCGAACAGGGAATTGACCGGCCCGAAGCTCGCGACTGGAAGTGGCCTTACGCTTGAGACCAGGCCAGGCTCGGTACCAGTAAAACTTCAGGGCCAATTGAACTTGTGTGCTGTGGCTTCGCCAGCACCAGCGCGGCTCACTGCGCCAGTCAGCGTGCCGGTTGCAACTTTCAACAGATCTCTTCGATTAGTGCCTCGAGAACTAAAAATACAGCTTCAGCGCAAACTGGATCTGCCGCGGATCGTTGAATGGGAAGCGCGTTGACCCAATCTGGCCAAAGGCCGTGTTGAGAAAATCCGTAGACCCTGGGATAGCAGTAACGCCGTTGCCGCCAAATCCGGGGGCATTGAACGTCGGGTGATTGAAGATGTTGAAGAACTCGCTGCGGAATTGCAAGTTGAAACGATCGGACAATTGGAACTGCTTGAACAGCGAAAAGTCCAGCCGGCTGATCGCAGGCCCGGAAAC
>DATDGR010000290.1:0-1550 GCA_036521995.1 Terriglobia bacterium | reverse complement strand
GCAACTCCGAAACGTGTTCAAAAGCTGCAGATGGCGTTACACGCGAAAGCGAAGGCAGAAGCCGGTTATCGCTTCTACGCGCTGTACGACAAGATCGGCCGCGACGACATCTTGGCGCACGCCTATGCCCAGTGCCGCTCGAACAAGGGTGCACCGGGTGTGGATGGCCAGGATTTTGCGGATATCGAGGCGTATGGGGTGGAGCGGTGGCTGGGTGAACTGGCGCTTGCGCTCAGGCAGGAGACGTACCGGCCGGAGCCAATCAGACGCGTGTTTATACCGAAGGCCAACGGCAAACTCAGGCCGCTGGGCATCTCGACCGTGCGGGATCGGGTCTGCATGACGGCAGCGATGCTGGTGCTGGAACCGATCTTCGAAGCCGATCTTCCGCCGGAAATCTACGCCTACCGCGCTGGGCGCAACGCCCAGCAGGCCGCCGTAGAGGTGGAGGAACTGCTGTTCCGTGGCCACCCGGAAGTCGTGGACGCCGACCTCGCGGACTACTTCGGGAGCATTCCGCATTCCGACCTCTTAAAGTCGGTGGCGCGCCGGATCATTGATCGGCGCGTGCTGCATCTGATCAAGATGTGGCTGGACTGCCCCGTCGAAGAAACCGACGACCGAGGCCGGAAGACACGCACGACCGAGGCCCGGGATAGCCGGCGCGGCATCCCGCCGGGCTCACCGCTCTCACCGCTGCTGGCGAATCTTTACATGCGCCGGTTTGTGCTGGGGTGGAAGAAGCTCGGCCTTGAGACGAGTCTTGGCACTCGCCTTGTCACCTACGCCGATGATCTTGTGATCCTGTGCCGGAGGGGCAGCGCCGACGCGGCCCTACACCACCTGCGCGAGATCATGGGTAAGCTGAAGCTGACGGTGAACGAGGACAAGACACGCATCTGCACGGTGCCGGAAGGGGAGTTCGACTTCTTGGGCTTCACGTTCGGACAAATGTTCTCTCGAACGACGGGCCAAGCCCGCTTGGCTCTGCGACCGTCAAAGAAGAGCATCAAGCGCGTGGTCGAAAAGGTTCACGAGCTGACCGTCCGCGCCCGTACGTGGCAAGAAACCACAGAGCTGGTGGGAATGTTGAACCGCACGCTGCGCGGATGGGCGAACTACTTCTCAGTAGGCACCGTCACTCCGGCGTATCGGGCGCTCGACAACTACGCGGCTGTGCGGTTGCGTCGGTGGTTGCGCTTCAAGCACAAGACCAGACGAAGCAAGGGCGGCAGCTATCCACTCTCGCACCTCTACGAGACCTTCGGGCTCGTGCGTCTGACCCGGCTTGGGCGCGACGGGCCGTGGGCAAAGGCGTGAGGTCTTGTCCGAGAGCCGGATGCAGGGAAATCCGCATGTCCGGTTCGATGAGAGGGAAGTGGAAACGGAGCTATGGTCGAGCCACTAAGGCACCGCCAGACGAAAGCGGCGGAAAACAGACATGCCCAGCCTACCGCCGCCGCGCCACTTCCCCACTCTACCGATCTGCCAATGCAATTGCAACGATATAGGGGCAACACTGTGCTATGGTTATCCTCCCTATCCGGTTA
>DATDGR010000289.1:0-4642 GCA_036521995.1 Terriglobia bacterium | reverse complement strand
AATGTGATACGGAAACTGGTTGTCGGTGGCCGCGTGGTAGAACTGCGCGGTGGGCTGGTTGTACCAGGAGCTCCAGGCTTCGCCGCCGTCCACGCTCACTACGGTTCCTTGATCACTCGCCAGGACCATGCGCCTGGAGTTGGCCGGATTGATCCAAAGGAAGTGGTAGTCGTCGCCGCCGGGCGAGCCCTTGATAGGCGTAAAGGTGGCGCCGCCGTCGACGGAGCGATAAAGCGCGGTGTTGGCGACATAAACCGTGTCCGGGTTCTGGGGATCGGCGAAGACGCCGCTGAAATACCAGGCGCGCCCGTCGATCCGGGCATCGGTTGAGACGTGTTTCCAGGTGGCGCCCGAATCGTCTGAGCGGTAAAGGCCCCGATCTGGAACTTTCGCGGTGTCAATCAACGCATAGACGCGCCGGCCGCGGTCGCCGTGCGCCACCGAGATTCCGATCCGGTGGAGTTCTCCGTCAGAGAGCCCGTTGCCGCTTAGTTCGATCCAGTGGATGCCGCCGTCTAGGGACTTGTAAAGCCCGCCGCCTGGTCCCTCGATCGGCCCGTAAACGCTCCAAGGTGGCCGCCGCGCCTGCCAGAGCGAGGCATAGACGATTTGCCCCGTGTCGGGGTCGGCGCTGAGGTCAACCGCGCCGGTGTTTTCGTCCTTGTAGAGCACCCTCTGCCATGTGTCGCCGCCGTCGGCAGAGCGATAGACGCCACGCTCGGTATTGGGTCCGTAGGGATGCCCGAGCGCCGCCACCAACAACACGCGAGGATCGTGCGAATCCACCAGGATGCGGCCGATGGCGCGGGTATCTTCAAGCCCGATATGCCGCCAAGTGCGGCCGGCGTCGAGGGACTTGTAAACCCCGTCGCCGAATGAGATGTCGGACCGCATGTCCGCTTCGCCGGTACCGACGTAGATCACGTTAGGGTCCGACGGCGCCACGGCGATGGCGCCGATGGAGGAGACGGGCTGGCCGTCAAAGATGGGCTGCCAAGTGATCCCGCCGTTGGTGGTCTTCCAGACGCCGCCCGCGACTGCGCCGAAGTAGTACGTGTCCGGATCGCCTGGAACGCCCGCCGCCGCGATGGCGCGCCCGCCTCGAAACGGTCCGATCAGGCGCCACTTCAGCGCGGAATAGAGGCTCGGATCAATCTGGGGCGAGGCTTGGTCGGCTCCAAACCCACAGAGCATGGCGGCCGCAAGTACGAAAATCAGTGAGGTACTTCCTTTCGAGCGCAGCGATTTGGCCATAGCGGCGCAGTATACACCAAGCCACTCATACTGGCCCGCAAGGCCACAAGAGGCGTAGCGTTTAGCTCAGGATTTCGTGCAGATCGATGGTGAAGCCGGGCAGAATCTCGATGGGTCCGTTTTCGAAGACTTCGGCTTTGCCTTGCCCGCGATAAAGGTAGGCTAGACGGACCTCACGAAAGACCACGAGCACGGTGGCAGTGCCGGCGTTGAGGTCTTGCTGCACCTTGCGCATCAGATCGTCAGGCCGGTCCGACGGCGAGGCAACTTCGACGGCCAGATCCGGCGCAATTTGCAGACGTTTATGCGGATCAATGAGCGCTAGCTTCTCGGCGCTGACGAAGGCAACATCCGGGCGGCGAACCGTGTCGTCGCTTTCGTGGTCATGTTATCTCCAAGGACTCGCCATCGAGCAGTCCGCGTGATCGACTACATAATCCTGGCGGGGTTGGCGGCATACTCGCCCATCAGGCTCTGGCGAGCCCTATGGCCAACCGGTTGACTCGCCAGTGGGATGAAACTACGATAGCGCCTGGCGAGAGGGAGACTCGCGCTCGGTCGATTGGGAAGAGCGATTCTGAGAGGAGATCAGCCATGTGGAACGAGTTCAAGACGTTTATCATGCGGGGCAACGTGATGGACATGGCCGTGGGCATCATTATCGGGGCTGCCTTCGGCAAGATTGTGAGTTCACTGGTCAACGATGTGATCATGCCGCCCATCGGCCTCGCGCTCGGCCATGTCGACTTCTCGAACTTCTACGTCAGCCTTTCCGGACCGCATTACCCTTCTCTGGCCGAAGCCAAGACCAACCACGTGGTGGCGCTCGCCTATGGTAACTTCCTGAACACGATCATCGAATTTCTGATCGTCGCCTTTGCGGTTTTCGTGCTCATCAAGTGGGTGAACCGCCTCATGCCAAAACCGGCGCCGGCACCGCCCGCCACCAAGGACTGCTCCTATTGCAAGATGGCCATCCCTTCGGCTGCCACCCGCTGCCCCAACTGCACCTCCCAGCTCAGCCCGGCCTGAGCCAAAACGGAGCGAGTCGGAGCTGGTTGCCGGCCAATTCTCATTGACCGTGGCAACCTCTCGCGCTCTGCGCTCCCGGTCGTTGTAAGATAAATCGATGCGCAAAACCCTGCTTCTGATCATGACCCTCGCTGGCCTGTTCGACGCCGTGTACCTCCTCTGGGTCTACACCTCTCCTTCGCATCCCCTGGTGTGTCTTGGCACAGGCTGCGACGTGGTTCGCGCCAGCCGGTACGCCCATCTTTGGGGACACTCCCTGCCCGTGTATGGCGCGGTCATGTACCTGGCGTTGTTGCTCGCGGTGTTCGCGCAGCCGTGGCTCAGCTCCGCCGGTGCACGCCGGCTGGCGCAGCTCGCGCTGACCGTCATGGCGGCGGGCGGTTTTGGCTTCTCCCTCTATCTCACCGCCCTCGAGGCCTTTAAGATTCACGCCTGGTGCGCCTGGTGCGTGGGATCAGCGATCTTCGTCACCCTGATTCTTCTGCTGTCCCTATGGGATCTGCGCGCTGGCCAACGAGCCACACCGGCAGATCCGCAGGCGCTCGAAACAGCCGAGGCGCGCCGGATCCTGCGTGGGCGATTCGTCCTGGTCGTGGTGTTGATGGTGACTGCGGAGGCGATTACCTACCGCTACCTCACTACCCGCCCCGAACTCCCTCCGGATGCAACCGTCTCCGCCGATGTTCTTGATCAGCATCTTGTCCGCCCGGACAGCCACGCTACCGGCAACCCAAACGCGCCCGTCACCGTGGTTGAGTTCGGGGACTTTGAGTGCCCGGCGTGCGGCGCGGAGCAGCCCGTCGTGGAGCAGATGCTCGATCAATACGCCGGCCGCGTCCGGTTCGTCTTCCGCCAATTCCCGTTGACCATCCATCCTTACGCTGAGACGGCCGCCGAAGCCAGCGAGTGCGCGGCCCAGCAGGGCAAGTTCTGGGAGGCGGACCGGCTGTTTTACGCCAGGCAGGAAGACCTGACTGAGCCTGCGCTGGTCCGCTACGCCGGCGAGATGGGCCTCGACACCAAGCGCTTTGAACAGTGCTTGATCGACGGCACCGGCAAGGCGGCCGTCGAGCGCGATATCGAGGACGCTAAGGCGATCGGAGTCGACCGCACGCCGATCTTCTTTGTCGGCCACCAAAGGCTGGTGGTGCCGCAGTTCAGCCAGTTTGCGCAGGCCATCGATCAGCAGCTCGCGTCGAAGGCCGCCGCCGGGCCCGGGACAACCGCAACGGCCGGCGCCGCCGGCTTCGGATCGTTTGGCAGCTCGGCCAACGCCCTTACCGCGTCTACGGGTACCGTGCCCGCCTGCAGCGTGGATGAGGCGAATCAGCAGCAGGCCACGCTGATTCGCACGCCCGAGGCCCAGCAGCTTTTCCAGGCCGATCCCAAGGCCGTATTTATCGACGTTCGGCCGGCAAGTGAATTCGCGGCCGGGCACCTGCCCGGCGCTCTAAGCATCCCGGTGGATCAGATTGAGGTGCGCGCCTCAAGTCTGCCCAAAGGCAAGACCTTGGTGCTTTACGAGGGCGGAAAATCGGGCGCCGCGGCTTCCGATGTCTGCGCCGTCAGCCGCGCTGCCGCCCGCATCCTGCTGGCCCACGGCTTCGATTACGGCAAGGTGAAGGTTTACCAGGACGGGCTCGCGGGCTGGGAAAAGGCGGGTTTGCCGGTAGAGAAGTAGGCCCGAAGCTGGCCCTGTATTTTTCCCCTTCTATTCTAGGAGGGGATGGAGGCGCTGCTGGCCGAATCAAGGCTCGGCCATATAGCCATGAAGAACTTCCTCGACGACATCCTCGCCGCCCGGCGGGCCCGTCTTGAGGTCAGGAAGGCGGAGGTCCCTCTGGACCGCGTCCGGGAGACGGCCGTACAGAGGCTGGAGTGGGCCTCGGAGCGGCGCGACTTCGCGGCCGCCATTGCCGCCCCGGGCCTAGGCGTGATTGCAGAGTTGAAACAGGCGTCGCCCTCGCGCGGCCTGCTGTGCTCTGACTATCGCCCGCGCCAAATCGCGCCGGCCTATGAAGCGGCTGGCGCGGTAGCGCTCTCCGTGCTGACGGAGGAGCAATTCTTCCAAGGTTCGCTCACCGACTTGCAGGAGGCTCGCGAAGCGACGCGGCTCCCCGTTCTGCGCAAGGATTTCATCGTGGACGCCTACCAGGTCTATGAGTCTGAGGCGGCCGGCGCCGACGCCTTACTGCTGATCGTGGCGGCCCTCAGCGATGAGGATCTCTGGGCGCTGATCTTGCTCGCCGGCCGGCTTGAGCTGGCGGCACTCGTTGAGGTCCACAATGAAGACGAGGTGAGCCGGGCTCTCGCCGCCGGCGCCCGCATCCTCGGCGTCAACAACCGGGATCTGGGC
>DATDGR010000288.1:0-13225 GCA_036521995.1 Terriglobia bacterium | reverse complement strand
AAAGCGCCCGCGGTGGGTGTAACTGGCGAGGTAGCCGAGGTGCTTCAGTTTCCGGAACACCGTGAGATTCACGTCGGTGCCGAGGACGCGCTTGAGATCCGGCAGATCAGCGATTTTCCGGTGGCGCAGGTGCTGGCGAAGAACGGAGGGATCGAATCTGGTGGGCCGCATAATGTTATAGTTCCGACTGCAGAATCCTTTAAATAAGAACTATAACATAAGTTGCCGAAGACCTCTCCGGGACGCCGAAGAGCTTCTCGTGCTTGCTGCTATCGGGATCGAGAGGCTGCCCGCGACGACGAGCGCCTCATCGCACGCGGCGCAGAAATGTGCGAGTTCAGCTCAGCAATGACGTGTTATTCTTGCGGCATCACTTAGCTTGACAGGCCACGCAGCAGGTGGTAGCCTCGCATTCATTAGCTGACTACTAAGCGTCGAGCGTTCGGGACACTACGGCCGAGAACAGATCGTTAGCCAAAGGAGGAAGTGTATGCAAAAAGCATCTGCCGGGCTTGTGGCGCTCTTGGTGCTGGCTGGGAGTCCGCTACTCGGGCAATCGACTTACGGAACCATCCTCGGCACGGTGAAGGATGCTACGGGAGGCGCCGTCGCGGGAGCGGCGGTGAAGGTCACCGACACGGACGAGGGAACCTCGCGCACGTTCGAGACGGACGCGAACGGAAACTACGAGGCGGTGAATACCAAGGCCGACCATTACTCCATCGCAGTGAGTAAGGAGGGCTTCAGCACAGAGACGTTTCCAGGATTGCAGCTTATCGCGCGGCAGACGCTCCGCATTGACGCCACTCTGCAGGTGGGTAAGACTTCGCAGCAGGTGAGCGTGGTGGCCGAAGCCGGGGTAATCAACACCGAGACCCAAACGATCTCCGCCAGCTACGACTCGAGGAAGATTCTTGAGTTGCCGGGCAACTACCGGGCCAACGGCAGCACCAGCCCTTACGCCCTGATCCAGGCCCTGCCGGGTATCCAGCCCGATGATTCCGGAAACTTGTCTATCCAAGGCGGCATTCCGTCGCAATCGCAATTCTCAGTGGATGGCATATCCACCACGGACGTGACCGGTAATCAGCCTCGCCAGAGCGCCTTTCCTTCATCGGAGTCCATCGCCGAGATGAAGGTAACGGCCGCCGGCGCACCGGCAGAATACGGCACTCCTGGGGACTTCACCACGATATCGAAGAGTGGCACCAACCAGCTTCACGGAGGCGCTTTCTGGTACTCGCAGAATTCCGCGCTCGATGCCATCGAATTCGGGCAACTGACGAAAAACACGAAGATTGCCAATGACTTCGGTTTCAGCCTCGGGGGTCCAGTGGTGATTCCCCATTTATATAACGGCCACGACAAGACCTTTTTCTTCGGCACCTTCGAGGGATTCCGATTCCCCCAGACGTCGACGATTCAGGATACGGTCCCCACGCAGGCGATGCGCAGTGGCGACTTCACGGCCCAGGGTGTGACGATTCTGAATCCGCAGACGGGGCAGCCATTTGCCGGCGACACGATACCCTCCTCCAGCATCAGCTCGGTCTCCCAGCAGATTCTTACACTCTACCCGCTGCCCAACTTCGGCCCCGGCACGGTCCTGCAAACCAACAACTACATTGCTAACCGGCCCGCCACCATCAGCTCCAACCAGTTCGACATCCGGGGCGATCAATATATCAGTTCCAAGATGCAGGCTTTCGCGCGGTTTACCTATAAGAACGCGAGCCAGTTGTCTCCCAATGACTTACTGGTGCCTTCTTCGAGCAACTACGAAGACGACCGGCTGTTTGTGGCTTCTTTCAACTACTCCATCCGATCAAACCTGTTGAATGAATTCCGGTTCGGCTATACCACCGTCAGTTTCGGCAACTCCAACTCTTTTAACGGAACGGCCTTTTCGGCCTCCCTGGGCCTCCAAGGCTTGCCCTCTACTACCCCGTTTTTCAATGGCCTTCCGGAGATCGACATTTCCAATCTCACCGGGCTCACCGCCGACCGTTTGAATGGCGCCAACCAGTCCCGCACGCGCCAGTTCAACGACAACCTAACCTGGCTCAAGGGCCGCCACACCATGAAGTTCGGCCTCGACATTCGCACCATCTTGGCTTTCTCTCCGCTCAGCTTCATCGGCGGCGACAATTACGGGAACTTCAACTTTCAAAACACGTTTTCGGGAAACGCCTTCGCTGATTTCCTCCTTGGCCTGCCGTCACAGACAGGCTACGACAACGTGCAGCATGATAACTACGGCCAGAGTGTTCAGTACGCCTTTTACGCCCAGGACAGCTTCCGCGTCAGTCCGCGGCTGACCCTCGAGTACGGACTGCGTTACGAATATGACCCCGCCTACACGGATGAATTCGGAAACATCGGCAACTTTGACCCAAGCCCGCAGCGGTCCGGCTCGACCGTCTATCCCGACGGCTCCGCCAGCAATCTGGCGCCGGCCTTTCTCAACTCGTTCGACGCCTGCCCGAACCCAGCGCTCTCTTACACCGCCAACAATCCGACCGCCATCAACGGCGCGCCCTGCACACCGGTTCTCACCGCTTCCCAGGCAGGGCTGCCTGAGGGTCTGCGAACCACGGACAAGACGCGCTTCCTGCCTCGCTTCGGCTTTGCTTATAAACCCTTCAACAACGATCGTACGGCCGTCCGGGGCGGCGTCGGTCTTTACAACATCATGAGCATGGGGTCTATCTATTACGCCCTTACCGGAACCATGCAGGCCGCCACCACCCAGTTCAGCAATCGTTCCAGCACCGGTCAGCCGCTTTTTGCCTGGCCCGTGGTGGGCGCCAGCGGCCTCGGTGCGCCCCAGTACGGTACCGACTACTTCGGAACGGCGAACGACGTCAACTGGAAGCAGCCGCTCTCGACCCAGTGGAGCCTCTCCGTCGACCACGATCTCGGCTATCAGACAGGTTTGCGCGTCTCTTACGTCGGCATGAAGACTACCCAGCTCGTCTGGGCGCCGAATCTGAACCAGTCGAGCTACTCCACCACGTTCTACGCAGAACAACCGCTCAGCAGCCGTCCGTTTCCGAACTGGGGCGTGGTGAACACTCGCGCCATCGGCGCCACCGCCAACTACGAATCGCTGGCGGTGGAAGCGACGCATCGTTTCAGCCACGGCATGACCTTTGATTCCACCTATACCTACGGTAGGAATCTCGCAGACAATCAGGGTCCCACTCCGAGCTCTTACGCGGGCGAGAACGCCGGCGGCCGGACCATGAACTACTTCAGCCGGGCGGACGAATATGGCAACGTTTATGCCGACAGGCGCCACCGCTGGATCACCACCGGCATCTTCGAACTGCCTTTCGGACACGGTAAGCACTTTGCGGGCAGCGTCAGCGGCTTCGAAAACGGCGTGATTGGTGGCTGGTCGCTCAGCAACATCCTACTGATTGAATCGGGGCCCTGGCTCACTCCCTACTACAGCACAGGTGCCGACCCCTCCGGAACCGGCTCCGGCATCATCGGCCGACCGCAGCGCCCGGATCGCGTCGGGCCGTGGGCGCCGGCCAGCCAGAGCGCGGCCCAGTGGATACTGCCCTCAGCCTTTGCTTGCGCGGGTCCGGCGGGCGTGTCGCAAGCCATGGCGTGCTCGGACGGCAATAATCCGGCGACAGACCTGGCTCCCATAGGCCGTTTCGGCAACGCAGGGACGGCCTTCATCGAGGGTCCGGGCAGCGTCAACTGGAACCTCGGTCTCCTGAAGCAGTTCAACCTCACCGAGCGAGTGAGCATGAAATTCGAAATCTCCTTCACCAACGTGCTAAACCACGTCAATCTGGGCGATCCGGACACGAACATGACGGACCCCGGCTTCGGCCAGATCACAGCGGCTCGCGGGCTCTCCAATGGTCAAGCTGATTTTCAGGGATCGCGCGCCGGGCAGTTTGGAGCACGCATCGACTTCTGATGAGACCTGGTGAATCTGGAAATGGGTTGGGGGGGCGGTGTTAGCGGGAGTATCTGGAGACGGGCCCTCGCGCCGCCGGAATGCACGGCACCAGGCTCAGGTCATTGATGAGGTGATTCTCCTCGATGAGCGCCTGGGGCCCTTGCTCCAGTTGGGTGGAGCGCAAGGGGGGAAACAGGGACGACAGGTCCGGTTCGACTTCCTGCCCACTCTTCCAATCGACCGGAAGGCGATTGGAGGAGCCCGGGCCTGCACTCCCAGTCTTGCCGGAGCCCCGAGTCTCCCCTGTGCACAGCCACGCGAGCAGTGCGAGTATAATCCAGCCAGCCCAGACACCCAGCAAGGCCAGTTCGAGCCTGAGAATGTCTGCGGCGATGTGGTGAGCGCTGGCTCCTTTGGCCCAGATGATCACAACGAGGATCACTGCGCCGAGGGCAATCGTTCGCAAAAAGCCGATCAATCTCATGGTCGAATGCGCTCCCATGAACCTTATCGGCCACTCTGCGGCCGTACTTTAGTTCTGGTACGCGCACCCGACCTCACTCATTGCTAGTAGGCTCATTGCTTGCGACGGGTTTCAAGTACTCTTCCTGGAGGACCTTGGTGGGGCGGGCGACCTCCTGCAAGCTATCGAGATCGAACCTCTTGTACAGGTCCAGGCAGAATAGATCAGGGGCAGCTTCATAGGAGACGGGCTTCTCAAGAAGGTAGCTGAAACTCCGCATTCCCTTGCGAGTTGCCACCTCGGAAAAGGCGGTGGGCTCCAGCCCCGAGGCCACAAGTGCTTGAACCTGACTCCGGATGCCTGTGGCCTCAAGGCGCGTGCGCGCCGGTTTGAACTGCTGCTGCGCCCAACGTGTAAGGCCTATCAGTTGGGCTACCTCCATGCCGATCGGACGATCCCCGGTGGCCGCAAGCATTTCGGCGAGCAGATGAGGTGCCTGGTCGGGCGAGGCATCACCCGTAAATAGCAGGTCGAGCGCCAACACCTGCTCGCCACGTTCGAGACGATCCCCGATTTCGGGAACACGATTCCACAGTTCGGTGCCCGCCGTCTTTTTGCCGTTGTCATTCAACACGATCGTGAGGGGCGCACCCACTCCGGCTCGAGTCTCTCGAAACCAAACACCGGTGGCCGAGAGGCCGTTGTCCATCTCAAAGCGATAGGATAAGGATTCAACCTCATTGTGACGGGTGTTAGCCTCCAACCAGCTCTGCTTCACGGTCACCGGACTGTAGTGGACTACCTTTCGCAGCTCCTCCCTCGCGGAGTCGGCCCCGCTCTTGGCCGCTGAATCCGTCGGTGCAGCGGACCGCGCGTTTTCGCTCGAGAGCTTTCGGGCCAGGTCCAGAATCGTGAGGTTGTCTTTAGGCACGCCCACCGCGAGCTGGTCGTAGCTCTTGATCTCATTGCCGACCGGAATTTCTTGCTGCGGCGCTGAGAGGTGAAAGTATCTGTCCAGAAACCGGTAGGCCTGCTCGCGGCTGTCGGGGCCGTAATTGTGGGCGGAGATGGCGGCGCTCTCATAGAACTGGAAGGCATCGTCCTGGCCGTAAAGTTGAAAAAAGGGCCGCACGGGGTCGAAGATATAGGGCCGCACCAGTGGAGCACGGAAACAACAATCATCCTCGGCCGTGTTGATCAGCAGCGTCGGCCTGGGGGCCCGCATCGCTGTGAAGGTGTTGTAATCCTGGCCCACCAGAAGGTCGGTGGCGTTCTGCTCAAGGTCGCCTGGCTCTTCCGGCAGGCGTTCAGCCCTGCCCTGGAGCGAAACATAACCCGCCACCGGCACGGCCACCCTCACCCGCTCGTCCATTGAGCTAAGCAGGATCGTCTGCCATCCGCCGCCCGAAAGCCCGGTAATCCCGATTCGACTGCGGTCCACATCCGGATCGTCGTAGAGGTAATCGAGGCCGCGCCGCATCGCCAGGTAGAAGAGACCCACCCCGTTTGCGCCCACCAGGTCGAGGTGGGCGGCGAACCAGTGGGTGTTCAGGCGCTGGTCGAGCTCGCCCATGCCCAGCCATTCCAGGTTCAGCGCCACCATGCCGCGCAGGGCTTGATTGATGCAGAAGGTCTGCTCGAATTCCATCGCCTTTCCAGCGGAGAAGTGTCCCATCACGTCAAGCACGGCCGGCATCTTGCCTTGCTGCTCCCGGGGCTCATAGAGAATGGCCGTGGAATAGAAGCCAGGAACGATCTCGTAGCGCAACTTGCGGCGCCGGTAGCGGGGCCCGGAGGGGATCTCTCCCAGGTCTTCGAATTTCGGCGGCGAGTTCACCCATTCCTCAGGCCAGCCGTGGAAGATCACATCCTTGAGCACACGCTCGCGGATTCGCCGAGCCTTCGCCGTCCACTCTTCGGCGCTGGCTGGAGACGGCAATTGAGGCGCGCGCTTTATCAGGTATTCCTGCAACTGAAACGTGACCACTCGAGGGGACTGGATGTCTTGTTTGAGGATCGGGATCACCTGGTCAGCAGCGCTCTGCCCGCCCGCTAGGCTGCAATGGATAAGGAAAGCAAGGGTGAACAACGGTGCGTTTTTCATATGTCTTAGCACGAAGAGCCTTCCGAAAGAAACAAGCCTTGGCAGCCAATCCCAGAACTGCCGGCCAACAATTGCAACCGGAAACCACGACGGGACCATTGTATGCGAAGACGGTCGGTTGTATATTACCGACCGAGAAATCGAGGGGAGAATCTTGATCAAAGTCTGTCTTTGCCGCCGTTCCCTACCTGCCAGACCCCATGTTCGACAACTGCTGCTGTACGACACGCGCTGGCCGCGCGCCCAGACCGGCTCAGAGCACGAAGCGCTCGCCGGGGGAATGCGGCGTCGCCACGCGCTCGAAACCGAGGAAGGAGAATAAGCGATGAGCCGGCTCTCGGCTTCACTGGCAGGAATGATCATTATCGCGGGAGTGCTATATCGGCCTGCGGTCCCGGCGTCATTGTTGCCGATCGGGGCCGAGCTGAACAGCTCGCCGGCGGGTTCCATCGAGAAGTCCTCCGCTCCGAACAAAGGTCCAGCCTCCGGTTCCGATACAAACCAGGGAGCAACGGGCGTCTGCGTAGAGGAAGATGGGCCATGGACGGCGGTCGAGAAGTCCTTTCAAGTAACCGGTCTCGGCCCGGGCAACGTTAAGCCGTTTGCACAAGACTGGAACAAGGCGAAGCGCGCGGGCGAAGTAGCCGGCGACACGGCGGCAATCATCGCCACTGTACCCGATCCTGCGCACACCCGCCTGGCGTTGTACTTTGATCGCAGTATTGACAGCATCGTGGAGGCAGGTCTCGAAACCGGATACAGCCTCGACCGTTATTGGCTCCCGTGGCGCGACACCCCACCTGAAGCGGAACCCGACTGTTCCTTTCGGCTGGCCGAGAAGCATGAGCGGCTGCACAAAGAGACGGAGCCTGGACTTCTTCTTTTCCGTCGCGCCGAGAAAGATGCTCCCGCAGCGCGGCTCTTAGTCTTTCTGGTCGGCGAGAGTCCCATTTACGGCATCAGTAAGGTTCAATTCTCTAATGCCGTCCAGCACATTCGCGAGGCGTGGGGCAATCCCAAGCAGTGCGCGATCGGAATTGCTGGTCCCACCTTCTCGAGTTCCGTGCCTTCTGTAGAGCTCGCGACCCAGACGCAAGATCCGAAGTCGGTATCCTTTCGGATTTCGAGCGGCTCGATAACTGACTCCAAGGCGGTCCAGGAACTAAGAGCAGGCTTCGGATGCGCTCAGGCCGACTCCCAAGATTGCCGGTTCGGCACCACCTTGGAAGACGACGCACGGGCGTTTACGGACTTCGTGCGTTATCTTTGGTTCGAGAGTGGCGTTCCAGTTCGAGGAGTTGCGCTCGTCACAGAAAGCGAGACCACCTATGGCTTACATCTCTTCGAGCCCGAGTTTTTTCGGCGCCGCAATTCAAGGGACACTCATCTCCCTGACATCAGTCCGCTGGACTTTCAGTTTCCGCGAGAGATCTCCCGTCTACGGGAGGCCTATGTTGCAACCCCGGGAATCGGCAATTCTAGCTCAGACTCCAATTCGATACCTCGCCAATTGCTTCCGCTCAACCTCAAAGATGCCCCTCTTTTCGAAGAGGACGTACCACCTTCTTTCTCCAAACAGCAAACCCCACTCTGGCAAGAACTGGAGTTGGCGTCGCTCGCGGCGGAGCTCGAGCGCCATGACATTCAGTACCTTGGGCTCACCGCTACCGACCCTCTCGACATTCTTTTTCTCATCCAATTTTTCCAGCGGGCGAAGCCTGACGTTCAGCTTTTCACCCTGGATGCAGACCTCCTCTTTCTGCGAGCCCAGGATCAAGTCCCGCCCGAGGGCCTTCTGACTGTGACTTCGTATCCGCTCTTTGTCCACAACCGCGACTGGCTGCGGACGAGATTGGGGCTGGAAGACTCTCAAGTCGCCGTTCCCGAGAATCACCGGCTGTTTCCCAGCCGCTACGCCGAAGCGATGTACAACGCCTCTCTCTTGCTGCTGGGCCAGCGCGCGAAGGTCTTGGATTCGGAGCCGCCCGACGCTCTTGGACTAGGCTCCCACGCCAAAACGGAAACCTCCGAGAGCACCCTGGATATTAAGCCGCCACTTTGGCTGATGGTGGTCGGAAATGAAGGCTATTCTCCGGTGAGCGTGCTGGACACACCTATGCCCAGATCGGAGAGGCAAGGAAGTGAGCGCTTGCCCCGTGCCTGGCTGCTCGTCTGGGGCGCAGTGAGCCTCTTTTCCGTTTTGCACATCCTGGGATGCTGGGTCGCACAGTTCTGGAATCACCGCCGACTGGAGGTCTTCAGACTCATTGATCGAGATGTAAGGGTAAGGGAGATTATCGCTGACATTCTTGCCAGCAGGCACCGTCGATTTGTGCTGCCTCGCGCGATGGTTCTGCTGGTGGCCACCCTGTCGCTCCTGGTGCTTCAGGCGATACTCCTGCTGCCCGCTCAACGCCTTTACCAACTGTCCTCGTGGACTGAGGCTTTCGCCATCGCAATCGGCACCCTTCTCATCATGACGGCCATCGCTCTGTCGGCCCTTGTGTTGAAGCTCGCCGGCGAAGCTCTCCGCCAGCAGTGGGGCGGCGTGTTGCTGGCGGCAGTGTCATGGGCGGTCTCCGCCTGGTTTTGCCTGTGGTGGTGGAGGAGCGCCACCGCTGGCGATTACTACGGCGTGTTCTTCAGTTACCGATCGGTCCAACTGGACAGTGGCGTGTCACCGGCGCTTCCTCTGCTATTCCTGTTCGCGTGCGTCTACGTCTGGTCCTGGACGCACCTCGATCGGCTGGCGATGGCTTCCGGCAGGCCCCTCGTGATTGCCCGGGATGTCGATGACCGGTTCAAGACCATGGAAAGAGAGGCTCAGGCTGGCGTAGAGCTTCTCGTCTACAGCCGAAAGCTCCAGGCCCTGCTGGCCTTCTTCTTTGTCTGCGGCGTGCTGCTGGCAAGACCCTCGCATCGTTTCGCCAGTTTTGAGAACTATCGTTTCGGGATCTGGTACCAGGCCTTGCTGATCTTCCTTTACTGGCTGATCTTCAGCAACTGGGCGCGCTTCTGGTACGTCTGGTCCCGGTTGAAGAGCATCCTGCGCCGCCTGGAGCAACTGCCTATTCGCGGGGCCTTCAGTCGCCTGCCTTCACAGTTCTCCTCATCGCCAATCTGGCAGCAGGGCGGCAAGCGCCGTCCCTACGAAGCTCTGACCCGCGCCGTGGATTGTCTGGCCTCTCTCGCTTCGGAAACTGACGACCCCGAATTGCGTGACAGGCTTGCCACGATCCGGGAAGAAGTGCAGGTGATTCTGGCCAACGAAGCCTGCCAGCGAAGTCCGGGAACGGCAAACCTGGACGTCCTTCAGAAGAGCATCAAGGAAACGGGAGAGCTTATCGCCAGTCGCTACCTGAAGACCCCTTGGGAGAGCGGGGCCTCGGAATCGCTCGATGCGGAGGAGAAGGCCAACTTGACCGAAGAATCCCGGGAGAAGGGATTCCTGGGTGAAAAGGTGCGCATCCTCGCCGAGGAGTTCCTGGCTCTGCGGTATGTCGCCTTCATTTGGTATGTCACGATTCAAATGCGGTACCTTTTGTTCTTTATCTCAGCCGGGTTCATTCTCTCCCTGATCTCGCTAAAGTCCTATCCCTTCCAGGCCCATCACGCCATTGGCTGGATCATGACGGCCGTCTTCCTCGTCCTTGGCGCGGGTGTCGTCAAAGTGTACGCTGAGATGGAAAGGGATGCGGTTCTCAGCCGCCTTTCCGCCACTGAACCCGGCAAGCTCGGCAAGGACTTCTTCGTTCGGGTAGCCTCCTTTGGCGCCCTCCCTCTGTTCACCGTCATCGCGGCCCAGGTTCCCTCCGTTTCGCGCTTCTTCTTCTCCTGGATACAGCCGAGTCTGCAAGCCCTCAAGTAGCTAAGCGGCCGAACCCTTGAAGATCTTGGGGTCAAGGGGCAGACGCCGCACTCTCACACCGGTAGCGGCAAAAATGGCGTTGGCCACAGCCGGCGCGAGTGGAGGCACGCCGGGTTCGCCCATGCCGGTGGGCTTTTCGGTGCTGGGCACGATGTGCACTTCGATCTCCGGCGCTTGCGCCATGCGCAGCACAGCATAGTCATTGAAGTTGCTCTGTTCCACGGCGGCGTCTTTGATGGTGATCTCGCCACTGAGCACCGTGGTCAGCGCGTAATTGATTGCGCCTTCGGCCTGGGAGCGTACACCGTCAGGGTGCACGGCCGTGCCGCAATTAACGGCGCTTACGACGCGATGCACGCGCACCGTGCCGTCTTTATCGACCGACACTTCAGCGACGTGCGCCATGTAACTGTTGAACGAGTAAAACGCGGCAATGCCGCGACCGTGTCCGGCGGGCAAAGGCTTGCCCCAGCCCGACTTTTCCGCCGCCAGTTTCAGCACGCCTTCGAGTTTCGCCGCGTCCAGCGCCGGGTCGCCTTGCCACATCACTGCCGAAAGGTTCTCCTTGCCGAGTTTGCGCTGTTCCGCAAGCTGATCGAGCCGGAACTGTAGAGGATCGCGTCTGGCAGCGTGAGCGAGTTCATCGACGAAGCTCTCCGTGGCGAAGGCGTTGCAACCGCTCTCCACGGACCGCCACCAGGCGCGCCCTACAGCAGAATGCAACGGAGCAAAGTCCAGCCGGAAGTTCGGCACGCCGTAAGGAAGCACGTCCGCACCACCTAATTCCTGCTGGGCGACGTGGCGCGGGTCCTTGAGACTGTCCGGCGCATCGAACACGGCACGAATCGGCGTCGAGACCACGCGGTGCGACCATGCCGTGATTTTGCCGTCGGCATCGAGGCCGCCCGTGAGGCGGTGATGGCTATAAGGACGGTAGAAATCGTGCTGGATATCGTCTTCGCGCGTCCACAGCAACTGAACCGGCTGCTTCACCTCATTGGCCACCTGCCAGGACTCACCGGCATAATCCCATTGGGCGCGCCGGCCGAACGATCCTCCCGAAAGCGTCATGTGAACTGTTATTTTCTCGGGCGGGACCTTGGAGAGCTGCGCCACCGTTCCCCGGATCCTATCCGCCCACTGAGTGGGCGTCCACACCTCGATGCCGTCGGGACGCACGTGCACTGTGGTATTCATCGGCTCCATGGTGGCGTGGGCCTGAAAGCCGAGCTCGTAAGACCCCTCCACCTTCTGCCCGGCGCTGTCGAGCGCCTTCTGAGTGTCGCCCCGGTTGATGGGCACGAACGTGGCGGGACCGGTAGCCAATCCTTCGATCTGCTTGCGCAGGCTCGCCGTGCTTTCGTCGCCGTCCGGACCTTTGTCCCAGGTGATCTTGAGAGCCTTGCGTCCCTGAATGGCCGACCAGGTGGAGTCCGCGACCACGGCGAGGCCGCCTGCCGTGTTCAAGGGACGGGAAAGCGGCGCAACCGCAAACACCTCGCGCACCCCCGGCACAGCCTTTGCGGCCGTGGCATCGAAGCTCACCATTTTGCCGCCGAAGTGGGGGCAGCGCGCGATCACGGCGTAGAGCATTCCGGGAACTCGCACGTCGATGCCGAAGGCGGCGGTGCCATCAACCTTGCTGGGCACGTCGGTGCGCGGGACCGCCTTGCCGATGAAGCGGTAGTCCTTGGGGTCCTTGAGCGGGATGCCGTCCGGCTTGATCTCAGGAATCTTTGAAGCGGTCTCGACCAGTTCGCCATAGGTGAGGCGCCGGCCGCTCGGAACGTGAATCACGGCGCTGTCCTGAGCGCGGCAGTCCTTCTTCTCGGCGCTCCACTGCTGGGCAGCGGCCGTGACCAGCATTTCGCGAGCCTGCGCGCCTACTTTACGCATGGAGTCCCAGGTGTCCTCTACCGCTCCGCTGCCGCCGGTACTCAAACCTTTGTAAATGTCGGGAATGGTAGGCGCCTGCTCCACGTGGATGCTGGACCAGTCGGCCTCAAGCTCGTCGGCCAGCATCATAGGGATTGCGGTTCGCGGACCCTGACCCATTTCCGGCTTCTCGACCAGCAGCGTGATTTGGTTATCCGGAGTGATGCGAACCCAGGCGTTGGGCTTGAATAGGCCGCTAGAGGCCTCTGAGCCTGCCGCCTGCGCGGCCCACATCCGCGACTTGCGCGAGGGAAGATAGAAGCCGAGAACGAGGGCGGCGCCGCCAGCCCCGCCAGTCTTGAGGAACTCGCGCCGATTCACTTCCACTTGGGTTGCCATTTTATGCTACCTCCCCCGCAGCACGCTGGATGGCGCGGCGAATCCGCTGATAGGTTCCGCAGCGGCAGATGTTGCCTGACATCGCCTGGTCGATCTCTTCACGGGAAGGTTTGTGATTCTTAGCCAGAAACGCCGCCGCCTGCATGATCTGGCCCGACTGGCAGTAGCCGCATTGCGGCACCTGCTCAGCGATCCAGGCGACTTGAACCGGATGGTTGCGGCCAGACGACAGACCTTCGATGGTGATGATGCTCTTGGCGCCAACCGACCCCACCTGCGTTTGGCAGGAGCGCACGGCCTCGCCGTCCAGGTGCACCGTGCAAGCGCCGCAGAGACCGGCGCCACACCCGTACTTGGTACCGGTGAGATTGAAGGTGTCGCGTAGGACCCACAGCAAGGGTGTGCCGGGGTCCAGATTGCTGGTGTAATCCTTGCCGTTGATCTTCAGAGTGATCGAGGTCATGACCCGCCTCCAGGTATCGTCCCCTCGGCCCGAACTGCCGGGTTAAGGGCGCGAGGATTGCGACGTTAGACGACTTCAGCAGCCAAAGTGTTCACTCTTCTTTCGGCTCTCGGCTTTAGCTTTTTTGGAGT
>DATDGR010000287.1:0-9136 GCA_036521995.1 Terriglobia bacterium | reverse complement strand
AGAAGATCACGGATGACGAGATGCGAACGCTGCGGCTGAAGCCTCATAAGTTTCACGGCGACTGGAACTATACCTTCCAACCTCGCCAGGCAGCGTAAACTTGGACTCGCACAATGTAAATGTTATTTCTTAACAGTCGCTAAGCGGTACTCAGCAACGTTTGGCGTTTGTTTAACTTTCCCATAGCCTTCACGTTAGTACCACCAAGCATGGATGACAGAATGCCCGCCCAGAACCGGTGGTGTCAAGCTACAACGTTTGTTATGTCTTAAATCATATACCAGGATAAATGGATAACCAGAGTGCAAACAAACAGGGGAATTCGGAGATTTTAGTGGGCAGCGCCGTCCTATGGGCCGCGGCTCAGCAAAAAGCAAGATTTGCGTGACGACGCCGACGGCAAGATGTATGGTTTAAAGGTGGGTTCCGGCAGCCGGCTCACAGTCAAGTCCCCGTGGGCCGTAATCCTGTTGGCGATTAGGTAACCTCACCCCCCTATATGCCAAAGCCGGAATGTGATTTAGAATCAATAATATAATAAGAATCAGGGGGCTAGGCCAAAGCCAGAATGTCATTTAGAATCAACAAAAGCGAGGCTACATCCAAAGCCGGAAGGAGATCAGTTCGGAGCCCGCAAGCGCAGATTGATATAAATCAATTGTAATCAGATCGTTCCAGGGACAGTGCGACGCTCCAAAGCGGTCGGAGATGGAACAAACCGGCTCAGTGCGGAGCGCGAGATGACGAAGCAATCGGCTTGGAATCAGCAGCCTACAGGGAACTGGAAGGAGAGGGAGACAAATCCCACGTGTGCGGCCGTTCGTCGTTTAACAGTTGTCAAGACGCAGGTTGCGTCGGTTTCCCACTGAAAACCCGGAAGAGCCTGATTTTTTGGGTCCACTCTCAATTTACCTTGAGTCCCTGCGCTAGGAAGCGCGAACGGGGTCAAAATGACATCGTCGGAGCCGTTCTTCAACACACTGCGAATCTAAGACCTCGTTTCTGTTCACCGCCAGATCAGCCGCTCCAAAATGGGTTTAGGCTCAGCAACAATCTGGCACTCGCCGCTCTGGTTTCTTGATCACTGCTTATCAGGTGTCCTACAATGAACCCAGGAGCTTCTGGACGCGTGCCACGCCGGCTTCAGAGGTTCTTTCGAAAAAACTGGCGGCTGTTTACGGGCTTGGCGTCATGGTCAGCTTCGAAGAAATCGCCCGCAAGGTACAAGCCTACCGTCCCGGGGACGATCTTGCCTTATTGCGCAAGGCTTACGAGTTCAGCGCCACCGAGCACCGCGCCCAGAAACGCCTCACCGGTGAACCTTTTCTCTCTCATCCGCTCGAAGTTGCCAACGTGCTCGCCGATATGAAGCTGGACGTGGTGTGCTTGGCCGGCGGCATGCTCCACGACGTGGTCGAGGATACTCCCATCACCATCGAGCGCCTGCAGAAGGAGTTCGGCCAGGACGTGGCCCACATCGTGGAGGGCGTCACCAAGATCAACAGGCTTCACTTTGTGACTCCCGAGGAAAAGCAGGCTGAGAACCTGCGCAAGATGTTCCTGGCCATGATTGACGACATCCGGGTGGTGCTGGTGAAGCTGGCCGACCGGCTGCACAACATGCGCACGCTGTACGTGCTTCCGATCGAGAAACAGCAGCGCATCGCGCGGGAGACGCTTGAGATCTATGCCCCCATCGCGCACCGGCTGGGCATGGGAAAGGTGCGCGGTGAGCTCGAAGACCTGGCCTTCCGCCACCTCGAGCCCGAAGCCTACGAGGAAGTGCGCGACGCGGTGGAAGGCCGGCGCAAGGTGGACGAGGGATTTCTGGCGGACGTCCGCGAGCAGGTCGAGTTCGCCATGAAGCACCACGACATTCCGGCGCGCATCGAAGGCCGCATCAAGCGCCTCTACAGTATCTGGTTGAAGATGCAGCGGCAGCAGATCCCCATCGAGAAGGTCTACGATCTGCTGGCCATCCGGATCATCACCGATTCGGTGAATAGCTGCTATGCGGCGCTCGGCACCATCCACCAGACCTGGCCTCCCGTTCCCGACCGCATCAAAGACTTCATCGCCATGCCCCGGCCCAATTTCTACCAGTCGCTGCACACCTCGGTGATCGGTCCGCACGGCCAGCCCTTCGAGGTCCAGATCCGCACCGAAGAGATGCATCGGGTGGCCGAAGAGGGCATCGCCGCGCACTGGAAATACAAAGACGGGAAACCCGCCGGGCGCGAAGACGAGGAGCGTATGGCCTGGCTGCGGCGTCTGGTGGACCTGCAAAAGGAGCTGCGCGACCCGAGCGATTTTCTTTCCACGCTCAAGATTGACCTGTACCCGCAGGAGGCCTACACCTTCACTCCGAAGGGCAAAGTGGTCGTGCTGCCGAGAGACGCTACGCCCATCGACTTCGCCTACGCGGTCCACACCGAAGTGGGGCACCACTGCGTGAGCGCCAAGGTGAATGGGCGCATGGTGCCCCTGAAGTCGAAACTCTCCAACGGTGACATCGTGGAGATCACCACTGCGCCGAGCCAACATCCCAGCCGGGACTGGCTCTCCGTGGTCAAGACTTCGAAAGCGCGCAACAAGATCCGGCACTGGATCAACCAGGCTGAGCGTGCGCAGGCCATCGAAATCGGCCGCAAACTGATCGAGAAGGAAGCCCGTCGCTTCAGCGTGGCGCTCAAGGACGTCAGCGACGAGGACTACGTGCGGGTGGCGCGCGAGTATGGCTGCAACCAGACGGACGATCTGCTGGCGGGCGTCGGTTACGGCAAGTTCGGTCCCCGACAGGTGCTAGGGAAGCTGCGCCCTTCACTTCCTGCCGAACCGGGGCCGGAACACCCCGCGAACCTCGCCTCCACGGTCAAGCGGGCGCTCGGGATGGAACGCGATCTGGCCATTCAGGTCCACGGCCACGATGACCTGATGGTGTATCGCGCCAAGTGCTGCAATCCGGTGCGGGGTGAGGAGATTGTAGGCTACGTGACTCGCGGCAAGGGCATCGGCGTCCATTCCAAGAGCTGCCACAACGTCCAGAACCTGCTTTACGATCCCGACCGGCGCATCGATGTGGAGTGGAGTGGGCCCAAGTACGCTCTCTATACCGTCAAGCTCGCCCTCACCACGGAGGACCGGCGGGGTTTGCTGGCGGAGGTGACCTCTGCCATCAGCGACGTCCACTCGAATATTCAGAACATTCAGGCGCACACCGGCGAGGAACGCGCTACCATCGACGTGACGCTCGACACGGTAGACATTCAGCACCTGCGCAAGATCGTCTCGTCCCTGCGAAAGATCGACGGCGTGTATGAAGTGAAGCGGATCATGAGCTAAGCGCGGTGTCGGGTTCATTTTGGGGGGGCAAAGCCAACCGAAGGCACCGAGCTTGAGTCACTTGGAATAAGCTAAATACAGCCAAAAGGGACGACGTGAAGCCGATGAGGTATCTTGTTCAGTTTCAATGTGTTACCGAGAAAGATGGCCGCTTTTTCGAGATAAGTGTGAGGCTTTGGGTCCTCCGGTCAATGAGCCGGACGGACACCGGCCCACCAACCGCCGTCCAAATCTTAAATTATAGAAAACAAGGCATTTGCTAAGACTTTAGAATATCCCCGTGATTCCAAAGGAAATATGAAAACTACCGTGAAACGAACCCTCGGAGGGCTGTGTCGATGCATCCTCGCCGCGGTTCTACCCTTGGCTCTATCCCTCGGTTTCTGCCCTCTTCTGGGTGCCCAATGCACGCTGCCGCCAGCCCCCGGCCCGGGGACTATCGACTCGACTTTCGATTCCCTGGTGATGCAGAATGGTCCGGGCTGGACGGGCGCGGACGGGTCCTACTCGGTGGCCCTTCCTGACGGGAATGATCTCTGGCTCTGGTCAGATTCATATATCGGGACCGTGAATCCTCAAACCCGCCTACGGTCAGGTTCACTCTTTCAGGCCCACAACTCACTGACGATCCAGGACCCGATCACCGGTACCTGGACCACCGTCGGCTACCCGCCGAAGACCACTTCCTATTTCGCGCCTAGCAATAAAGCGGATTGGTTTTGGCTGGGCGGCGAGATCCTCTACCAGCCTTCTCCCGGCGTCTACAAGATCAAGGTCATGCTGCTGGAATGGACCGGCGTCTTCGAGTTTCTGGGAAACTCAGTGGCCACGTTGTCTTATCCGAGCATGTCCATCGACTCCATCCAGCCGGTCGCGCTTCCTGACCTTTCGATTGAATGGGGCGCCAAGATTCTTCAAGACGGAAGCTACTACTACATCTATGGTCTCAAAGACCCGGGCACGGCTGACAAGCTCCCTTACGTCGCCCGAACCAACTCGCTTAACAATCTGACACAGCCGAGCCACTGGCAATACTGGAACGGCCGTGGCTGGGTCTCCGGACAATCGAACGCGACGCCGCTCGCCGGCGTGCCCGCCATCACGGGCGAATACAGCGTCGACAAGCTGACGGCCAGCACGGGCCCGTTCTACCTGATGGTGGGCATGGATCCGCAGGACCCGCCCTACCCGCTGTGGGAGTACGTTACGACCTACTACTCCTGCTTGCCGCAGGGTCCGTGGAGCAATCGGACGGTCGTCTACACCACCCCTGAGGCCGGCGTCGCAGGCTGCTCCGTAGGCACCCTGTTCACCTACAATCCCAAAGCCCACATCGAATTTACGGACAGCACCGGAATACTCGTCTCCTACAACGTGAACGCCAATAACTCCAAGGATCTCGTGTGCGCGAACGACTACATCCCCCGCTTTATCCGCGTGCCCGTCAGCGGGGTATCACGACCTGGCGTATCATGGCCTATCGTCCCGCAAGACCTCCCAGAATCCGGCCCCCACTGAGGTTTGACCCAGGCGGCTGTTGTGTCTCGAAGAGCTGAGATTTCGCAGGTTCTTTCTGGCGGCCCAAATGCGGTCGCTGTATACTTGCCCGCTGCCAAGGAGCAGCCATGGAGACCTTCGTTCGCCAACTCACGATTCGCTTCCGCGTTTCTCTCGCCACTCTGCTGATTGGCCTCAGCGCCGTCGCGATCCTGACCATCACGATAGACGCGCAGCAGAGTCAGGATTCAACGGCCACCGACCAGCGCGTGGACGCCATGCTGGCCAAACTGACCCTCGAGCAGAAGATCGACCTTATCGGCGGCGTGGAAGGCATGTTCATCCAGGCTATGCCGGAGATCGGCTTTCCACGCCTCAAGATGTCGGACGGGCCCATGGGCGTGCGCACTTGGGGCACCACCACGGGTTACGCCGCCGGCATCGGACTGGCGGCCTCGTGGGACACAGAGCTCGCCCGCCGTGTGGGCGTGGCCCTGGGCCAGGACGCTCGGGCCCGTGGCGTGAACTTTCTACTGGGCCCGGGCGTCAACATTTACCGGGCCCCGATGAACGGCCGCAATTTCGAATACTTTGGCGAGGACCCTTATCTCGCCTCACGCATCGCTGTCCACTATATCGAAGGGGTGCAGAGCCAGGGTGTAATTGCCACCATCAAACACTACGCCGCTAACAACTCGGAGTTCGACCGCCACCGCATCAATTCCGTGGTGGACGAGCGCACCCTGCGCGAGATTTATCTGCCCGCCTTCGAAGCCGGCGTCAAGGAAGCGCGCGTGGGCGCGGTCATGGACTCGTATAACCTCCTGAACGGCGACCACGCCACCCAGAACAAGTTTCTGAACATCGACGTGCTTAGAAACGAGTGGGGCTTCAAGGGCATTCTGATGTCGGACTGGGGAGCCACTTATGACGCCGTCGCGGCGGCGAACAACGGGCTTGATCTTGAGATGCCCTCGGGCCGCTTCATGAACCAGAAAAATCTGCTTCCCGCCATCCAGGCCGGCACAGTTTCCGAGGCGACCATCGATGAAAAGGTGCGGCGAATCCTGCGCACGGCCCTAGAGTTCAACTTCCTGGGACGCGACCAGTTGGACCTTGGCGTACCGCTTTACAGCCAGGAGTCACGCCAAGTTGCGCTGCAGTCGGCGGAGGAAAGCCTCGTCCTGCTGAAGAATGAGGATCACCTGTTGCCGCTCGACCCGCACAAGATTCGTTCGATCGCCATCATCGGTCCAGACGCTTTCCCCGCGGTGCCTTCGGCCGGTGGCAGCGCCGAGATCGATTCGTTCGAGCCCGTGAGCTTCATGACCGGACTGAGTGACGCGCTGGGCACGAACACCAAGGTTTTGTGGAACCGCGGCCTGAAAGACCTGAAGGACGTCTTCGGGGACAGCGGGGTCTCCGCTTTTTTCGGTGGAGGCGGCGCCAAGTTCTTCACCGATCCGGAGGGGCAGCACCCTGGTTTGAAACAGGAAGAGTTTGGCGGCGGCAGCATCTCCGGCGGGCCTACCCAGACGCGCACGGTGCCCAACATCAACTCCTGGGGCGGCGATCAGTGGGCGGAGCCCTCGCGTCACAAGAAGGCTTATCGCTGGACGGCCTACTACATTCCCAAGACGTCGGGTTCTCAACGTTTTATTGCCGCTGGTGTCGGCCGGGACGCTTACAAGCTCTTCGTCGATGACAAGCTCGTGTTCGAGCAAGAGCCGCACGAAGGCCAGGTGCCTCAAAGCAGGGACGTTGATCTGCCTGCGGGCAAAGCCGTGGCGGTGCGCTTTGAATACTTCCCGCAAACTGACAAGATCACGTGCGGCCTGGGCGTGATCACTCCTTCGGACATGGTGGACCCCGAAGCGACGAAGATCGCGGCCCAGGCGGACGCCGTGGTGCTCGCCGTCGGGTTCGATCCGCGGACGGAGGGCGAAGCCCATGACCGCACCTATAGTCTGCCGTCCGGCCAGGATGATCTGATCAAGGCCGTGCTGGCCGCCAATCACAACACCACGGTGGTGATCACCGCCGGCGGCAGCGTGGACACCAGCCAATGGCTCAATGACGCGCCCGCAGTTTTGCAGGCTTGGTACGGCGGGTCTGAAGCCGGACACGCTCTGGCCCAGGTGCTGCTCGGCGAAGTCAATCCCTCCGGCAAGCTGCCCATAAGCTGGGAGCGGCGCCTCGAAGACAATCCATCTTACAATTACTATTATGAGGTGCCGGGCAGCAAAGACGACCCCTACAAGGAAGGGATCTTTGTAGGCTATCGCGCCTACGACCGTGGTGATACCAAGCCGCTGTTTCCGTTCGGCTTCGGTCTCTCCTACAGCACCTTCGATTTCAGCCATCTGAGGGTCAACCCCGCTCAGGCCTCGGCCGATGGACCCGTCACCGTCAGCTTTGACGTGCGCAATACTGGCAAAGTGGCCGGCGCCGAGGTCTGCCAGGTCTATATCGGCGATCCTTCAGCCTCCGTGCCCCGGCCCGTAAAGGAGCTGAAGGATTTCGAACGCGTCGTTCTTGACACCGGCGGAACCCAGCACGTCACCATCACGCTGAACCGGCGCTCGCTAGCCTACTGGGACGTGAAGTCCAAGGACTGGAAGGTTGACCCTGGGACCTTCAAGGTCTTTGTGGGCGACTCGTCAGCCAACGTGCCGCTCCAGGCGGATTTTAGCGCCAAGTAGGGACGGCACTCGTCAATCCGATTCTTGATCAAGCTTGAAGACCGCGCGGCCATGTTCTACCAGAACTACGACCCGCTGGGGAACGCGCTCCTCTCCACTCTCCTGGCCGCACTGCCCATCGTGGTGTTTCTCTATTTCCTTGCCATCCACCCACGCCGCGACGGGTCCGGACGGCTGTACCTCGGCATCAGCGCGCCGCTAGCCGCTCTGATCGCCTGGGTGACCGCGGCCTCGATCGCGGTGGGCGTCCTGCGCATGCCTCCGGCGGCCGCGCTCTCCGCTCTCGTGTACGGCATGCTGGCCGGATTGCTCGGCATCATCTGGATCGTGGTGGCGGCCGTGTTCCTTTACACCATGACGTTGATCACGGGGAAGTTCGAGGTCGTGAAGGAGAGCGTCACCCGCATCTCCTCGGACCGCCGGCTGCAAGTCCTGATCATCGCCTTTTCCTTCGGCGCCATCATCGAAGGCACGTGCGGGTTTGGCACGCCGGTAGCGATCGCCGGCGCCATTATGGTCGGGCTCGGTTTCAGACCGTTTGAATCCGCCGTGCTCAACCTCATTGCCAACACCGCGCCGGTGGCTTTCGGCGCCATCGGCACGCCCATTCTTACCCTTGGCCTTGTCACCGGCCTGCCCGCTGAAGTGCTCAGCAAGATGGTGGGTCGGCAGCTCCCCTTCATTTCCGTCATCATTCCGTTCTGGCTGGTGGCCGTTTTTGTCTTCATGGAGGACGGCTCCTGGAAGGACGTTTGGGAAGTCTGGCCGGCGGCGCTGGTGGCGGGTGGGGTTTTTGCCGTGATGCAATTCCTGGTGTCGAACTCCGCCTCGGGCTTCCCCTTGACGGATGTCATCGCCGGTATCAGTTCCGTTCTGGCGGTTGTGGTTTTCCTCCGTTTCTGGCACCCGAGGAATCCCTTTCTGCTGAAGCGGGAGCGCGAAACTCCAACGGGCGGGCCCGGTAGAACGAGCGGCTGGCTCGAGGATGGTCTTGCCGAGGCCAAGGTGCTGAACCGGACTCATCCGTATACCAGGCGGCAGACGCTGCACGCCTGGATGCCTTGGATCATCCTCATCGTCTGCGTCGGCCTGTGGGGAATCCCGCCGTACAAGACCCGGCTGAACAATCTCATCAAAGGTGTCACGGTTTTCAACCTGCGCATGCCTTACCTCCACAATCTGGTGCATCGGGTGCCGCCGGTTGCGCCGCCCGATGGCAGGCCTGAGAGCGCGATCTTCGTGGTGAACTGGCTCTCCGCCGCCGGCACCGGAGTATTCGTCGCGGCTTTGCTCAGCGGTCTCTGGCTCCGATTATCTCCGGCGCAGTGGTGGCAGGCGGCAAGCCGTACGGCGCGCCGCATGAAAATTCCAGCGCTCACCATCCTGCAGGTTCTTGGTCTCGGCTTCCTCACCCGATACTCGGGAACCGACGCCATCATTGGACTCGCCTTCACCCGGGCCGGCGCGCTCTACCCGTTCTTCGCCGCGCTGCTCGGGTGGCTCGGCGTATTTCTGTCCGGCTCAGACACGGCGTCCAACGCGCTCTTCGGCGGCCTGCAGAAGATCACTGCCCAGCAGCTCCATCTCGACCCGGT
>DATDGR010000286.1:0-2283 GCA_036521995.1 Terriglobia bacterium | reverse complement strand
AGACTCTCAGCCCTGATCTCACGCGGCCCGCGGCCGGGCCTCAGCCGCCACTCGGCGGCGGTCCGGCGGACTTCGAAAAAGTCGCGGGCTGCGGCGTGATCTACACGATTGCGCCCTCGCCGCGCGACGCCGATGAGATCTGGGCGGGAACCGACGACGGATTCATCCAGTTGACCCGCGACGGCGGCAAGACCTGGAAAAACGTAACGCCGCCGAGTCTCGGTCCCTGGAGCATGGTGAGCCTGATGGACGCCTCGCATTTCGACGCGGGCTCGGCTTACGCGGCCATTGACCGGCACCAGCTTGACGACTATCGCCCGTACATCGTGCGGACGCACGACTACGGCGGCACCTGGAAAGAAGTGACGGCCGGGATTCCCGACGGGTGCTACGTTCACGTGGTGCGCGAAGATCCGGGGCGCAAAGGGCTGCTCTACGCAGGGACCGAGCGCGGAGTGTTTGTCTCCTTCGACGATGGCGACCACTGGCAGAGTCTGCAGTTGAATCTTCCTGGGGCGCCCGTTCACGACCTGGTGGTGCATGGCGATGACCTGGTAGCGGCCACGCACGGACGCTCGTTCTGGATCCTGGATGACATTACGGCGCTGCGCGAGTTGAACGCCCAGGTGACGGGCTCGGAGGCGTATCTCTTCAAGCCCGCGGTCGCGATACGGCTGCGTCCGCGCGTTTTTGACGGCACGCCGTTGCCGCCCGAGGAACCCGCCGGCCAGAATCCGCCTATGGGCGCCGTCATCGATTACGAGTTGCAGCCTGAACCGTCCGGCGATGTGCGGCTCGAGATTCTCAGTGCTCAAGGCAAGCCCATCCGCCAGTTCTCCAGCGCGGACAAGCCCGCGGAGCCGCCGCGCGCTCCGGTGGTGACTGCCCATTGGCTGCAGCATCCGGCGGTCCTGACGAAGCAAGCGGGCATGAACCGCTTTGTCTGGGATCTGCGCTATCCGCCGCCACCACTCAGCGGGCGTTCCGACTCCTTTTCTCCGCGCGGACTGATGGTGCTTCCGGGCGACTACCAAGCGCGGCTCACAATGAACGGACACGGCTACGTGCAGCCCTTCAAAGTGGAGCTCGACCCTCGGGTGAAGACTTCGCGGGCCGATCTCGAACGTCAGTTCACTTTCGAACAGCAGGTGATTGGCGCTCTGACGAACGCACGCAACCTGAACATCGCCGTCCGCGACCTGAATACCAAACTCGGAGCCGCCGGGAAGTCTCTGGAGGCGAAGCCCGAGACTGCGGACATCGCGCAGCAGGTCCGAGCCCTGATCAGAAAGGTCGGTCCTCTCATCGGCGAAAGAGGTGCGGAGGCGGCCGCGGATGCCGCTTCCAGCTCGTTGGACGTTCCACGGATCTCGAGTTTACTCACCCAAACCTTCGCCGCCGCCGACGGCGCTGACGCGGCTCCCACCGACGCTTGCGTGGCAGCAGCGCACAAGGCGCAGGAGATGCTTGCCGGCGCGCGCGCCGCGTGGGGCGCGATCAAGAAACAGGACGTGCCGAAGCTGAACGATCTGTTGCGCCAGCGGAGCTTAGAGCAGGTCGAAGTGCTGGACGACTTGTGAGACGGTCTCGATCCCTTCAGTCGAGGCTTCAGTTGAGGATTAACGCTAGCTTTTTCAATGGATTACCGTTATCATGACCCCGAGCGCCCGCTTGCGGGGCTCGCGGGCTCGCAGTCTTGAGATGCCTGTATGTTGCTGATTCTAGTTAGCTTGTGTCGTCATCGCTCCCGCTGGGTTTGTTCCAGCTTTGGGTGTAGCCTCTGTTTTGTTGATTCCAAAGGACATTCCAGCTTTGGTCTAGCCCCCCACTTTTGAGCTATCTCTTGATTCTAGAGGACTTCTTGGCTTTGGCATAAGGAATCTTTTTTTGAGGTTCGGTGATTTCTTTCCCGCCAGTAGGCCTACTTCGATCGGCTAGACAAAGAGCCTCCAGCAATTTCGGCAGCAGCCGCTTGTTGCGGTCAATCGCCCGGCGCAACCGGTCCCCCGGGGCGTTCATCCAGTGATCCTCGCGGGTCGGAGCCAGGCGCGTCAGGCTCGCCGGCCCCGTCACCGTGCGCTCATCCAGTTGAATCTCATAGCCTTCCAGGGCGTCCTCCTCTTCCCGGTCCACCAGGCGCAGCAGCTCGTCAAATTCCTGATCGCTCACCGGCTCGCGCCCTTCCGGATTCATCAGGCGTTTGCCGTCGAAGCAGACCAGTTGGCCGCGCTCGTAGTCGGGATTCAGGTCCTTGCCATAGAGGCGCCGCAGCGCCACCCCGAT
>DATDGR010000285.1:0-18890 GCA_036521995.1 Terriglobia bacterium | reverse complement strand
ACCCAAATTCTCTTCGCCCTTTTGGTAGGCAGAATAGGTAGGGTTGATGCTAAATAACTTGCGTTCATCATGACGGAGCAACGTTGGGTTCGTTCTTTGGCGCTTTCGTTGATTCTAAAATACTTCTCGGGTTCGTTTTTGCATTTAGGGCATACCCCCGGGGAGGAAGCCCTCACACACCCCACAGCCGAGCCGCAGAGCGCGATACGGGCGCGGCCATCGATTTCAAAGTGTTACCCCGACTGGCGGCAAGGAAGGCCGGAGTCGCCGGCCGCCAGCTTGCGATCCCCGCTTGGCGCTGGCAATTCCTTGAGGAAAACCCTCCGCATCAAAATTTCTCGAAAAACCGGGCCCAAATCTTCGTAACTGATTGATAGCAAGGCCACTAGATTAGTTGGGTTTGTTCCTAGCATTTTCAGCTTATCCTCCTGAAAACAAGCGTCTTGACCCTAATGGGTTTGGTTGGGTTTGAAGGCCTGCTTCCGGGCCGGTTACGATGTTTCCGCGAAGCTTGTCCTGGCGAAGAGTCTGGCAGGCGAAAACCGGCAACGCAAGGCGCTCTACTTCCTCGACGGCAAGCTGGCCAACGACATCATGGCGGCCTACAAGAAGAACGACGGGATCAAAAGCTTTCTCGACAATCCTTCCTCACCGGAAGTCGACATCGACGTCCAGCAGGTTGCCCTGGAACCGATGGACCAGCCGCCCTATAAGGCCAGCGTAGACCTGTATTTGATCCAGTACTCGCCGGTGGACCACTCGGTGCTCAAGAAGACGCTCTACACGGCCACTTTCGTGTTTATGTTCCGTTCCAACGTTCCGAGCGCGTTGATCCCGATCAATCCGCTGGGCCTGACGATCACCTATTTCCGCGAGGACGAAGCTTTCAAGTGAACTGACTCAACCCGAGGAGAAGAACCATGCCTCTCATTTCACCGAAGCCGATGCCGCCCAGGAAGCAGACCGTTGCCCTGCGCCTCGAAATCTCAACCTTCGAGGCCCTGAAGCGCTACGCAGCCTTCCTTGGCACCCGTGACCTCTCGCACGTGGTCACCGGCAGCCTGGAGAAGGTCTTCCATGCCGACAAGGAGTACAAGACCTGGCTCAAGGCTCATCCGGACTCCGTTGGTGAAGACAGGACTCGCCATAACTCTGGGTCGAACCACCACCCAGCCGGCTCACTTCTCGTAGGCGCAGCCGCGCCGCTGGCTGTGGACGCCGTGCAGTCGGGCAAGGCATAGGAGCCGGCATGGCGGCCCGAAACCAAATCCGGGGAGGCCCCGACACGCTGCTGCGCAGCGGAGGAGGGAGGGTCCGGCCAGGCCGGACCCTGACAGGCCACCCCTTGTCAGGGTCGCGCCCGCGATCAAAAGATCGCAGGCGGGATGTGCCGTCTTTTCAGACGGTTGCCGGTGACGTGATCCCAGGCGGGATCAACTGATCACCGAGGCGATCAAACTGATCGCAATTGGGATATCACTCCAGATCAATGGCTTGCGGAGGTCTTCGTCCATGACTACGAAACGGTTTACCCGGACAAGGCACATCGCCATTCGAGTGAGCGAAGACACCTTCAGTCGCCTTCAGAGTCTCGCCGACACACAGCAGAAGACCCTGCGGGAGTGGTGCCGGGACAAGTTGCTCTCCGTGCTAAACGAGCCTCCTGACTCGCCGGCGAGCCACGTCCTTCTGGCCGAGATCGCGGCCACTCAGAACATCACTATCAGCCTGCTTTACGCCTACGCCCGCGACGGCCAGCTTCCCGAGGTCAAGGTGCGCGAGATTCTCGACCGCGCCCGCAGGGACAAGTTCGGTCAGGCCACCGAACTGCTGCGGCAGGCGGGGACAATTCTGGGAACCGCCCCGCGCCCCTTGCCGGCCAGCCCGGACAAGCCAACGAGGCGACCGCTATGAACGCGAGCCATTCACAAACCGCCTTCGATCGTGCCTGGCCGCGGCATCGGCCCGTCTTCACGATGTTGGCCCTGCTCGGGGCCATGCTCGTGGGCATCGCTGCCTTTTCCTGGCAGTTCAAAACCCGCTGGACGCCGCTCCAGCGCTACTACCTGGGAAGCTTCATCCGCACCGCTCATCTGGCCACACCCCGACTTCGCTACGCGCGTTCGAACGGTAACTACCGCGTCCTCGTGATCGACTATCCGCACGCCGTCCGCCTGGCCCTCGACAGCGAAGTTGCGCCGGTGACGATCGCCGGTGACGCCACGTTTCGACTATCCCGGGCGGCTATTGAGGGCGGCGCCCGCGCCCTCCATTGGCAGTCCGTACGGCTCGACGATGAGTGGCTTCACGGGTATCTCGGGCGCTGGATCTACGGCGGCCGGTCCCTGACTCAGCTCTGCCGCGACGCGTGGTATGTCGGTCTGCTTGCCCTCGCCCTGCTCCTGCCTCTCGGCATCCGGCAGGATCTCCGGGAGACCCGCAAGCAGCGTCTTGGCCGGCCGTTGCGAGGGGTCAATCTCACCACCCGCACCCAATTCCACCGCGCCAATCGCCACCACACCGGCGTCGGATGGAAAACCATAGCTACGGCAAGTCCGTGGGAACGGTTGTTTCTTTCTGAAGGCGAACGATCTGTGGTTCGGATCGCCCGCCAGCACGAGCATGAGCACCTTCTCCTGATCGGCGACTCCGGCGCAGGCAAGTCCACCTTGATCCGCCACCTTCTGCTTCAGATTCGCGAGCGCGGAGAGACGGCCATCGTCTACGACCCCGCCCGCGAGTACGTCTGCCAGTTTCTCGACTCCGATAGGGGCGACATAATCTTGAATCCGCTTGACGCCCGCATGCCGTACTGGAACCCGTCCGACGAGCTCCTTCACCCTACCGAGGCGGATGCCATCGCCAAGGCCCTCTTCCCCGACCGCGAGCGCGAAATCCCGTTCTTTGTCGACGGACCTCGGACCATCTTCGCCCATCTGCTCAAGTATCGGCCTACGCCGGAACAGCTTTGCCGCTGGCTTGCCAACCCCGACCCGGAGATCTACCGACGCGTGGCCGGAACGCCCATCCAGTCCATCATCTCGAAATTCGCCGATAATCAGCGCGAAGGCGTCCTGGGAATGTTGGAGAGGGCCTCGCGGGTGTTGTCGCTGCTGCCCACCACGGCCAAGACCGGCCGCCGATGGTCCGCCACCGGGTGGGCGGAGAAGCGCCAGGGCTGGCTTTTCGTTACCTCCACTCACCAGACGCGTCAGGCTTTGAACCCCCTGATCAGCCTCTGGCTCGATCTCCTGATTCTGCGCCTCACCGGTCAGACTTCCGGCGAGGTGAGGCCCGTCTGGGTAGTGTTGGACGAAGTGCCGGCTCTCGAGCACCTGCCCAACCTGCCGCTGGCTCTGGTGGAGAGTCGCAAGGCCAACACCCGCATGGTCTTGGGCCTGCAAAGCCGCAGCCAGCTCGAAGCCCGCTACGGCAAAGAGGCCGAGGCCATGCTCTCCCAGCCGCGCACCAAGGTCTTCCTCCGCACGAGCGAGCCGTACGCCGCCGATTGGGTGAGCAAGTCGATCGGTCAGGTCGAAAGCGAACATCTGCGCGAGGGCCGCACCAGCGGCGAGTTCGGCGCCCGGCGGTCTCAGAACGACGCCTTCGAAAGGCGCATCGAGCCGGCCGTGCTGCCCTCCGAGATCGCCAATCTCCCGAATCTGGAAGGTTACTTTCGGGTGCCCGGTTATACCTTGAAGCTCAACTTCGCCCTGGTTCCCAAAGAAGAGTACCACCCGGGGTTGATTCCAGCCGATATCCCGGCCCTGGCCGTACCACCCGAGCCGCCGGACGCACAGTGGTTGTCGATGCCTGATGAACACGAGCTTGCAGGGCAGGGTTCTGGCGACACACTGGCGGTCGCGAGTCAATAAGGCATGATCGATCTCTCCAAACCGTTGACGGCCGGCCAGGCGCATTCCTACCACCAGCAGGAGTTCGCCAACTCCGAGCAGCGCTACTACTCCCAGGGCAACACCCTCGCCGGCGAATGGTTCGGCCGCCTGGCGACGGAATGGGGCTTGGCCGGATCAGTCCGCGATGAGGAGTTCCACCAGCTAGCCGAGGGCCAGCATCCCGTGACCGGCCAACAGCTCGTGCGCCACCGCATCGCCACCGAGTACAGGGACGAGCTCGGGAAAACGGTCTCCACTGCCGAGCATCGAGCGGGCTGGGATGCCACCTTCAAGGCTCCCAAGAGCGTCTCGATCACGGCCCTGGTTGGTGAGGACGACCGCGTACGCCAGGCTCATCGCGAAAGCGTCCAGGCTGCCCTGACAGAGCTTGAACGGTATGTGCAGGCGCGAATCGGCGGCAATCATCCTCCCAAGACTACCGGTAAGATGGTTGCGGCCACGTTCGAGCATGACAGCGCCCGGCCAGTGAACGGATACTCGGCGCCTCACCTTCACACCCACGCGGTGATCTTCAATGTGACTGAAACGCCGGACGGCAAGACGCACGCACTGCAGCCGCACGAGTTGTACAGGGCGCAGAGTTTTGCCACGGCGGTTTACCGGTCCGAGCTGGCGGCTCGGCTGCGGTCATTAGGGTACGAGCTTGCGCGAAAGCGGAAGGGTGAATTCGAGATCAAGGGCTACACTGCCGAGTATCTTCAAGCCAGCAGTCCTCGCCGCCGGCAGATCAAGGAGTACCTGGACAGCCACGGCCTGGCCGGCGCCGAGGCCGCCGAAATCGCCGCACACCGCACACGCGAAGCAAAGCGCCATTTGAAGCCCGAAGAGATAAAGCGGCTGAACCTGGAGTTGGCCTCTGAGCATGGCGATCAGCCGAGCCACGTCGTCGCCCAGGCTCGCGCCCGGCAGCACGCTGAGAATCGGATCGGAGCCGATGCACGCCCTGCGGAGGGCACGACAGAAGCGGCCATTGCGCAGGCTGCGGTGACCTTCGCCCGCGATCGGAACATCGAGCGCGAAGCCGTCGTCGACGAGCGGAATATCGTGAAGGATGCCCTCAACCGGGCTCAAGGTCATGCCCGACTCGGCCAAATCCGAGAAAATCTCGAGTCCCGCATTCGAACAGGGGAGTTCATTCCGGTCGCAGATTCCAAGGCTATAGGGCGGCAGCTCACGACTGCGCAGATGCGAGGCTTCGAGCGGGAGAACTTGGCTGCTGTTGCGAATGGCCACGACCTCGACCGACCGCTCGTCAGGCTTGCCCCCACTGGTGCTGAGGATGAATTGCAGAACCTGAGCCCGGCGCAACGTGCAGCTGCGAGGTTCGTCCTCGAAAGCTATGACCGGATCACGGGCCTTCAAGGCGTTGCTGGCGGTGGAAAGACTACGACTCTGACCGCCATTCGCCAGGCGGCAGAACGAGACAGGTATGAAGTGGAGGGCTCTGCGCCGACGTCCCGCGCCACGCAGCAGCTCGAAGAGGCAGGAATCTCCGCCACGACATTACAGCACTTCCTCACTCGGGCGAGGGCCGACAGCTCAAGTCCGAAGCACCTGTACATCCTGGACGAATCGAGCCTCGCCAGCACGAAGCAGGTTCACGAATTCTTCAATCGTCTTGGCCCAGCGGACCGCGTTCTACTTGTGGGAGACGTTCGCCAACACCAGGCCGTCGAAGCGGGCAAGCCCTTCGAGCAGATGCAGGCGGCCGGGATGCGGACGGCCCGCCTCGACGAAGTCATCCGTCAAAGGGACCCCGAGCTGAGGAACGCCGTCGAGTTGCTGGCTGAGAACCGCGTGATTGAAGCTGTGGGAAGACTCGCCGAGCACGGAAGGATTTACGAGATCGGGGATTCGCAGGCGCGCTTGGCCGCCGTGACCCAAAGCTATCTTCGCCAGCCCGACGGGACTCTCATTGTGGCGCCGGACAACGACTCACGCCTGGAAATCAATCGGCTCATCCACCAGGCGCTTCGCGAGAGCGGAAGGCTCGCCGGCGACGACCACACCGTCGAGGTTTTGACCAATCGGCAGGAGCTCACCGGCGCCGATCGCCAGTGGGCGGCGCGCTACGAGGTGGGGAATGTGGTGCGCTACACCCGAGGAAGCAAGGAGTTTGGCCTTCGGCGCGAGTATGCCAACGTCACCGGAATCGACCTCACGAATAACCAGATTACGGTGCAGCGAGCCGATGGCTCACTGGTGACTTACGACCCAAAGCGCTTGCAAGGTGTTAACGTCTATCGCCGCGAAGAGCGAGAGCTCGCTGCCGGCGACCGCATTCAATTCACGGCCCCTCTGAGGCAGCACCGGATTGCCAACCGCCAGCCGGGAGTAGTGGAGAAGATCGACTCGGAGGGCAACCTCCGGGTTCGCCTCGACACGGGGCGAGCTGTCGACCTCAACATCAATCACCATCCGCACCTCGATCACGGCTACGCCATGACCAGCCACAGCAGCCAGGGTCAGACATCGGATCGCGTCATCGTCCACGTACCGGGGCACGAGGTTGAGAACCGGCAGTTGGTCAACCGCCGCTTCGCTTATGTTGCTCTCTCTCGAGCCCGCTACGAGGCGGAAATCTACACGAACGATGCTGCGGACTTGGCCCGTCGGTTGAGCCGTGATACGTCGAAGCGCGCGGCCATCGAGATTACACCGGCAGCCCCTGAGCAGCAAAAGCAGCCATTGGAGCAGAGCATCGCATGACAGGTTTCGAACTCATCCTGCCGTTTCTACGGCCCATCGAGCCTCTGATTCTCGACCCCAGCGTCAGCGAGGTGATGGTGAATGGCTCCGAGCTCGTTTTCATGGAGCGCGACGGATATCTGGAGCGCGTTGCGGTAACCGGTCTGACCGAAAAGTCCCTCCTCATCGCCGTCAAGAACATCGCACGGCGTCTCGGGGATGATATCTCCGAGTCCAAGCCCATCCTCGACTCCCGCCTCCCGGACGGCAGCCGCGTGGCTGCCGTCATTCCGCCCTGCAGCGTCAATGGGATTACCCTCACCATCCGCAAGTTCACCGCCCGCAATTTCACCATGGACGATCTGGTCCAGTCGGGTACGCTGCCGCGACGTCTGGCGCACGAGCTTGAAGGCCAAGTGCTCGGCAGGAAGAACATTTTGATTAGCGGCGGAACGGGCACCGGGAAGACCACGCTCCTCAATATTCTTGCCGCCTTCATCCCCAACGAGGAGCGGCTGGTGATCATCGAGGACACCGCCGAGATCCACGTCTCGAAGGACAACCTGGTGCGCCTGGAGGCCCGCCGCGAGCAGAACGGGCTGCCGGCGGTGAGCATCCGTGAGCTGCTGAAGGCGACGCTGCGGCATCGCCCCGACCGCATCATCCTCGGTGAGATTCGAGGCGGAGAGGCCTTCGATCTGCTCCAGCTTCTGAACACCGGACACTCGGGAACGCTTTCCACCGTCCACGCGACCTCAGCCGAACAGGGACTCTCGCGCTTTACGAGCTGCGTTCTACAGAGCGGGATCGAGCTGCCGTACCGCGCCATCAAGAGCAATATCGCTGATTCCCTCAATTTGATCGTTCAGCTTGAAAGGCGGCCGGGGAAGCGCTTTGTGTCCGAGGTCCTCGAAATCCGGGGATACAACCCTGAGACCGATCGATACGAGTTCGACGAGGTCTATGCCCAAAAGGAGGAGCCATGGCCACACTAGAGCAGGGGCCTGACGGCCAGTACGTCATCACGCCCGAGGAATACATCCGGCAGAACTTCGAGCTGGACGATCGCCTCGCGGTTGTGGTGATCAACCGCAGAGAGGGCAAAGTCCTGCAGAGGGTCGAAACGGCCGAAGCCATTGCCAGTCCGAAATACCAGGCCTGGCTTCGCCATCAGAAGGCCCAAGGGTCGGACATTTACGTCTCGCAAAACTCTTTGCGCGAGACAGCAACGGGCCGAACCAGGGCAGAAATTGCAGCCATCCGGCATCTCTATCTCGATCTCGACAACGACGGGGCGAAGGCGCTGGCGGCGATCGAAGGCAGCAGCCAGGTGCCCAAGCCCAGTTACGTCATCTCCAGTTCGCCCGGCAAATATCAGGTTATTTGGAGAGTGAAGGGCATCACCCAGGACCAGGCCGAATCCTTGCAGCGGCGAATGGTCCAGGAGTTCGGTGCCGACCCGGCGGCCACCGATTCAGTTCGCGTGCTCCGCCTTCCGGGTTTCTTCACCAAGAAATACGAGCAGCCGTTTCGTGTTTCGGCTGAGGCCAGGAGTTCTGAGGTTTATCAGCTTACCGACTTCACAATTTCTCAGGGACAGAACCAGACCGTAGGTCCGGAAAGCACCGCTACTCGTGCTCCGGCGGCCTCTGGCCGCGGGCAGAAGAGTGCCTCGGAACATGACTGGAACTGGGCAACGCGCAGACTCGACCGAGGAGAATCGATCGAGATTCTCATACAGAAGCTCACCGACTACCGCGACGACAAGCCGAACCCCGGCTATTACGCTCGGAGGACTGTTACCCGTGCTTACGCCCACGTCGCCCTGTCGAAGGGAGAGGAACCTCAGGAAGTGGCGCGCGCCATAAGCAATTATCCGCCCAAGGCATCCGAGAACGGCGAGCAGTACGCCCGGAGCGTAGTGGAGGAGACCCTTGCGAAACTCAGCCGGTCGAAGGGGCACGAGATTGCATCAATAGCGCAGCCTTACCAGCACACTCAGCAGCTCGCACTTGGGGTGAACCGGTGAGAAAGCAGCTCATCATCATTCGCCCCATCCTAGCGACCGCAATCCTCGCGGTGGTCCTGGCTGCTGCTGGTACGATTCACGACCCGATCACTGCCGTCTATCTCGCCGTGTACGGAACACTACGCGTCGCGATGACTTTTTCGAGTCGCAAGAGGCTTGACGCAGGCGAAAGGAACAGCTCTCTCGCAACCGTGGATTCCGGAGTCCCATTGCTCGGAAGTGTTCTTTTCTTGGCTACCGTCACTATCGCGGCGCTCGATTCCGGCCGGTTAAATTGGAGTCCGTCAATGCCTGGAGCGGCGCGCATCATAGGCCTCGCGGCGCTCGCCCTCGCCGGCTCACTTCAGGTCTGGACGATGGCCGTCAATCCCTTTTTCTCGCCAGGCCTGCGGATTCGGCGTAACCACCCGACTGTCGCGAGCGGGCCGTACCGCTTCATTCGGCATCCAGGATATCTGGCCATGCTGGTCGCCACGCCCGCGACCGCCATCGCGCTCGGGTCGGTCGTTGCGCTACTGCCGGCGTTCGGTTACGAGTTTTTGATTCTCCGGCGCGCCATGAGGGAAGATGAGCTCTTACATGAGCACTTGAGGGGATACGCGGAATACGCCGGGACGGTCCGCGGGCGAATCGTCCCCGGTCTCTGGTGAGGTGAATATGCAATGCCCAATGTGCAGCGCGGACCAATGCACGAAGCTGTCGCTCGTTTATCTGAAGGGTGTCTCCGACCTTAGAACCACGTCGCGCGGTCACGGATTCGATCTCGGCGAATTGGCTGGGGCTTTCAGCTTCAGGTCCCGTGGCCCCGGGACGCTCCAGACCCGCCTGTCGAAGAGGTCCGGACCTCCACGGAAGCTTCGCTATCGGCACCTCATCCTCTGCTGGGGACTAGGTCTTTGCATCATGTACTGGCTGTTCGGGTATTTGGTCTGGCTCCGCGAGCTCTCACCAGCCCGCTCTGTCGCCCTGTTCCCTCAATACGCTGACGCTTACTCAGGCGTGGTCCTGTTCGTTCTAGCTTCGCTCTGGTGGTACAAGCCTGGACTGCGAGGACTTGGAACATGCGGACCACCAGGTCCGCCCCGACCGCCTTCGCCGCTGGGAGCGTTCGTTCATGTGCGATCGCTGCGGAGAGATCTTTCGACCTTTCGATCAGAAGGACGCGGCATGATCACTTCCACGACACAAACCCAGCTTGAAGGCTATTATGTTACGGCCTACAAGGGTATCGCGCAGGGTGAAACATATCTGGCTCTCCTGCGCGATGCCGAAGCCCTCGGAGCCAACGCCCTTCTTAACACGTGCTTCGATGACGCGCTCGATCTTGAGATGCTCTACCACGGGGCGGCCGTCGTGGTGAGGCCCCTCGATCAAACGGCAGCCAAATCTATCGGACGCTCCGCCTGATGTCAGCGTTAGGGGACTGTGGCTCCCGAGGGCTATGAAAGCGTTCCTGGGAGCGCAGCGTGCCGTCATCACAGCTCGAAGCGGATCTTCTGCAGCATGGCAAGGCGAAAAAACGCAGGCAGATCAATGGCTGAATAAGGGTGAGATCGGATCAGGAGAAGCAATTATGATGGACGAGGAACTCAGCACAATCACTTCCGATGTTCAGGCCGAACCGGCCAGCTCGGATGAAGGTTCTCACCCAGAGGTGATGACGACCGAAGAGGCGGCAAAATTCTTGTGCATCTCCACGCGCACACTCGACCGATATATTCGGGAATCCGCCATCCCGTACACTCCCCTTCCGAGGCGCGGCGCGAGGGTTCGGGTTCTCTTCTTGCGTTCCCAACTGATGACATGGCTACGCCAGAGAACCGTCAAGCCTGACAGAGGCCCCAGAAGGAGCGTTCGCGCATGAAACTGCCTCGCGGCCTTTACGAACGGGAAGGGATTCTCTATATCCGCTTCAAAGACGAGCGCGGAGAAATCTGCCGCGAAAGCACTCACCAATCATCCATCAGAGTCGCTCAAGAGATTCTCGCCAAGCGGAAGACCGAAGTCGCAGAAGGCACGTATTTCCCCTCGCGACGATTCGAAAGAGTGATGTTTTCGGAACTTGCTGACAAATGGTGGAAGGGACACGGCCAATACACCAGAAGCTGCTTCAGGTTTTTGCGGGAGCGAATCGACCGTCAGTTCGGCTTAGTCAGGGCCAGGGATGTCGAAGTTCCCGCCATCCGAACGTTTTTTGCCGACCTTGAACGGCGCGGATATTCTGCAGCGTACATCAATTCCCACCGCACAATGCTGAACTCGATTTTCAACTACGCGATCAGAAACCGCGAGTACGACAGAAACCCAGTTGCATCCATTCCTCAGTTCCGGGAGCGCGAACGAACCAGACTTGTCACTCTCGAAGAGTGGCAGCGGCTGCTTGCGGCCTGCGAAGGTGATGCCGAGCTGCGTTGCTTCGTAATCCTGGCCGCGGTCACCACGATGAGGAAATCCGAAATCCTTCAGCGGCCGTGGCGGGAAGTGCATCTGGATGGAGGCTTCCCGTATTTGGAAATTCCGATCACGAAAAACGACGATCCCAAAATTATTCCCTTGCCAGCGAGCGCCATCGTGGAGCTGAAGAACCTTCCAAGCTTTGGGAATGCAGAATACCTGTTTCCGGCGAAGCCCACGCATCGACGCCCCGATACTTCTCACTTCAAACGACCGCATCGTTGGGACATCAGAGACGCATTCGTGGAGGCCTGCCGGAAAGCCGAGCTCAGCGACGTCCATATCCACGATCTCCGGCATTTGGGACCATCGATTCTGCTCGCCCAGGGAGTGCCTGACTCCATCGTGGCGAAAGTCACCGGCCACCGCAGCGCGGCTCTCAGAAGATATCAGCACCTTTCTGAGTCGTTCAGACAGCAGACCGTTGACCTGATTGCGAGCGTGTTAAGCGTACCTTTTAGTGACACACGTAGTGACACACAGGGATTTGAGCACCAAGGAAGCGCCTCAAAAGATGGGTGTAAGCCACAGAAAATCAAGAGGTTGAATGGTAGGCCCGAACGGACTCGAACCGTTGACCTCTACCGTGTCAAGGTAGCGCTCTAACCGGGCTGAGCTACGGGCCTGCCCTCCAGAACCAACCAGTTGGCTGGGAATGATTCTATCACATTCGGTACAGGCGCTCGAGTTGATCTCCACCTCCGGCCTACGGCTTGCAGCTGCCGTGGTCCTTTACGAGCTTCGAGACGTCAAACGTCGGCTTGCAGTATCTTCTGGCCCTACGGAGTATTGATCTTGGGCCTCACCTTGCTGTCTGCTGTTCGCGCTCCAGCCATCGCTCATCAGGACCGGGTATCAAATATCGAGCGCCTGAGCACAGAAGGACAAGCGTTGAAGGAAGTGGTATCGGCGCAAGCCAAAGGCATCGCAAGGCTAACCGAAGAGCTGGCAGCAGCGAAGAAACCGAGGCCGGATGCCATCGAGCATGCCATCCGCTCTCAGGTGCTTGAATTGTTTGAGAGAATCACGCAGCAGGAGCGGGAGATTCTTAAAGAGGCGATCATTCATGGTGGGAAGATAGTCGCCGGCCAGTCTCTCAAGGCCAGCCATTGCAGACAAGCTAAAGATGGACACGACGCCAGTGATAAACAGTCTTCACAAGCTGACACAGCTCCACTTGCTTACACATGAACAACATCCCGAATTGAGATCAAACAGCATCTGGTGGGAGGTTCCTGCCGGATACCAAGAGGCCTTGCGAGAGCTTTTGTGGGCCTGAGCACGTTTTCCTGCCAAAGATTTTCAACCCTTCAATCGGGTTGCCGACGCCCTGCCACGGTGATACACTGCCCGCCTGCCTTCGGGATTCCTGATTCAGACACTCGGAGCGGAGGTCATCATGCGGAGACTGCTGACGGATGCAGCTCGCCTGCCTGCTGGCGCTCGCGGCCCTGTCGAGCCCGGCTCTCGCCTCGCAATCGCTCACGACCGCCGAAGCTCGAAACCATATCGGGCGAGACGGCCACGGTCTGCTATGCGGCCCGCAGCCACGGGCAACCCACGTTCATCAACCTGGACAAGCCGTATCCGAATGCGCCTTTTACCGTGGTGATCTGGGGCAGCGACCGCGACATTTGCGCTAGCGGGCAGATCAAAGAATATCGGAACGCGCCGGAGATTGCCGCCAGCGACCCGAAGCAGATCAAGACCGGGGGCAGAGCCAAATGACGGACGGGGCCAATGATGCTGAAACTGTGGTCGAAACTGTTGGGGCTTGGTTTCTTCTTGTTAGCGGTCCCCAGAGTTTGGGCGCAAGGGCCTCCGTTTCAGACCGACGATCCCGTGCCCGTCGACTACGGCCATTATGAGTTCTACATCTTTGGAAGCGCCGACGGCACGCCGGTCGAGATGGATACCACGGGTCCGGCCGTCGAATTCAACTGGGGCGCCCTTCCCAGAATCCAGCTCCATGCCATTCTTCCGCTCGGCTCCATTATGCCGTCGAACAATCCGATATATCTTCCCGGCGGCACCGGGCCCAGCGCTTTCGGTCCCGTCGACGCAGAAACAGGCATCAAGTGGGCTTGGATCAAGGAATCAAAGTATGTCCCGCAGATCGGCACCTTCACCATGTTCGAGCTGCCACTGGGAAGTTATTCCAAGGGCCTTGGAGTCGGAAAGGTCTGGTACAAAGTCCCGCTTTGGGCTCAAAAGAACATCGGCCCTTGGACCCTGGATGGCGGCGGAGGCGAAACCATCGTGCCGCAGACTCAGTACCGCAACTTTCCGTACGGCGCGTTCCTTGTTAAACGCGACATCATCCACAATAAGCTCGAACTCGGAGCGGAGGTGTTCTCCCACGGCGCTGAAGGCTACGCTACTGCTCAAATTCGCGGCTCGACTATGATCGACGTTGGGGGCTACTACCATTTCAAGAATCCCGATCACCAGTTCCTGTTCGCCTACGGCCACTCTGTCGCAGGTCTAGCCGAGAACTACGCCTATCTCGGCATCTACTGGACCTGGGGGAGAGACAAAGGCAAAGACAAAGACAAGGATAGCCATTAGGCAGCTGTGGCATCGAGACCGGGCGCACGCGGTGAGTTATGCGGAGTGGGTTGCGCGGGAAGTGGATTGTGCGGAGATCATAGTCCGCAATAGAGACGGCACGCTCGCAGATCAGGGAATTATCCTTCGGGCAGAAGCGTCAAAGAAGGGTCTGCTCATACCGGCCCCGGCTGTCGCGTTTCTGATGGCTCTCACGCCATCCACTCACGCGCAGGCTACGCCTGGGTCGATGATGAAAGTTTACTCAGACGAGAGCCATTGTACAGGCGCTCGAGTTGATCTGCACCTCCGGCTTACGGCTTGCAGCTGCCGTAGTCTTTTACGAGCTTCGAGACGTGAAACGTCGGCTTGTCGGAATCGTCCTTGGACTTCTTGCCGCGCAGAGCCACGCGCTCTCCAGGGTTCAGCGGAATATTCTCAGCCACCAGGGCGTAGATGTTCCGGTCTTTTTCGTTCATCAGCTTCATGCCGTCCGACGAGGGTTGAACGCAACCCACAACCGTGCCATGGTTGCGCAGCGCCAGGTAGGCAATGCCCGCTCCGGCCGCCACTCCGGCCCCGATGGCGATCCCGGTGCTGGAACTGTAACCGCCCTTGGGTGGCGTATAACCTCCAGTCGTTCCGCCCGAACCCATGGTGCCGCCACCGTACTGGGCGAACGACGAGGTTGCGGCCAGCAGAACGAGAGAGAAAACAAGAAGAGACGTTCTCAGCTTGCAAATGCTCATTGTAACCTCCAGTGGCGAGTGTGCCGTTGTGTGAGATGCCCAGGCGGGAGTCACTGCGGTCAAACTACTGTCAACAACTTGTCATAAGAACGTCGAAACCTGGCAAGACCAGGAATCACCGACCCTTCAGCCCGACTCAAGGTCATTCTTCGAGCTGCTCTGGCTCGTTTGCGGCTGGTCTCAAGACCCGGCGGGTCGCTAAGAAGACCCTGTCAATTTGCGGCCTTCGCCCGTTACAATGCTTCTCGGCTACCAGAGGTGATGGATGAAAGCCTGTGTGCTTGATCGCCCCGCTCCGATTGAGTCCAACCCCTTGCACTTTCGCGAGCTGGCGCGTCCGGAGCCGGCGGCTGGCCAGGTGCTCATCCGTGTTCATGCCTGCGGAGTCTGCCGCACGGACCTGCACGTGGTGGAAGGTGAGCTCGCGCCACGGAAGTCCCCGGTGATCCCCGGCCACCAAGTGGTAGGAGTGGTGGAGTCGGCCGGGAAAGCGGCCTCAAGCCTCAAGCCAGGAGCGAGGGTAGGCGTGGCCTGGCTCTCCAGCACTGATGGCGTATGCGATTACTGCCGCGCCGGCCAGGAGAACCTCTGTGAGCATGCCAACTTCACCGGATATACCGTGGACGGTGGCTACGCCGGGTATCTGACCGCGCCGGAACAGTTTGTTTATACTCTGCCGCAGGCCTTCGCTGACATCGAGGCTGCCCCGCTGCTTTGCGCAGGAATTATCGGCTTCCGTTCCCTGAGGCTCTCGGGCATCCGCCCGGGCGGGCGGCTTGGGTTCTATGGTTTTGGAGCCGCCGCGCACTTGGCGATCCAGGTGGCGAGGCATTGGCAGGTCGAGGTGTACGTGTCGACCCGAGACGAGAAGCACCGTCAGCTCGCCCTCGAACTCGGGGCGCTCTGGGTGGGCGGAACGCTCGATCAGCCGCCGGTTGAGCTTGACTCTGCCATCATCTTCGCGCCGGCGGGCGAGATTGTGCCGGCTGCCCTTAAGGCACTCAAGAAAGGGGGGACTCTGGCACTGGCCGGAATCTACATGAGCCCGATTCCTCCCCTCGAATACAGCCTGGTCTACCAGGAGCGCGTGGTGCGAAGCGTTACCAACAACACGCGGCAGGATGGCGAGGAGTTTCTGCGGGTGGCCGCCGAAATCCCTATCCGTTCCAAGGTCGAGGTTTTTCCGCTGGCGGAAGCGAATCGTGCCCTCAATGCCTTGAAGCATGATGCGATCAATGGCGCCGCAGTGCTCGACGTCCGCTTGGGCTGATCCACCGTCGCATCCGCATTCACAGGCAGACATGTTCCGGCTGTGCCCGGCTTGGGAGGCAATCGCCATGAATGGCCACAGGGTCTCGTATGCCGCCGTGATCGTTGCTGCGGTCGCCCACTTCATACTTGGAGCGGTGTGGTTCACGATCCTGTCCAAGCCTTGGCTGGCGGGAATTGGCAAGACTCGTGAAGAGCTGATGCGGACCGGGAGCCCCACCCTGGCCTATGTTGTTGCGTTCGTATCGAATCTGGTTATGGCCTCGGTCCTGGCGTGGCTGATCAGCGCCACCGGCCGGCCCACCGTAGCGCGCGGAGCCCTTTTGGGCGCCCTCGTCGGGCTCGGCTTCGTCGCAACTACCATGGGGACCGCGTTTGTTTTTGAGGCGCGATCACTCGAAGGCTTCGCGATCACCGCAGGTTATCCGCTCGCCGGCCTGCTCATCATGGGGGCCATTGTCGGCGGCTGGACCAAGAAGCCGCCCACGAGATCACCAGCCTGAGGGCCTGCCGAGCGGGCCTGAGCGGACTACTACCCAACCCGGCCCGGCTCGATTATGATGAATTCGGCCCTTGGCCGACCATCAGGCGGCCGGAGATTGCGCCATCGGGAGGCTGAGCCGTGCCGGACTTTCTCGTCCTCGAGCACACAGCCGACGTGGGTTTTGAGGCCTTCGGCGCCACCCGCGAGGACGTGTTTCGAAACGCAGGCCGCGCCTTGCTCAGTCTCATCGTCGATCTTGACTCCGTGAGGCCGCGCCTTCGCGTCGCCGTCAACAGCCGGGCCTCAGAGCCCGAGGGCTTACTCGTGAACTGGCTGAGCGAGATCCTCTATCTGCAGGACGCCGAAGGGTGGCTGTTCGCCGACTTCGAAATCGAGGACCTCTCGGACCGCGCCATTCGCGCCTTCGGCCGCGGTGAGCCGTTCGAGCGCGGGCGTCACCCGATCAAACTGCTCGTCAAGGCCATAACCTATCACCAGTTGACCCTCGAGACTGATCCCCAAGGGCGCTGGCGCGCGCAAGTGTATGTTGACATCTGACTTTTTGCGTCCGGGCTGCGGTTTCATAAAAGACTGGTTTCCACGCGCCGCCGCGTGCACCTTGCTCGCTCTGGCCGGCTTCCTGACGCCGGCCGTCTCGCGTGCCGTCGGCCGGCTCTACGAGGTCCGCGAGGTGAAGCCGCACGTGTTTGTCTGGCTTCCCGAGGACATCATCGAGCAGGAAGGCGATCCGCAGTACGTCCGCGCAGGAAACGCCGGCTTCGTCATCACCGGCGATGGCGTGGTGGTGGTGGACGCCACCAACAGCCCGTTTCACGCGCGCGAGATGCTCTACGAGATCCGGCAAAAGACCGACCAGCCCGTCCGCTACCTGATCGACACCGGCGACGCCGGCGACGAAGTGCTGGGCAACGAGGTCTTCGCCGATCTGCAGGCGCAGATCCTTTCCTCGCCCGCCATCCAGGGTCAGATTCGAAGCCGCGCGCAAGCGCTGGCCCAAGGCACGAGCGGCCAGACGGCCTCCGAGCGCCTGCGCGGCATCCACATCACGCCGCCCAATCAGACTTTTCAGGGCGAGGATCAATTCTCGCTCGGCGGGGAGACGATCAAGCTCATCGCCTTGGATTCCGGCCTGCACGCCGTCGCCGTCAGCCTGCCCGCCGCCAAGGTCGTGTTCCTGGGCGACCTTTACCAGAACCAGTACTTTCCGCGCCTCGAGTCCAGAGACGTCCACCGCTGGATCGACGCGCTTCGCCAGGCGGAGTCGTGGAACGCCGAGGTCTATGTGCCGGGACACGGCGAACCCAGCGGCCCGAAGGAGGTGGCGGAGTTCCGCCATTTTCTCGAATGGCTGACCAGCGAAGTTCAAACTCGCCTCGCCGAAGGGAAGTCGCTCGATCAGGTGAAACAGGAGCTGGGCTCCTTCACCAACTACCCCTGGCACGCGCACGAGCTGGCGGCCCACCTGGTGGAAGGTCTCTATGAGCAGCTTGCGGGCGCGGCCGGCAAGCCCAAAAAGCAGTGATCGGCTGCGAGTCGGCGGTGAAAAGCAAGCGCCCATGGCAGGCTGAAACTCCTTACTTCTGGCCCTCCACCAATTGCCGCGCGCGCTCCCCGGCGCGCACCACGGCCTTGATGAGCGTCACCCGCAGGCCGCCGTCCTCGAGTTCCAGCAAGCCGTCGATGGTGCAGCCCGCCGGCGTCGTGACCACATCCTTGAGCTTGGCCGGATGCTCTCCGGTCTCGAGCACCATCGCCGAGGCGCCCAGCAGCGTCTGCGCCGAGAGCAGGGTGGAGAGGTCGCGCGGCAAACCCAGCTTCACGCCGCCCTCGGCCAGCGACTCAATGATCATATAGACGTAGGCCGGTCCGGAGCCGGAGAGTCCCGTGATGGCGTCCATGTGCTTCTCGTCGGCCACGGCCGTCCGGCCCATCGAACGGAACAGCGTCTCGGCCAGTTGCACGTCTTCATCGGTGGCGTGGCTGCCGCGGGCGATGGCCGTCATGCCCTGGCGGATCAGGCACGGCGTGTTGGGCATGGCGCGCACAATGCGCGCCGCGTGACCCAGCTCACCCTCGATCAGCCGGGTGGTCACGCTGGCAGCCACGGAGATCAGCAGAGCGTCGCGGCGCAGATTTTTCTTGACCTCATGCAGGACGCCCTTCACTTGCTGCGGCTTCAGGCAGATCAACACCAGACTGGCGCCCGCCACGGCGGCGGAGTTGCTCGTCCCGGTCCGGACGCCGTACTTTTGCCCGAGGTAATCGGCGCGCGGCTGATGCGCCACGGTGGCCCACACCCGCTCCGCCGGAATCAACTGGGAGGCCAGAAGGCTGGAAAGCAGTCCTTCCCCGAGCTTGCCCGCCCCAATCAGGGCAAGTTTCTTGATCTCCGCGCTCCTTCCGGTGTCCTCCAGCCGAAAGGTCTTCTCCGTCTTGGTCTTCATCAAGTCCATCTCCATGGGCCCACGCACATTCTGCAGCTCCCGCTTTACTGAAGCTGTCCGGAACGGCTTCGCATGGGCGGCTGCCCAGCATAACACGGTCCGGGGAGCGGGACCGAAGCCCCCGGAAGAAGCCAGAATTCCGGCCTCCGAGTTCGTCGACATCCCGATGGTGCGGCCGGCTTCTTACTTTTTACTTCTGGCTCCTGGCTTCTGATTTCGCGTTTTCGCTTCTCGCCTCCACGATGCGCCCGTCCTCCAGTTTGGCCCAGGCCTTGCCGTCCACCGTCA
>DATDGR010000284.1:0-54515 GCA_036521995.1 Terriglobia bacterium | reverse complement strand
ATGCGCCAGGCCGGAGTGCTGGCGGCGGCGGGGCTGGTGGCGCTGGCCGAGACTCCCCAGCGCCTTCACCTCGATCACGAAAACTCGCGCTATCTGGCCGGGGCTCTGACGGAGTTGCCCGGCATCCGAATCGATCCTGGCGGAGTGGTCACGAATATTGTGATCGTCGATGTTTCGGGCACCGGATTTACGGCGGCGGAGATTTCGCAGCAGCTCTTGGCTCGGGGTATTCTTGCCAACGCGACCTCGCCGGCCGATCTGCGGATGGTGACCCACTATGACGTGAATCGCGCCGGATGCGAGCGCGCCGTGAAGGCCTTCGGGGAGATCGTGGGCACAGCCGCGGGCGTGGGTTCCACTTCGGCCGGCCATGCTTGATCGGAGTATGTCAAGCCGGAGCCCATGTTACGCATCGTCAGGCGTACCTTTACCACTTCCGGACGCTGACAAGCTTACCTCACAGGTGATTGTTTGTCGGCAGTGCATGTCCGCGCATTTGCTCGACGTCGCTCAGCAACTCCTGAATCATGCTCTCCCAGTCGTCCCGGTCTTGCGGTGCGAACTCGCGTCCGTATCCCTTCATTCGCCTGGGCAAGCTGTTTTCCAGCACGACCCAGAGGGTGGAGAGTTCACCGGCAATTCTCTGGTTCCAGCCCGGTCGGGTGCGCTTGATTGCGAACCGGGCGGTGGCAGCCTGAAGGTGGCGCCGAGTGTGAGCGGCAGCGCCGCGAATCTCGCTGATTGTCGCCAGACTGGGCGGTGGTCCTGCGTCAGCCGTCTGGCCCCGCTCTGCGGTGGCCAAAAGCAACTCGATGCGGTCGAGCGCGTCTTCGAAAACGTTGATCAGCGTAGCCAGCCGCCGCTCATGAAGCTCGTCGAGCGCCATCGTTCACCTCGACCCGCTGGACTTGCCGGCGGAGCTCGGCGTCACCTGCGGCCCCAAGCCTGACGGCGCGGCCGCGCGGTCGCCGCCGGGCGTCGGGTCAGCTTTGGGAGTTCTAGGCGGCCCTTCCACGAGACGCCGGATTTCATTCACCCGAGACTCAAGGCCGGCAATTCTGTCGTCCAGGTAATGCTCCAGCTCGGGAGCGACCTCTCCGTATCCGCGCAGGTAGCGGCCGCGGGTCTCGACCAGCGACACCCACAGCTCGCTGAGATAGGCTCGCATGACGCCGAGTGACGAAACCTCCTCAGGCTGGAGTCCAAGTTCCTGCCGAATGCGCCCGAGGCCTTCGAGAACTTCGCCAATCAGAGTCCTGACTCGGTCGCGGCGGTCCTGGGAGAGTTCGGCTTCGGCAGAGTAGAAGACGCCCTGAACGCCGTCCAGCCAAGACTCCACCACTCGGAGGTATTCCTCAACGGTCTTGAAGTGTGAGCCGAGAGCGCGGGCGTGGGCTGCCTTCACAGGAATCAGACGCGGAGACTTGTCATTCCCTCGCAAGGACTCCCCCGGCTTCCTGCTCCAGCCCGCCCTGACTCCCGGCAAGGGCCGAGCGCAAGGCGGCGGTTCTCCGCTCCAGTGCATCCATCCGTAGAAGTTCGGCCTCTACGGCGGCTGCCCCTGCGTTCCGTGCTGCGCGTGCGCGGCTTAAGGCCTGTTCCGCCCTTCGCTGCACCTCGAGCAGCAGGTTACGGATCTCTACCTGCAATCGGCTGCGGCTTTCCTGGATCCGGTTGAGGACGTCGCTCTGAACCCGCGTGCAGTTCACCTCCAGCAGACGCTCCAGAAACTCCCGCGCATCCGCTTGGATGACGCCGTGAGCACCTACCAAGCCGAGGATCAGGTCCGCCAGCCATCTCAGTGGAGACGCCGGCTGCGCCACTTCGATCAGGTCCCGGAAGGTGAACGCCGACCGCACTCGGAATCCCGTCTCCGGGTCAAGGGCTTGAGGCATCAAGGCAAATTCGCGAATGCCTTCCTCCGCCAGTTGCCGCAGAAAATCGTTACCTGTGGTCACAAACCGGTTGGCCGCGCGCTGGTATTCCTGCTCGGCGTCTCGCTGACTCGCCTCCAGCCAGGGCAGAACGTGCCGCCCGGCCACGTCCTGTGCGGCACGCATCAAGCGGCGCCGGTAAGAGGGCCCTGCGCTGCGCGAAACAGTCCGCAATGCCCGCCCAAATTCCCGGCTGGCGTCGGGCACCGCCGAACTGAGAAAGGCCTCCTGCCGGTCCGCGAGGGCATCGGCAAGACGCTGTTGCTCAGCCATCCAGAGAAACCCAAGTTCCGTCCTCGACCGTTCGGCGCGGGCCAGGGTTTCCTTCAAGGCCGCAATCCGCCGCTCCGACTCTTCCAAAGGCCGCGTGTAGGCCTCCCGCTCTTCCCTGATACCGGCGAGCAGCCTTTCGCTCAGCCGGCCCAGGCCGCGTTGATAGGCCGCCCGAACCAGACTCTGGCCGGAGTCTTCGACCATCTGCCGGAGCGCCGCGACGAGTCTGGGCCAATCCCGCTCGGGCCCGGACCCTTCCAGCCGTTCGGCAGCACTGACCTCAAACATGGGACCCACTGGCTGGCGCAGGCGTCTGGCGAGCATCTGCATTGTGAAACCCGCGGCTGCAGCTCGTTCGGCGGGGGCGGTTCGGTCCGCCTTGTTCAACACGACGATCAGAGGCCGGACCTCGCGCGCGACCGCTTCCACGAGGGCGAGTTCCTCACCTGCCAACGGCGGATCGGCCCCGGCCACCAGCAAAGCAGCGTCGATGTGGGGTATGAGGGCGTGAGTGTCTGAGGTGTTGCGTGCGAATACCGATCCCAAGCCCGGCGTGTCCACCAGGCACATGCCCGAGGCCAGCAAGGGGCTGGGTGCGAAGACCTCAACGCCCAATACGCCCTTCGCGTTCTGCGGGTTGTGTTCTTCGGAGACGTATTCCCGGAGGTCCGCCGTGGGAATATCGCGCCAGGAGCCGTGGTGCGTCCGCACACGAGCGCTGGTGCGCTCCGCGAAACGAATGACCGTGGGCACCGTAGTCACCGGAAGGAAGCCCACCGGAAGTAGGGGCCGGCCGATCAGCGCATTGATCAGCGTCGACTTGCCGCGTTTGAACTGGCCGACACAGGCGACATAGAAGCGGCCTTCCGATACGCGGGCAGCGAGCTCGCGGGCCTGATCGCAGATCGAGTTCGCGCCAAATTCCTCCGCGAGAGCCGCCAGATGCAGCAGCCGGGCGACGCCGTCTTCGTCTTTCGCAGCTGCAGGCGCCGCGCCGACACAGCTCCTGCTCGGTAGGGTCGAAGTACTCACGGGCCTGCCTGAACGCTACGGATTATCGCATTTGGAGAGAAACCGGAGGCTTGCTTCGCCGCCTCCCCTCTACTACTTCTTCTGACTGGATCGGTAGAGAATCACGCGCACCTTTTCGAGGGTGATCAGCCCGCCCTCCACCATCTGGTCGAGGTCGGGCAGAAGACGCTCAATGCGCTCGGCGTACTCGACCACTTCGATGACCACCGGCAAGTCCTGGGAGAGCCGCAGGATTTTATCCGTATGATAGCGGCTGGAGGAGCCGTAGCCGCCCACACCACGGAGTACGGTGACGCCGGAGAAGCCCTCGCGGCGGCAGAGTTCCACGATCGCCTGATAGAGCGGCTTGCCGTGCCACCGGTCTGACTCGCCGATGTGAATCCGCATCAAGGTGCGCTCGCCCTCAAATTTCTGGTGCTCCACGGCGACTCCTTATAGCCGTTCGGCCAGCCGCATGCCAAGCTTCAAAAGGAAGAGGCCGCCCAAGAAGCTCAGACCGGCGTACAGCAGGGCGCGCATCCAGTCGCCGTCGTCCAGCAGGTGGACGGTCTCCCAACTGAGGGTGGAAAACGTGGTGAATGCGCCGAAGAACCCAACCGTGATACCGACACGCCAGTCGGGCGAGACAGAGATGTGCCCCAGCGAGTACTGACCGATGCCGCCCAGCAGAAAGCAGCCCAACAAGTTGACCACCAAGGTCCCGGCCGGAAAGCCAGAACCTGAGCGCACTTGAACCACGCCTTGCAGCCCGTAGCGGGCCAATGTTCCAATAGCGCCGAACATCACCAACAACAAGAAGACGCGCAAGCGAATCGTCCTTCCTTCAGGCCTTCATTGTTTTCCGCGTGGGGCGCCATTAAACAAAAAACTCCTGAGCGCCGTCCGGCGGTCAGGAGTCATCATCCCACAACGAAGCGGGAAGTTAGTTGGCGAACTCCATCGCCCGAAATGATTGGGAGTTCATTATAACGGCTGCTTAGCCGTTTTGCAATTGCCGTGATTCGGATTCGGTCAGGACCATTAACTTCCACCCGAACGATCAGCCTGACTCAGCTTTGATGCGCGCCAAGACCTGCGTACCCTGTCACACCGCCGGGCCCCCAGCCTCGCCGAACTCCCTGGCATCCGACCCCCGGCTTCGGATGCCCGAACCCTTGTCCCGGTCGCTGAGCGAGGAGAGCGGGGCCGGCCAGCAACCTCGGCCGAAGAGGCATCTAAGTTTAGTCATGTCAGTTAGTTATGGCCAAGATGGCGCTCAATCACGAAAAACAGGACCAAAACCCGCCATTTTGGGGCCAAAAACCGAGGAGTAGCAAGGCTGGAAGGGGCGCAGATTAACTTAAACTATATGCTTTCAATGACATGCTGGGATTTTAGTCTAACATCATTGTTATCAATAAGTTGATGGGTTCCGGATGAGCCGTTTTGATTCCAGTGTTGATTCTAAAGGAGCTTTTGGCTTCGATCGATACTTTTTCGATTTTTTTCGGCGCGGAACCCCCGCCAAGAAGCTCGATGTCCTCTTTTCAACAACATACCGAAATGCCTCAGCTCCTTGCGACGCACAGCCTCACCTCTCTCGGAACCCCGCAGCGTCAAAGCCCGTGCCCAAAGTAAGGATCATCGACGACGCGACCTGGTTACTCATGCTTGACCAACCATAGCATACTCCCTAAGGATGTCAAGCGGAAAGCCGAAGGCCATTATTCGGCTGCATTGAGCTGCCAGCCAAGTCAGCCCCGGGGAGGTTTCACCTTGCCTTTGCCCTCCTCGAGATAAAGCACCTGATCGGCCGGCACGTCCTCGAGTACATCCACCTGGCCGCTCGGCCAGCGGACCTCCAGGCGATCCGCCCTGGCGGCACTACCGAGCCCGAAGTGGACCCGCAGGTCACTCTGCGAAGCATAGCCTCCACCACTGCGCACCTCGTCGATCTGCACGTGGCTGCCGGTGACGCACTTGATCCGCGACCCAATGCCGCTCCGGTTCGAGCGCGTGCCGCGAGTGCGCACCTTAATCCAGTGATTCCCGCTCTTGCTGTCGTTGCGTAAAAGCTGGGGATAGTCATTCACGGTGTTGACGAGGACGTCCAGGTCGCCGTCGTTGTCGAAATCGCCGAAAGCGCAGCCCCGCGCCGAGGCCGGTGCCAGCAAGGGACCGCCGATTTGCGCCGTGACGTCCTGGAAATGCCCGTTGCGCAGGTTCTGGTAGACGATTTTCGGCTCGGCATACTTGATGTCGAGATTCAGCTTCTTGATCTCGGGGTAAATGTGACCATTACAGACGAAGATGTCGAGCCAGCCGTCGTTGTCGAGGTCGGCGAAGCCGCACCCCCAACCGAGCATGCGGGTGTTCAGGCCGAGGCCGGCGGCGAAGGTGACGTCATCAAACACGGCGTCGCCCGTGTTGCGGTAAAGCGTGGAGGTATCTTCGGAGAAATTGGTTTTGAAGATGTCGAGCCAGCCATCGCAATCATAGTCGCCCGCGCTGGCGCCCATGCCGGCCTGGGGTTTTCCATCCTGGCTGTAAGCGCAACCGGCCATGATGCCGGCATCGCTGAAAGCGCCGCCGTGGTTGTTGTGATAAAGGGCGCTCGGCTGCGAGTCATTGGCCACATAGATGTCCGGCCAGCCATCGTTGTCAAAGTCTGCCGTCAAAACGCCGAGTCCATAGGTGCCATTCTCTTTGAGAACGCCGGATCTTGCGGACACGTCCGTGAAGGTGCCGTCGCCGTTGTTGTGGTAGAGGATGTTCTTGGCCCCCGGAAGTCCCGGCGGGCCGCAGGCCACGATCACGCTCTTGAAGCGGCAGGGCCCGGACTCCGGCAGGGGCCAGGATTTCAAGTCACCGATGTCGACGTAGTTGGCCACGAACAGGTCAAGGTGGCCGTCGCGGTCGTAATCGACGAAGGCGCATCCGGTGCCCCAGCGAGTGCTGTTGCCTTGGACGCCCGCCTTGGCCGAGACGTCCGTGAAAGTGCCGTCGCCATTGTTGTGATAGAGCACGTTCTTGCCCCAACCGGTGACGAACAGGTCCTCGAATCCGTCGTTGTCGTAGTCCCCAATGCAAACACCCTGTCCCCAACCGGAATGAACCAGCCCTGCCTTCCCGGTGACGTCAGTGAAGGTCCCGTCGCGATTATTCTTGTAAAGATGATTGGTGGGCGCTTGGCCCGCAGGAAACCCTTCCACGCGGGTGCCATTGACCACGAAAATGTCGAGCCAGCCGTCGTTGTCGTAGTCAAAGAAAGCTGCGCCGCAACCAGTGGTCTCCAGCAGGTAGGTGTTCTTCTCCTCGCCGCCAAAAATGGTCTTGTGGACCAGGCCTGCTGATCGACCCACCTCGACGAACGCCACGTCGAAGCTGGGAATCGGCGTTTGGGGGTTGGACGAACGAACCAATCCGCCGAGTCGCGCGGGCGTGATCAGTTGAGTCCCAACCAACGTTCCAGCCGCCTTCAGGATCTCGCGTCTCGTTAGCCTTGCGGTCATGACCTGGTTCGAGCGGCCTGGCGGCAGCCGTTCTGAAGCCATCCGCCTGCCGGCAGCGATCAATCCCATCATACTTATACACAACGTCGGAAGTCGACTCATCCTCCCGGGCGTGGTCATTCCGACGCCGAGCCAGGCGGAGGAATCTCGCTCTGGTTTGCTCGGGAGAAGACGCCAAAGCGAGATCCCTCGCTGGCGCTCGGGATGACAGGCCACCGGTTCGCGACGACTTCCGACGTTAGGTATAGAACGGCAGACTCCGGCCAGGGCTGGTTCCGGGTCGCAAGCCCCGCCCGGTGAATTACGGCGCGCATTTCCTCACAGAGAAAAGCCGAATGTCAGGCACTGGCGAGCTGGATTTCCACTTCCGCGGGAATGACAGCGGCCGAAGCACGATATTTTGCCGAATGAGAGCAATGGCGGCGGTGTTATTTGGAGCCCGCCCGAAAAAGAGGAAGCCTTAAGGTGCTGCCGGGCGTGTTTCTTCGCTCTGCTTCAACGACTGGGCCAGGGTGAATTCGTGGTCGGCATCGGCCGTGCGACCGAGCTTCTTGTAAGCCTCTCCCAGCATATAGTGGGCGGAGGAGTTGTTGGGGTCCATCTTGAGCGCTCGTTCCAGGAAGCCTGCTGCCAGCGGCGCGTCTCCTTTCTTCAGTTCCACCTTGCCCAGCAGGACGTAGGGCCCGGTAAAGGTCTTGTCGAGCCAGATCGATTGTTTCAGAGCGCGCTCGGCATCGTCCCAGCGCTCCAGCCGGCTGTAAGCGTCGCCCATGCGCCAGTAGGCCAACCAGGAGACGGGATTCAGCCGGATCTCGGCCTGAAACTCATCGAGCGCCTCCTCGATGCCCGAGCGGTAGAGGTATGCCTCTCCGAGCAGAAAGTGAGCCATGGGAAGCTGAGGATCCATCGTCAGGGCCTGCTTCAGCTCGGGCGCGGCCTGATCCTCCAGGTTCTGGTGCATCATCATCTGCCCCAGGACGAGATGGGCCTGAGCGCTGCCGGTGGGGACTGAAAACATGACGGCGAATGCGGCTCGCGCCTTATCAAACTCACGCGTCTGCAAGTAGATCGAGCCGAGCACGTAGGAGGCCGCCGGGTCAGGACGCGGAAGCCGCGCCTGGACCTTCTCGAGGAGCGGGATTGCCTGCGTGGCACGGCCCAGCAGATAGTAAGACAGGCCCAGAAGCTGGGTGGATTCGTCATCGCCGGGCTTCTGCTGAATCGCAACTTCGAGATGGCGGATGGCGTCCGGCAGGCTCTTCTTCTGATAGTAGGCTTTGCCCAAGGCGGCCTCGACGCCAGGCTGTTCAGGCCGTTGCGCTGCCAGAGGCTTGAGCAACCCGATGGCCTCGTCGTTCTTTCCCGCGCCAGTCAGAGCTTGCGCCCGGGCCAGAGCATCACTTTGGTCTGGCGCTCCGCCTTGTGGCTGTTCTGCGGCAGGGCAAAGCATCAGGCAGGGGACGAGGACCGCGAGCGCAACCGGCGCAGCGGCTTTGACCGGCCAGTTTCGCCCGGAGGCGAAGGCGATTCGACAAAGAGCCGTCATGAGTCAGTCTTTGAAGTTACATGATCCGGCGTTACTTGCTCTTCGCGAGCTGGGCCCGCGCCCGCTCCAGATTGTCCCGGGCAGTCGCAAGCTGAGGGTCAATGCGCAGCGCAGCCTCATACTCGGCCACTGCCTGAGCCAACTTTCCTTGCATCGCCAGGACAGTACCCAGATCACTGTGGGCGCTGGCGTGGTCGGGATTGATGCGGAGCGCACTCTCGAACTCGGCGGCGGCCTGGGGCAAGTCTCCCTGGGCGGCCAGGACTCGGCCCAGGTCGTAATGAGCGTCGGCGTTCTGCGGGTCGATGCGCAGCGCGCTCTCGAACTCGGCGGCCGCTTCGGCCATCCTATTCTCGACGGCAAAGGCGCGGCCCAGGTTGGCGAGAGCGTCCGGGTCGTCGGGTCTGGCCTTCAGGACTTGCTGAAATTGCCCGGCTGCCTGTTCGCCTTTGCCTTGGGAAAGGAGGGCGCTTCCCAAGTTATATTCGGCATCGAGATCGCCGGGCCTTGCGTTCAGCGCCTGGCGGTACTCGTGAATCGCCTCGTCGGTCCTGCCCAAAGACTGCAGAGCCGCTCCAAGACTGTTGCGCGCGATCGCGTCGCCCGGACGAAGTTCGAGCACCCGCCGGTATTCGTCGATGGCCTTTTGCGGCTTGCCCATGGTTTCGAGCGCCGCACCGAGGTTGAAATGTGCAGTCCAGTCGCCGGGATCCTTCTCGAGCTTGTGTTGAGAGATGGCCGCTTGCAGCACCAGCCTCGGGTCAACGCCCAGGTCCGCGCTGTTTACGGGCAGCACTTGAACCCACAGGTGGCTCATCTCATCGGTCGCCAGATTACCGCCTACCACCAGTCTCGGCGGGTGGTTGGGATTGCGAACGTTGCCGGCGGAGTTGTCGTACGTCCAGCGCATGTGGAGCGTGGCACCCTTCGGCAGAAAGACCGGTTGCTGGTAGCGGAATACTCCCTGCCAGTCGAAATTCCATTCCTTGATCCAGATCAGCCATTTCTTTTCTCCGGCAGGAAGCGTCGCAAATCCCTGAATGTCCTTGCCGAGATAGTGGGCGTGCGGGTATATCGCCAGGACCTCAACATCCAAGGGCAGCTTGAAGTCGTCAGTGACCACGAAATGGTTGTCACCCGGGGGAATCTTAAGAGCGCCGTCGTTCTCAAGCTGCAACAGCATCGGGAACTTGGTGGGCGGCTGGTCGGTGAAATAGAGGCCCACTTCGGGCCGAACCACCTCCGGCTTTCCGTCAGGCCGCATGTGAAGGTTGAGGATGAGATCCGCGCCACGGTCAAGCCGCCAGGGGATTCCGTCACTCTCGGCGGCCGGCGGAGTGCCGGGTTTCCAGAAAAGAAAGTTGGAATCGGGGTCAAAGCGGTCGGATTCGATCTCGAGGTCCATGCCACTGAAGCCCGGCTGGCCGTCCTGGCCATCGAGGCGCCGCGAAGACTCGGTGGGGTCGGTCAGAATGTTCGCATGGTGGAAGATCCGGAGGTTGCCGGGACGGAACTCGATCGCCTTGACGTAGCGAGTGCCCGGTACCGGGCCGGGGATGATGAGATTGCGAAAGACGTCGCGGCCATGATCGCCCTCGGCCGGAAGCACGTAATCGCGCGACGTGGCAACCACCAAGTCGGGTTTGCCGAGCTGCCAGCCTTCCACAAACTTTGGGACCGGCGGCAGTTCTCCGGGATCACCTTCGACGGCACCCTCGTCGACCCACTGCTGGATCAACTTGATTTCGGCCTCCGTCAGCCGCCGCTGGCCCACAAAGTCGCCGTATCCTGGCTCGGGCAGCCAGGGTGGCATGAAGCGGATGCGGGTGACCGCTGCGATTTGCGCGGCATGTTTTCTGGCGTCTTGGTAGGTCAGCAAAGAAAAGGGCCCCGACTCGCCGGGGTGATGGCAGGAAGCGCAGTTCTTGAAGATGATCGGCGCGACATCCTTGTTGAAGGTAACCGAAGCCTTGGTCCGGTGGAGATCGGAGGCGGCTGGAGCGAGCTGGCCGGATGGCGCGGCCCCGATGATTCCACCCGGGCCACTCCGGCCACTCTGATCGCCAAGGCCGCTTAGGCCAGTCAACGCCAGGCCCAGCGCCAAAGCCGCGGGCGCAACCAATCGGCCGAGCGCGGCAATTGCGAAGCCCAGACTGCCTCTCATCGTGCTTCCAAATCTGAAATGAAGCAACCCACGGCGCGTGTCGTCTCGGATTTGACCGGTTTTCCCTCCACAATCAGTCGCAGGACGTTTTCAAGGTCATGCGTGGTTGGCTGGGGGCGCTCCTTGTCTAATTCGACGTACTTGTCATCAATGCGACCGCGATAAACCATTCTCGCTTGGGCGCCCCCGGAAACGAATACCGCTACTTCCGGCGTGACTCGCACTCCGGTCAGACGAACGAGCTGGTGCTGCGGATCAAACAAGGCGCCAAAAGGGTAGGCGTAATCATTCAGATGCCGCCGGATCACGGCGACGCTTTCCTCCGGATCAACGTAGACCAGCCAGAAAGCGACGTCGACCGAAGCAAACTCATAGTAGATCCGTTGAACTTCGGGTGCGTACCGGTTCGAGATCGGACAATCTGTGCGCGTGAATACGAAGACGGTCGCCCGGGCGTCGGTTCCAGTGAGAGGTTCGACCTCGCGGCCTTTAAGGTCGAGCAATCGGACCCGCTGGGCGGCAGATTCCGCTGCTCCTGCGCCTGTGGCTAGCAGACCGACCACCCACAAAGCCACCCAGCCGTGTCGAACTCGCGCCAGCCAGAGCGTATCCCTGGACCTCTTGTTTGCCGAGCCGCCGTTCTTCAGAACAGCGTCATTATAGTCTGCACCCCCAGCCTCGCGCTCCACTAGCTTCACGGAGCCGCTCCGCCAGACTCAATTTTCTTGAGCTGCTCCCGCATCGAGAGTTCCTCGGGGAACAGCCCCAACCCTTTCTTCAGAGCGTCAACGGCTTCAGAGCGCTGGCCGATTAACTCATAGCAGGCCGCCAGCAAAGGATAAAGCGACGGGGTATAGGGAGCCAGCGCGATGCCCCTTGACACCACACCGATTGCCTCCTCGGGGCGGCCGGCGCGGAGCAAAAGGGTTCCCAGTAGGTCGTAATCGGGTGGCCACGCAGATCCAAACTGGATGGCCCGTGAAAGGTCCGCCATCGCCTGCTGCGCTCCCTCCGCTGTGCCTTCGAGCGCCGCCTGCCGGGCCAACATGGCGAGGACCACCGGGTTGTTCGGGTCTTTGGGCGCGGCTTGGTTCAGCAGGGCAAGGTACCGGCTGCGGTACGGGTCGCCACGATCCGAAAGCTGCCGGAAAGCGACCAGAAGCGTGATCGGTGGCAGGCCGGAGTCATACCTGCCAGGCTCCCGGTCGAGGTCAAGAAGGCCGTCGAGGCCGGGTGTGGTCTCGTGCAGGATGGCTTCCGGATACGGCTCGCCGGCGTGGCGGATAATGCGATGGTCCGTCAAGGCGGAGTGAGCGATGGACTGGAGCTCCCGCTTTGGCATGTGACAGCCCGCGCAGTCATCGGGCGGCGTGTGCCGGCGGCGCTCCGCTACGGGAAGCGTGCAGCTTGTGCCGGTATGACAGGTGAGGCATTTCGAGCGGTAATACGCGGGAGCGTCCTCAGACGTGGGTTGAATGTGCGCGCCATGGCAGGTGAGGCAGCTCAAGCGCCCGGCGCTATCGCGGTAGCAACGGCTGGCGGTCATCAGCGAGTAGTGATTCAGCAGAGGTGATTGCTCCTGTGCTTTGGATCCTTGGGGCAGCATAAGGATCACCAGCGTATCGTGCAGCGGTGTCCCGGGGCGAAAGTCCAGGTAGCTTTTGCCCGGTTGGAGCACGCGTGCGTCCCCTTCCTGATGGCAGAACATGCAGATGTTGTCGGCGAGCCAGTTCGGCAACCTGGCAGGATTCACGATGGAAGTGTCGATGGCCGCTCCAGATGGGCCACCGGCGAGCCGCTCGCCCTTCAGGCGCTCTTCCACGTGCAATTGCCCCGGCCCGTGGCAGTTCTCGCAGCCGATCGAAAGCTCGGCAAAGGCCGGCCGCCGATAAAGGGCATCTCGATCGGGAATCGGCTGAGGCCGGCCACTGTGGCACGCGATGCAGCCGGCCGTGATGGCCCGGTTGAATCCGAGCTCGTGTCCGGGCGACAGCCCCCAGGACTCAGTCCTCGCATAATAGGAAAGCGGCGCCTGAAAGAGATAATTGCCACGCTGGACCAGATAAGCCCAGCCGTTCTGTCCGGCGCCAACGGCGTAGGCGAGCTTTTCCGTGTGCCGGTAGAGCTCGTGCCCGGCAGCGTCGAGCGCATATTCGCCCTGGTATAGTCGGTTTCCATCGCGGAAGACTTCGAAATACCGGCCCAGGACCTTGTCGTAGATCGAGACCCGCGACGTCACTCTGCCGAGGTGGTCAGAAGCCTCTGCCGGGGAGATACTGCGGCCCATGTCGGTCCGCATGAACTGGTCGTAGATAGCCTGATGGCAGCGCGCGCAGGCTGCGGAGCCAACGTAGTCCACGCCGGGCGCCGTGTTACGGAATACCGGCGCCGGTTGGGCGAGATCCTCCTGGCCTCGGCCCGCACAGCAAACAGGAAGGAACGCGATGCCGAGTATCAAGCCGGCGCACCATTCCGCCAGACCCGCCCAAAATGTCATTCTGAGCGTCGCGCGCGCTTGTCTTAAGGCGCGGTCATAAAATAACTGTTCCATCTTAGATCGGCGATCAGCTGACCCCCGACTGCAGGTCCCGGTAGGGGGCCGCACAGGGGAAGGCCTTATCTTAACGCGGGTGCTGCAGAAGAGGCGCCGCCGCCGGGCAGAAAAAAAAGGGGAGCTTCATGAGCTCCCCTCAAATGCTGGCCGAGTTCGCGTTCCGGCTTCAGAAATCAAATCGAAGCCCGAACTGGAAGTTCCGCATGCCGGCGATATTGCCCGGTGTGAACGTGCTTTGGATTTGCCCGGCGTTGGACGCATCCACCGTGGCGTTTGGCTGGCCCAGATTCGCTACGTTGAAGATGTTGAAGGCTTCAGCCCGGAACTGGCCGGCGACTTTTTCTGTGATCTTGAAGTTTTTGAACAGGGACATATCCACTTCGTAGAAATGGGGGCCGTACAGAGAATCCCATGGGGTGTTACCGAGTTGCCCCACCTGGGGACGTTGCCAGGGACCAATAGTCTGGCCGTTCGACGAGAGAAGCACGCCCCCGGTTGTCGTAAACCACTGGTTCTGGGTCCGGTTCGAAAGCACGGCGTTGCCAACCAGATTTGGGCGGCAGGTCCCCACATCCTGATCAGACCCGCAGTCCTGGTAGCTGGCAGTGAAGGGTTGTCCGCTTTGGAGGTTCCAGACCGCATTCCATTGCCAGCCACCCACAATATAATCGAGTGCCTTCGAAGAGTTGGCCCAGCGCTTGCCCTTGCCGAAAGGCAGCTCCACGAGATTCTGAATATTCAACACCTGGTTGCGGTTGAAGTCGCAAGGCCCGTACGCGATTGCGCCGCCTTCTGGAGCCTCCGAATACCCTCCGCCGAAGTCAAAGCACTTTGACCACGTATAGTTAGCCGTCACGGAATATCCGGCCGAGAAGCGTCTTCTGAATACAGCTTGCAATGAGTTATAATTATCGGAAACATCGTTTCCATACCACTGAACTCCCTGGGTCCAGCCGAACTGCTGGTAAAAGGGCTCCCGCGCATTGGTGCACGGAAAACTGTTGTTGCATTCAGGTCCGGTTATGGTGGAGTAACCCTGGATCGAAGCCTGGTTGATGTTGTAGTTGGGGCCATCGCCGGCGAACACGTGGGTGCCTTTGGCGGCCACCCAACCCACCTGGATGCTCATGTTGTTCGTCAGTTCTCGCTGTAGCGTTATGTTCCACGAGTCCACGGTCGGCAAGCGCATCCTCAGGGGAAGTACGTGCGGGGACGCCAGCGCGCCTGGGTAAAGTGGCAGGCCCGTGATTCCTTTGGCCGTGGTGGTGAGAATCGTGTTGGGATCAAGCGCCGGTGGGCCCGTGGCCAAATTAAACACGTCCGTATAGGGCACGGTAGGGGAGATCGACTGTTGAGCGAGCACCGGGACGTTCTGGGTCACGGTGTGGCCGAAGACAGAGCCGAACAGACCCACGTCAAAGTCACGTCCGTATCCCAACCGCAGGATGGTTTTGGGGTTCAACTGATAGGCAATCCCGGCCACGGGACCGAAATTGGTGAAGCTATTGTGGATGCCGCCGTTCCACCCCGTTCCGGGTGTTTCTCCGGCCACGATCGTTTCTCCGGTGTAGGGGTTGACCCAGCCGCCGCAGGCCACGCAGGTGACCGTCTGAGGGTACATGATCTCCCAGCGCAGGCCGTAATTGAAGGTCAGTTTGGGCGTCATGCGCCAAGTATCTTGCCCGTAGTAGAACATTCGGGTCTGGCGCTCGGCCGCGTCCGTAGTATTGCTGACGTAACGCGAGAAAGAGTTCGGCTCGCCAAGCAGGAAATCCGCCAAGCCGAGGCCGCCGCCTGCTGCTCCTGATGTGAGATAGATGCTGTTGTTCCCAAAGAACAACTGGCCGGCGCGATGAGAGTCACTGGGAACGCGCAGGTTCATGGCTCGGCGAATGTCCGCGCCGAACTTGAAGGTATGGTTGCCCTTGATCGAAGTCCAGTTGTTGACGAACTGGAACTGCTGCTCCTGCTCGTTCAGGGGGCAATTGCACCCATTAACGCCCAGAGCATATCCGAAACTGAAGCCGCCAGTGCCATTGATGTCGAAGTACGGCATTCCAGATGTGATCGAGCTCGTGTTAAGACCGGGGATGCCGGCGTCGGCGGCCGGCGTGGTGCCGAGTCCGTTGGGATTCACGAACACACGGTAGCGGAAAAACCCAAACCGGAAATCCGTGATCAGGCTGGGTGAAACGGCATAATCGAAACCCGTGGCGATACTTTGCGTGCGCGCGTCTGAGGCTCCTGAGAAGCGTATGCCATTAAAGTTAGGACCTCCCGCGTCGTTCCCGAACGCCCCGGGAGACTGCTGGTAATACCGTTGGAAGCTGTAGCGGCCGAACAGATGCAGTTTCTCCGTTTGATACTGATCGGCCCGAACGTCGAAAGCATCCGTATCAAAGAGCTGCACGCCCGAAGCGTTGTAGTTATTGCTGGCGCACGCAGACGGCGTGCTACACGAGGCGGCCCCAGGGACGTTCGGCAAGGGGATGGAGGCCAGCAACTTCTGGGCTTGCGAGGTGAGCAGGGTGCTCGGAATCATGTTGCCGGCAAACTGTGTGCGCTGGGCCGGCGGAACGATGGCGCCGTTAGCGCCATACGGATCATAAATGTTGATTCCGAAGCTGCTGAGGTCGCCGGCGCGCTCGGCTGCGGTCGGCACAAAGAGGGCGATGGAACCTCCGTTTCTCTGGCGTGACCCCTGGTAGTCCCCAAAAATGAAGGTCTTATCCTTCTTGATGGGTCCCCCGAGCGAGCCGCCGAACTGGTCCCACAGCGTGCGGGGCAGGAACTTACCAGTCTCCGGATTGATCACCGAATTTGCAAAGGGATCGCGAGCCTCGGTCGCGTCGGTGCGCCGGAATCCAAAGGCGCTGCCATGAAGGTTGTTGGTGCCTGACTTGGTCTGGGCCGTAACCACGCCGGCATCGGCTTGCGGGAACTCAGCGCTTTGATCTGCGGTGGTCACCTTGACCTCGCTCACCGAATCCAGACTGGGGTTGACCACCATAATGCCCAGGATCACGTCGTGGTTATCCGTACCGTCGAGCTGGTAGTCCGTGCCCCCAAACTCCTGCCCGTTGACCAGCATCTGGATCGAACCTTGGGGGTTTTCGCTGGCCGCATGCTGCCACTGGAGCTGCACGGCCCCCGGAGTGTACAGCTCGAAGAAAGAGAAGTTGCGGTTCAGAATGGGGAGCTCCTTGACGGATCGCTCGCTGTAAATGCTGGCCACGTCCGTTTTCTCCGTCTGGATGACCGGCACGCCGGCCGTTACGGTTACTGTCTGGGTCATCTGGCCCAGCTGGAGGGCGGCGTTCACCTGAGTGGTCACGTCCGCGCTGACCTGTACACTCGGCTGGACGAAGGTCTGGAACCCTTGGGCTTCCACCTTGACCTTGTAGTTGCCCACGATCAGGCTTTGTTGTTCATAATTGCCGGACTCGTTGGTGGTGGCGGAGAAGTTCACGCCTTGGCCCAGGTTGGTGATGGTCACCTTGGCGCCCGGAATGGCCGCACCTTGAGCGTCGGTTACGCTTCCCACAATGCTGCCGTAAACGGCCTGTCCGAATGTTCTTCCCGGAAACGCCAACGCCAGAAACACCGAGGCAGCGGCGAAGAAGACGACAAGGGACACCCTCCGCTCGGCCGTGCTTTTCACCCTAATGGACTGCATACGTCCTCCTTATGGAACTTTAACCCTGAAGAATCCCGACGAAGGGTTCAGCAGCCCCTTAGTAATCAAGGGGTTAAACGTAAAGGCACCTTACCGCGACAGGACGTACCTAATTAACAACGCCCCAACAAATATGCTAGGATCAACTATGCTCCTCATAAACCTTGTAGGAGTTACATGGAGTGATGTAACGGTTACCGCGGCGATGTAACGGTCAGTAAAAGGCTGGATACAGCCGGTTAGACCCCGTTCACTAGTAGCGCGTCGGGTGGGTCGAAGGGGGTTTGCTACCATGAAAGGCTCGCCTCTGGTTTCCGAAAGCGACTGGTCCCAGGTGCCGGTTAGTCCGGAAGAGCAACGCCGGCAGCTTCAGAGGATATTGGGCTCTGAGGCTTTCAGGAACGCCCCGGGGCTCCAGAAGTTCCTGGAGTATGTCACTTGCAAGACGATTGACGGGTTATCCCACGAGATCAAGGAATACGCGATCGGGGCCGACGTCTTTGGCAGAACAGGAGAGTACGACCCCAAGATAGACACCACAGTTCGCGTCCAGGCAAACCGCCTTCGCGAGAAGCTGAAGAAGTACTACGAGGGTGAAGGTGCGGCGGATCCGATCCTGCTGGTGATCTTGAAGGGCCACTACATTCCTTCCTTTTCGCGCCGGGTCTACTCAGCCGGTCCGGAAATTCCTGATTTCCATCCCTCCGACGTCGCCTCGGAAGCCACTCCCAAGGGACCAACCGCGCCGCAGCCTCCAAGCGGTCCGCTTTTCGGCCTCCGGAACCTGCGCAGGGAGCGCCCCTTTCTTGGACTCTCCCTGGTCCTGTTGGCCGGCGCCCTGATCGGCGGCGCGCTGCTCCTTCTGCCCCGCCTCGGCAGCTACCGCGGATCCGGCAAGCCGAACCCGGTTGGGCAAAACACGGCTTTGGCAGCCAGCGTTGACAACCCCCTGACCACGCTATGGACCGACTTCCTCAAGGACGGAAGTTCGCCCATGGTGGGTTATTCGAACTCCATCTTTCTCGCCACCGAAGACTCCGACCTGTTGCGCGTCAAAAGCGAGGAGATCGACAACGTCGGCGCTCCCGCGCGCAGCGACGTGGCCCGCAAACTGAGCGCTAACCCCCGCCTTTTGGACCGCGCCGGCCCCGTCTTTTTCGAAGATCTGTACACGGGAACGGGCGAAGTGATGGCCGTCTTCTATCTCACTCGTTTGTTCACCGAGGAGCACTCCTCTCTGAGCGTCAAGCGGGGGCGATTGGTGACGATTGCTGACCTGAGCCAGCACAACATGATTTTCCTGGGCTCGACGGTCGAGAACAATTTGCTGGCGAAGCTCCCCTTAACTCAGGATTTCGTGTTCGTACTGCCCCCGAACGCCCCGAACCTATGGGGCTGGCGCATCGCCAATCTGCGTCCGCAACCTGGTGAGAGCCCCTCCTACGAGACCGAACGCGATAGCAAGACTCAAGTGTTGCGGGCCGATTACGCACTGGTGAGTTTTCTGCCCGGCATCACGTCGGCCCGGAGGATTGCCGTGCTCGGAGGCCTCACCACGATCGGGACCCAGGCGGCCGCGGACTTCGCAACTTCGCCTGCAGGGAGCTCCGAAATCCTCGCTCATCTCGGCTCGGTGGCGCCTTCAGCCCGGCGGCTGCCTCCTTTCTTCCAGGCGGTTCTGAGAGTCGAAATTATGAAAGGCGATGTGCTGAGGATCGAATACGTAACGGGCCACGCCATCCTGGCTGGACCGGTCGGGTCGCCAAAGGGTTAACCAGGATCGGACTCCGCGGAGAGAGCAAGACTAACAGGCACCAGGTGCCAGGCTCGGTGCTAGACGCCAAGCCGTACGAGGTCGATATTGGCAGGAAGCGTTGCGCGGAAGATTCTGGCTTCTGACTTCCGGCTTCTGACTTCTGGTGCTTTGCTGCTTTCCGCTTTTTGCCTGCCTCCCACGTCCAGCTGCCAACCGCCCCATGCGGACGCTCTTCAGCAGGCCTCTCCAGGGGCACACTTGGCCGAAGAGCATTACCAGCGGGGTCTGGCAGAGATTCAGAAAGGCCGCTGGCCGCCCGCCATTAATGAATTCCAGCTTGCGCTGAAGCAGGAACCCGATTCCGCAGCCATCCACAATTCCCTGGGTTGGGCTCTGACCGAAACGGGCCAGTACGACGCCGCCTTGATCGAGTTTCGCAAGGCGACGGCGCTCGATCCGGATCTGGCCGAGGCCTACTTCAATGCGGGTAAGACGCTGGAGTATATGCGGAACCTTGATGGGGCCATCGAATCCTACCAGAATGCGCTTCGCCTCCGGCCGGACTGGGCCGAAGTTCATGACGCCCTCGGCGTGATTCTAGGCCATCGCGGCAACTACCTCGGGGCCAAGAGTGAGTTTGAAATGGCGCTCAAATCCAAGCCCGCTGACGGCGAGGCTCACTACCATCTGGGTTTGGCGGAGTGGTTCGGGCCGGACCACAGCGGTGCGCTCACCGAGTTCCAGGAAGCGGCGCGCCTCCGGCCCGATGACCCTAATGCGCACTACTATCTCGGCCTCGCTTACCAGGATCAGGGCAAGACAGAACTGGCCGTGCCGGAGTTCCAGGCTGCCACCCGGCTGGACCCCGCCGGCGCGCAATTTCACAACGGATTGGGACTCGCTTTGCAGCACGACGGCGACCTGGTGGATGCGGCCGCGGAATTCCGGCGCGCCCTTGAGCTCAAGCCCGAAGACGCCGATATGGACAACAATCTGGGTCTGGTCTTGCTGTCGCAAGGTGACGGGGACGGGGCCATTCAGGCATTTCGGGCGGCTGTGAAACTGAACCCCGGGTATGCCGGGGCGCGCAACAATCTCGGCCTTGCCTTCCTGCAAAAGGCGCAGTGGGAAGATGCCATCCAGGAGTATCACGACCTGATCAAGCTCGATCCGAACGATGCTGAAGCCTATTACAACCTCGGGGTGGCGCTGAAGCAGAAGGAGGATTTTGACCAGGCTGTCGCTGTCCTTCATAGCGCCATCGTGCTGGACCCCAGCCTGCCCGAACCTCACTACACCCTGGGGGTGATCCTCTGGCAGCAGGGCAAACTCGACGAGGCGGCATCGGAATTCCGGGCCGCCATCAAGAGCCGTCCCGATTATGAGCAGGCCCACTCGATCCTGGGATCGGTTCTGCGGCAGAAAGGTGATCTCGAGGCGGCGTCGGAGGAGCTTCACACCGCGCTTCAGCTCGACCCGAGCGACGGCGGGGCTCACCAGTCGCTCGGCATGGTTTACCGGCAGCAGCGGGACGCCGTCAAGGCCCAGGAGGAGTTTCAGGAGGCCGAAGATCTGAACAAGGCCAAGATGAACCTTCAGGCCGCGACCTTGGCCACGAACACCGGGGCCAAGCAGCTCCGGCAGGGGGACGTGGAAGGCTCCATTGAGAAATTCAGATCGGCGCTGAGTCTGAGCCCCAATTTTGCTCCGGCCCACTATGAGCTGGCCCTGGCCCTGCGCCAGAAAGGCGACGTCGCCCAGGCGTCGGAGGAGTTCAAGAAGGCGAGCGAGCTCGATCCGCACTTGAAGCCGCCTCAGATGCCGGTATCGGCGTCGCAGAAGCCTTAGCCGACATTGGCTTTTTTGGATAAAATGGTCTCGACTCTGGCTTCGACTTCCTAAGACAATACCTCGCGCTGCACGCATTGTATCCGGGCGGGGGCCGGTGTATATTGACCGTCCCCGGGAACCAAGATGGAAACCCAGCCGACCGGTACTTTGGGTTCTCTCGAGGGACGGAGCCGACATGCAGCCACGTCTCAGGGTCAGATCGATCGTGCTTCCTCTCAAGGCCGCTCTCATCGCGGTGCTGGTCGTAGGATCAGCAAAGGTAGATTTCAGTGCGGCCGCGGCCGACAACAGCAGCCCGGATCTTTTGAAGCTGGGCACTGTCAAGTTTATTGGCCCCACGGGGTGCCCGAACGGCTCTGCGAGCGGAGCGACTTGCAAGGCCATCACGGTCTCTTGTCCGGGACTTCCCGATATCAACGCAACGCTAGGCTCGGCCTTTCCCACGGGAACCGCCAGAGGGACCATCATTCTGCTGAGCGGCGGCCCAGGCACCACGTTCTTCAACAGTGGCTTTGCAAATGCCTACCTTGGCGACGGTTTTCAGGTGGCCCAACTCGCCTGGGCGAGCGACTGGGCGGATGCCAACGGTGCCGGCGTGAAGAGCGCGGCCTGCCGGCCCGCCACTGTTTTCAAGGCCGTATTCAACACCGTGCAGCACGAGAGCCGGACGACCGGGTTCTGCGGCCAGGGGATTAGCGGCGGGAGCGCGGCCCTGGCCTACTCGCTTGCCCACTACGGCTTGTCGGCCTTTTTCGACTACGTGGTGCTGGCCTCCGGTCCGGGGGTTGCGAGGATGGATTACGGTTGTGATAAGTCGCTGTACACCGGTGGTCCGCGCAACTTGTGTCCGCTGCTCCCGAACGCCATCTTCGCCTATGGTTCGGGCAAGCTGGTCAATGGTTGGGAGAATACCACCACCTGCACCGACGCGAACCCCCTTCAGTCAGACATCGATCGTTGGACGGCGGACTCCATCATTTCGACCGGCGCCAGCTACTCCTATCCGCAAACCGGTATGAGCTGGTTCTTCTGCGCCACCCCTCCGGCGGGCGGCGGGAGCACGGGCCAAGGCTCATTCCTGATCGACCAAGTTGTCCCCAAGAACGCCCCACCGGACGTCAATTGCTATTCCGGAATCTGCCAGGCCGAAGCCGTCTGGCAGGACCCGAGCGCTTTCAGCACCACGCATTCCGAGATGCTGGCTCAATGCGTGCCGAATCATTGAGGCCCGACAGCATCCTTCATAGCTCCGTTACCTTGCCACCGCGACTGTGTGTGATCCGGCTTTTGGTATAGTTTCGAGTGCGGACCGGCGCGCGCCCGGCCCCGCCCATTTAACGGCTCGCGTGACCCGTCGTATGATGTTCGCAATTACTCGCGAGGACATGACGAGTGGTGTCCGGGAAGACGATCTCGCACGTCACACCATGAAGATCGCAGACTTCGGAGGGTCTACGCCAGCCAGTAGTCACGGTGGGCATAGTACCTTGACATTCATAAGCACTTGGTATACATTGTGCAAGGACCGCTCCCGAAGCGTAGACCGTCCGGTCCTAACGGGGTCGTGGGTTGTCGCCAATGGCTGCATGTTTACACAATTCGGCGCCTAATCCGGAACCTGGCCGGGCAGCCCAATTCGGCCGGCCCCAAGTCTGTTCGCCTGACCCCGGCCAAGCTGCGTGGAGCAGGCCCGGTTTGGCCTGTTTGGGCCGTTTGGGAGCGATCCGGGCGCGACCGGGCAGGGCGCAGGGTGCAGCCTCGCCAAGTCACCAGCGGTGGGACCCCCCCCGGGGGGTATACACATCTGCCATTTCGAACCCATGATTTATAACTCAATACTGTGCATAAGCTTACATCGACATATGGCGGAGACGCGCCAACATTAATTTCTAACGAACCCAAACTTGTAACATACAGATTCAAAGTATGTAACTGGCAGATACAGGGCATAACGACGAATACAAAACGAACCCAATCGAACCCAGATTTGGGCCTCCGTTGGCGAAAGCCGATTCGTTAAGTCATTCAGAATCAGCAGACGGATTGTTGGGTTGAAAAAAACGAACCTAAACGAACCTAAAACGAACTCGAGATGAGCCGAACAGCACAATCCCAAGGGAATCAGTCGGAAACGCGCAAGAGCGCGGCCTTTGGCCAAGAAAGAGCAGATTCTTCGCCTAAAATGAGCCCGTTAGCGAGCCAAGAGTCATGCGACCGTGAGCCGATGGCTCGGTCGCGGAATCTCGCCAGGACGCGATCCTTATCATCAACGAGTCAGTCCTAAGCGGACCGATATCACACCAAGGCAGAGGAGTTCACCGGATTGCACGCCGGCCACAATCCGGGTAGACTTCCGGCTGTGAATCCGACAAGCTTCTGCTCGCCCCGCTGGATCTGCCGCGCGCTTCCCGCGCTTCTCCTGACCCTGCAACCTGTAGCGGCCTCGAATTATCCGGCGCCAAAGCAAGGCGACTTCGTGGTCCGCAATTTCCACTTTAAGGATGGCGAGACCCTTCCCGAGTTGCGGCTGCACTACGCCACCCTCGGCACGCCGGCGCGCGACGCTAGCGGCACGGTCACCAATGCGGTGCTGATCATGCATGGCACCACGGGCTCCTGGAAACAGTTCACATCGCTGCAGTTTGCGGACGTGCTCTTCGGTCCCGGGCAACTCCTGGACGCGAGCCGTTACTACATCGTCTTGACGGACGCCATCGGCCACGGCGGGTCCAGCAAGCCGAGCGATGGTCTCAAAGCGCGCTTTCCTCACTACGATTACGACGACATGGTGACCGCTCAGCACCAGCTCCTCACCGAAGGTCTCGGCGTGAATCACCTGCGTCTGGCGATGGGCACGTCCATGGGTTGCATGCACTCCTGGGTGTGGGGCGAGACCTATCCGGACTTCATGGATGCGTTGATGCCCCTGGCCTGCCTGCCCGTGCAGATCGCGGGGCGGAATCGGGTGTGGCGGCGAGCCGCGATGGACTCCATCCGGCTCGACCCAGCCTGGGACCACGGCGATTACACCGAGGAACCGCTCCAGGGTCTGCGCTCCGCCCTCTACCTTCTGCTCATTGCCGGCAGCGCGCCGCTCCAGTGGCAGAAGAACTACCCCACGCGCGACCAGGCCGATAAGTTCCTGGAGAACTACATCCAGACGCGTCTGCCCACCTACGACGCCAATGACCTTCTTTACGCGGTCGACGCCTCACGTAACTACGATCCCTCGCCTAACCTGGAGAAGATCAAAGTGCCGGTGATGTTCGTCAACTCGGCCGACGACTTCATCAATCCACCCGAACTCGGTATCGCCGAGCGAGAGATCAAGCGAGTGCCGCGCGGCAAGTTCGTGCTGCTGTCCATTACGGACCAGACCCGGGGTCACGGCACGCATACGGTAGCAATTGTCTGGAAGCAGTATCTGCAGGAATTGCTGGAGGAATCGGCCCGGAGGCCGTAGCGTGTCGGGTATCGTATCCATCCCGGGAGAAAATGGCTGGAAAGCATCGAGCGCCCGTGTGACGCGCGGGCGCGAGGGCGTGGTGGTTTTCGCCGGGCTGCGATGCATCGGGGCGGCTGTGGCTCTGCTCGCGGCCGGCACGCTTGCCGTTCCTACCCTGCGAGCCTGCCCGCAGCAGCCGGTTCCCTCCAAAGCGCCTGCGGCAGCAGCCGTTCCGCAGGCAATACCGGCCTCCGAAGTCGTCATCCGCGATGAGGATCAGCAGGCTTCATTGCGCGGCGTCCAGAACCGGCTCGCCGCCGAACCTACCGTCCGCGATCTCGACGAACAGTGTACCAAGCGGGGCGACAGCCTTCGGCAGGGCGCGCGTGGCGTTTATCAACTGCTTGGCAGGTCGCCCAGCGTTGTTGACCTCCGGCAGCTCGGAAGATATTGGGCCATTCAGCTTGACTCCCTCATGTCGGCGCAAGAACAGTTGGCCCACCGTGCCGACTCGGTGCAGAAGGAAATCCGATTACTCAACCGCCAGCAAGTCACCTGGGAGGCAACGCGCGCCCAGATCAAGGCGGAGACCGAACTGCAACCCCTGGCGCAGCGCATCGAGGGTGCCGTGGTTGCAATTCAAGCTGCCCAGGCAAAGGCCCGGGAACAGCTTGATCAGATCTCGGTGTTGCAAGATCGCGTCGCCCAACAACAGTCGATAGCCTCGGAAACAGTCGATGCCATCGAGGCGGCAATAGCCCGCCACCGGAAGCAGGTATGGGAGCGCTCGAGCCCGTTCTGGGATGCTCCGTGGCGGCAAGAGTCCGGGCAAACCACTGGATTTCTCAATTGGAAACTAGGTCTCACGTTCTCTACTGAGTTCCTTAAAGCTGAGACCTTCGCCCTGGTAGCCTTGACGCTGACTTTCCTGGCGATTCTGTTGGCAGCCGTCGGCCTCCGGCGCAAACTTCCAGTCTGGATCGAGCAACGGCGGTTTTCCCCCGAGGCCGCCCGGATCCTCGACCGTCCGGCTTCGCTGGCGTTGTTGCTGACCCTGGCGCCGATGCTGCCTGCTCTTCTGGGGTCTCCCCTGTTTGTCTATGTCGCGTCGATTCTCGTGCTGCTGATCGCCGCCATCCGGGTTGTTCCCCTTCTCGTCGGACCGGACTTCCAGCCTTTCTTGTACACCCTCCTGGCCTTTTTCCTGTTGTCGACGGTGCGTGCCTTTGGAAGGACGATCTTCGTGCAACGCGCCATGTATGCGGCCGGCGGCCTGGCAGCCGTCGTCCTCATCGGTTGGCTGACTCGCGCCGTCCTCTCGAAGCGGCTGGCACTTCAGGGGCACGAAGGGCGGCGCCCGCTGGTGGCTATCCGTTTTGCCCAGATTTTGCTGGTTCTCACCTTTCTGCTCAATCTCGCGGGCTATTTCGATCTTGCCAGGACGCTGGACGATGCCGTCTTGTACGGCTCGTGCCTGGGGGTTGTACTGTACGCCACCGTCCGCTCTGGCGTGATCTTCGCGTCCATGCTGCTGCAGACGGATAGCGCCCTCTCCATCGCCACCCTCCGCCTGGGCGGGAATGAGATGTTGAAATGGGTCGCGCGGATTCTGACCGTGGGCGCGGCCGTGGCCTGGCTGGCGGCAATACTCGATCTTCTCAACTTCCGGCATGAGGTCTTCGACGGCCTCGCTTCCGCGCTCAACAGTTCGATGAATCTAGGCCGGGTCAGCCTGTCGCCCCGCGACCTGCTGACCTTCTTCCTGGTTCTGGCCGCGGGTTTCGCTCTCTCCAGGATGGTCCGCCTGTTCCTCCTGGAAGATGTCCTTGGCCGGATTGACATGGAACGGGGCCTTCCCGACGCCATCTCCACAACCGTTTACTATGTGCTGGTCGTGACCGTTGTCATGGTGGCCCTGGCGGGCTCCGGAGTGGAACTCTCCAGGTTCAACGTCTTGACCGGGGCATTCGGCGTCGGTGTCGGGTTTGGACTGCAGAGCGTCATCAGCAACTTCGCCTCCGGGCTGATCCTGAAGTACGAGCATTTGATCCATGTCCACGACACCGTGGAACTGCTGAATGTGACGGGTGTGGTTCAGAAGGTTGGAGCGAGAGCCACCGTCATTGCCACCGGCGAGGGAGCGGAAGTCATCATCCCCAATAACGCTCTGATGGCCAATCAAGTCACCAATTGGACCCTCTCATCTCCAAAGCGGCGGGCTGTCCTGCAGGTGCCGATTGCTCACGGTACGGCACCAAGAAAGGTTATCGAGCTGCTGACCGCGGTGGCAACTTCACACCCGGATGTGCTGCAGCAGCCTGCACCCGTTGCTCTCTTTATCGGTTTTGGCGAAAAGGCGCTGAACTTCGAGCTTAGCTTTTGGGTTCCCAGTTTCGCCGTCTTCGCCACCGTAAAGGGCGAGGTCGCAGTTGCAGTTTCTGAGGCTTTGAAGCAGGCTGGGATCGAAAGCCACTAAGGGAACACCGCCTGTGTCAGAGCAGATGTGGTGAGTTGGCGCGGCGGGCGCGAAGTTAGGGGGTGGCCGAAGCGGAAGTCAGGCGTGGACGTCGAGCTGGCCGCCCTGTTGCGCAGCTTGCGGGTCGCGCTGCGCCAAGGGCTCCTGACCTACCTGTGTCTCAGGCGCCTGTCCCACGCTTTGGATAAGCTGCAGAGCGGCCGCGGTCTGAGTCTGATTGGAGTCTAGAAGCGCCGCAATCTGGTTGGCGCTCAGACCTTGCTGGTTGCTACTTGACAGTTCGGCCGACGGGCCGCTGTCGATTCCACCGATGGACAATGGACATAGGATTTTCCTGGTGCTCGTACACTGTATCGGACGGTTCGGCGCAAACCTTGAGCCGGCTCGCGTGGACCCGATCGGCGGCCATTCTCTTAGCTCACCCGTCTGGTTCAGTCGTACGCCGTGAGCTTGGCCTCGATGCGATCGTGAATCCAGTGCGGATCCCACCACTCGGTGGGATTCACCGGAAGGCCGTCGACGAGCACGGTAAAGTGCAGGTGATCGCCACCGGCCAAACCCGTCTGGCCGCTGCGGCCGATCTCCTGGCCACGTTTCACGGCATCTCCGGGCTTGACCTCGAGCTGGCTCATGTGGCCGTAAAGAGTCTGCAAGGCACAACCGTGGTCGATCACGACGGCGTTGCCGAAAATGCCGAAGAATTCCGCCATCACCACCACGCCGTCATTGGCCGCCCGGACCGGCATGTGCTCGAGGCCGGCCAGATCAAAGCCAAGGTGGGTCTGATGGTCCACCACCTGGCCGTTGTAGATGTAGGTCCGAGAGTCAGCGAAGGAAGCCTCCGTTTTGGAGGCCAGGCGGATGAAGGGCTCGTGCCAGAGAAAAGTCGGCGAGGTGCGCCGCGAAAGCTCCACCAGCTTGTCGGCGTCGACCTGGCGCAGATGACCGTTCACTTCGAGGAAGTTCTTGATCGGACTACCCTGGTCATCGAGCTCGGGCGTCTCGCTCATGATGGGCGGAATCACGCGCTGGATGTAGGCGTCGTCAAACTGGATGGTGTCGGTGTGGAATTTCTTGGGAAAGACGCGATAGTTGAAGCTGGAGACGGCCTGGTTGCCGGCTTCGTCGCGGGCCACAATCTGTGCAGGCGTGGATGGATCGAGATCCCAGGCATAGGCAAAGATCGCCAGGCGAGTCTCGGGCATCGAAGGCTTCACCGCAAAGCTCGGAAAGAAGTACTTGCCCACCTGAACGCCGGATTCCGTGGTGCCGGGCGAGACGCGGAACACCACCATGTCGCAGCCGCCCTGGTTGATGTAGTGCTGCGTCGTCAGCACCGCGATCTGCGGCGCCGTGAAGCGCACCGGAAGGTTGAGCATGAGAGTGGATTGGCCGCCTCGGAAAAATCGCCCCCAGGAATCGTTGGTGGCCGAGATCTCAAGCGTGGCGCTGCCTTCGGTGAGGCCGGCCATCAGTCTACGGTTCAGAGGCGCGGTCCAGTCGAGTACGCTCTCCTGATGTGACCAGAACTTCCACCAGCGGACCGGCCCCGTGCTGGCGCTGAGTGCCGCACCATACAGGAGACGGCCGTTCTGAGAAACCGCCAGTTTGATCTGCCGGACGTTGTGCTTGGCGTCGCGCACCTCGATCGCAAGCTGCGTGCTTTGTCCGAGACCCTTGGGTTGATTCTTGAGGGCGATCGCCGGACCCTGGTTTTGAACCGCCTTCCATCCCACTAAAGTGATGATGATCGCGAAAATGATCGCCGGAGGAACTGCGGCGCGGCCGACGCCGGCCTCGGAGGAATCGGTATGAGAACGCTTGCGCAATCGTTTCTCCCTTTATTCGTGCTTTGAAGTTCATTGATGCCTTAAGACCGGTCTCCAGAACACGGCCTGCGATAGTGCACACGGCGCGACGGCTTTGTTTAGCGGGAGCTCGCGGCGGGCGGAATGGCGGGCAATTTCGGGACACCAGCGTCAAAGGGCCGTTAGTTTAGGGCGCCGCTGGAAACGGCGACCAGTTCGGCTTCCGACACCGTTCTGACGTTATTCAATTCCCGTTCAACCTTTTGCGCCACTTCGCGGGCATACGGAATGAAGTGGTGGCCGGAGATCATGATGGTAAAGGCCATGAACCTCTTCGGCGGGTTGAAAGCATAGCGGCCGAAAGTCTTCACCAGGAATTTCCAATAGGACTTCCGGTACGATGATAGCAAGCCCTGATGCCAGATGGACCGCGCCAGAATCCTGATAATCTCGCCGGCCGTCGGCTCTTTGGCCGGGTGCTGGAAACTCTGGGCTTCCCAGCTCTGGAGAGACCGCCAGGCGCGATCGTAGAATTTCTCCGCGTCGTAAATGGACAAGATCGTCTTGCTAAAGCCCCGAAGCAGAACCTTCGACTCCATGTGGGTGCGGAAATTGGGAGGCGTTCCGTCGCTGCTGCTGCCCCGCGACTCGAGAAGGCGTCCTTCCTTGGCCATGCGGTCGTAGAGAGCGGTGCGCGGCAAGGCGTGCAGGAAATTCAGCAAAGCCCAGGGAATGGCCGTGCGCTCGATGAACTCGATCTGCAGATCGAAGATCTCTTCGGTATCCGAATCGAAGCCGACGATAAAACCGCCGGTAACCCAGAGGCCTTTGCGGTGGATGGTTTCGACGCAACTCACCGGATCCATGGCCAGGTTCTGAAGCTTCTTCACCTCCCTGAGGGATTCTTTCGAAGGGCTTTCGATGCCGAGGAAAACGTAGAAGAAGTTCGCCTTCACCATGGCATCAATGAGCGCCGCTTTCCGGGCCAGATCCATGGAGGCTTCGGTATAAAACATCACTGGGTAGCCGCGCGCTTGCTGCCATTTCTCGAGCTCGACGCACAGATCGAGGGCGCGCGCGTGGTTGCCGATGAAATTGTCATCCACAACAAACACTTGCTTCTTCCATCCCAGGCTCAGGAGCTTATCCAGCTCGGCCACCATTTGCTGAGGCAGCTTGGTGCGCGGCTTTCGCCCGTAAAGGATGATAATGTCGCAGAATTCGCATTGAAACGGGCAGCCGCGGGAAAACTGAACCGACATGGAAGCGTAGCAATCCAGCTTTAGCAGGTCGAACCTGGGCATGGGAGTCTTGGTGACGTCCGGCTTATCGCTGATCTCATAGAGCCGGCGCGCTGTACCCTCTTCCAGATCCCGGGCAATCTCGTGAAACACCTCGTCCGGCTCCCCTACCACCACGTGGTCCGCGACGGCGAGCATGCGGGCGGGTTCGCCGCTGGCGTACGGTCCGCCGACGATGGTGCGCCGGCCGAGGCGCCGCGCGCGGGCGAGGACATCCTGGAGTCCCTCCTGCTGAACGGTCATGGCGCCCACCATGACGAGGTCGGCCCAGAGGATGTCATCGTCCGTCAGGTCCTCCACTGCCTGGTCGAGCAAACGCACGGTCCAATGGTCGGGACACAGGGCCGCCACGGTCACGAGCCCCAAGGGCGGCATGACCACCTTTTCCGGTAGGAGCTGAAGCATCCCTTCGAAGGTCCAGAAGGAGTTGGGGATCTTCGGCCAGACCAGGAGTGCTTTGATCTTCTTGCCGAGGGGAGGAAGTGCGGGATCCATCGAATGCTGCGCGCTGGGCTCAGCGGTCATACGTGTCACCTTTCAAGAGCTTGATGTCCGGGCAGCCGCAGCGGCGCAGGCGAGATGAAGCGAGTTCACTTCTGCGATGATGGCCTCCCTACCGTCAAAACGGAGGGCCGCTTTGCAAGTTCGCACCGTAGCCTGGCAGAAATAAATTTCCGGGAAACCCCGAAGAACCGAGAAGGAGGGGTTCGGGGCTCAAAGTCCTATCGTCACTCTCCACCCAGTCTGATTACAGTTTACGACGATTGGTTTCCTGAAGCAATTACGAATTATGCCATTACCCAGCGGGTCTTCTCCGGGATCGACGCCTGAAAGTGAGGAAAAGCGGGCTAATTCCTCGTTAACCGTTACGTACCCAGTTTGTGATCATTCCTCCCGAACTGATTCCCGGGGAACCACCTCGAGCCGTTCGCGGGCGGACTGACGAATGATGGTGAGAGGCGTGCGCACGCCCACCTGGCTCTCAGTGAGCAGCCGGTGCAGGGCGTCGATGGTCTGGACGGGCGCCCCTCCGAACTCAAGGATCACGTCGCCTTCGCGCACTCCTGCCTGTTCCGCGGGGCTGTCGCGCTCCACGGAGATCACCAGAATCCCGCTTTCGACAGGCAAATGATGAAAGCGGACCAGGCGGCGCACCAGCGGGACGTTCTGCCCGCCGATGCCGAGGTAGCCGCGCCGGATCCGGCCGTCCCGGATCAGGCGACCGGCCACGAATCGGGCGGTGTTCGAGGCGATGGCGAAGCACAGGCCCTGCGCCGGTAGAATCACGGCGGTGTTGACGCCGATGACTTCGCCCCGCGAAGTCACCAGCGGACCCCCTGAGTTGCCGGGGTTGAGAGCTGCGTCCGTCTGGATGATGTTGTCGATGAGACGGCCGGAGCGTGAGCGCAGCGACCGTCCGAGCGCGCTCACCACGCCGGCGGTGACGCTGTACTCGAAGCCGTAGGGGTTGCCGATGGCCACCGCAAGCTGGCCCACGCGGACGGCTTGTGAGTCGCCGAGAGCCGCGGGCACGAGGCCGGGGGCCTGGATGCGGATCACGGCCAAGTCAGTCTCAGGGTCGTCGCCGATGGGCTGAGCGGCGAAGCGGCGTCCGTCGGAGAGAGCCACCTCGATGTTTTCGGCGCCGTGCACCACGTGGCTGTTGGTGAGAACAAATCCGTCGGGCGTGAAGACGAAGCCTGAGCCGCTGCCTCCGGGACGGCGCGCGCCCACCACGATGTGCACTACCGACGGGCTCACCTTCTCAGCGGCGGCGATCACGGCGCGCGAGTACGCGTCCAGCAGCCCGGCGTCGTCGGCGAGCGGTTCCGCGCCGGCAGTGGCCGCTGCATTAAACCCACTGACCTCTGAGATTTCGGTTGAGATCAGATCAAGAACGTCCTGCATGGCTCCTCCCCAGCGTTCAGCCACCATCTATGTTGGATGTGGAATGGCAGGTGAGGTTTCGGGACGCCTCACGCCAGGCTAGTCTCGTGTCTTCGAGGTTCGCTCACGAAATCAGCCGCGGAATTTGCCTGCTCTCCTGGTTGCAGACCATCTGGCTCGACCCGGATTTAAGTGCACATTCCTAAGAGCACCATCCTTCTGACGTTCTGACTATAAATGAGTTGTACGACGCTAAATAACGATAGTGTACAACACACTTTTGTTGATTCTAAAGGACATTCCAGCTTTGGGCGAGTTTTCCACAGGTTTATCTTGCTGATTCTAAATCACATTCCAGCTTTGGGGGTGGGGGGGTGGGGGGGTATACGGTTTTTCGACCCTTTGGAGCCTGATTTTGGCCTAGACAGGGAGGCTTTGTCCACAATCTCCAGCCCCGAACTTCCGGCACGAATCTAAACATGTCGATATTATGCACCCAGTTTAGTCTGGCTGTCAAGGCCTCTCGCGCCCGGCGGCTTCGTTGACGCGGAACCTGGCGATACGCTCGATCAGCTTCACGGGGACGGGCTCGGAGAGTGGGAAGCGGATGGTGCCTTTGCTGACCTCGTAGGGCGCTAGGTGGTCCTTGAAGGCCGCCACCAGGCGGCCGCTGGCAGGGTAGAGCGAGTAGTGCTGCCTCCACCCGCCGAAATCGATCACGGCGAGGCCGTGCAGTTTGTAGGCGGGGATCTTGTAGGAGATTACTTCCTGGGCAATCGGGGACGGCCTTGCGGATGGCGTTCCGCACCCGCTGGAGTGCTCCCTGCGCGGCCTCGGGCTGCGAGGCGATGTACTCCTCCACGGATTTGAACTCGGTCCTGGCCATCGCGACTCCTGTTTATTTCATTCCATTCCGGCCGGGGCATGAGCAGGAAGTTCGGCCCGACGCAGACTACGCGATCTCGAGTTGAAGGCGAGTCTGACTCCCGAGAACCGATGCGGGAAGCACTACCCGGTCAGGATGCAGCTCGCCGAGCGAGGTTGACTGCAAGGGCTGGCGGTCAGGTGGGTGAATGTGAATCACCAGGTCTGCCTGGAACGGCTTGGAGAAGCGGACTTCAACCTGCCACTTGCTTCGCAGCCCGTCGGCCGATTCGGACACGGTGAGGGTGGTCCAGGAAATCGGCCCGAAGCGTGTGGGGCCGTTTTCCACGTGAATCCTCTCGCCGGGATTGAACCAGTGTTTGGGCGCTGCCTTCTGCAAATGAACCAAGGCGCGATCGTGCTCCTCGTAGCAGAGAAGCCAGCGCAGGCCGAGCGCCGGTTGTAGGACGCTGTTCACCACCGCGGACCAGGCGTACGGGCTACCCTCGCCGGGAAAGTTGCCGGGCAGCAGCGCATCTTCGGGGGCGTATCGGCTGCCGGAGTCCAGGGCATAGCAGAGGTTGCCGTAGAGCGCGACTAGGAACCAGCGGTAGTCGTCCTGGCGGATGCGTCCGGCCAGCGTGCCGTGCTCCATGAAATTGGAGGTGCGCGGGTAGTCGCCGTCGAGGTTCATGCCGAGAATCTGCTGTCCGGCAAGGGTGCGGTGTTTGAAGTGGCCGAGGTCCAGCCCGGCCTCACCCCAGTCGCTGGTCCACCAATCCATCATGTAGCGGTGATTCTCGTAGCTCGAGAGATCCACGGGCTTCCGCTTCGTGTCGAAGGCGGTGAAGGGCGTGATACCGGCCTGCTTCATGGCCGGATTGCGATTCGCCAGGGTGGTGGCGAGCGAACGCTCGATATCGGCCCGCATCTCATTGGCGAGGCTCAGGATTTGTTCGGCCTCGCGGCGCAGATCGGCGTCCTGGTGGTCCCCGGCCGCGCGGGCGAGACAGCGGGCGTGCTCAGTCAGACCGCGCCAGGTCCAGGAGGCGTTCTGGTAATAATAAGGATGCGAGTCCGGGAAATCGTCATTGGGATCGCCGTTATCGGCCTCGGGTGAGCCCCAGATGAGCCCGTGGCGAGGATCGTCCGGTGGGAAGGTCGACTTCGAGTAGCGGTAGCGGACCACTACAAAGTTGATCATCCGGCGCAGCACGGGCAGGCGCTTGCTGAGCGCATCAAAGTCTCCGGTGTAGTCGTAGGCGCGCGTGGAGTTCTCCAGAAACACGCCGGCGTTGAGCGGCGCCTCCACCTGGTCCTGCGTGTTGTAGACGAAGTTACCGTCCGGAAGGATGTAGCGCTCGAGGTAGTGCTGGAAGTAAGGCTCAACCTCGTCCGTCAGATTCCATAGCTGCTGCGTCCAAACGAACTCATAGTGCGCCACGGGAAAGAGCGCGTGGCTGCGCTCGGGAATCTTGGTGTAAGCGCCCTCGCCGATCTGGTAAGTGGGTTCGAGACCGCGATAACTAGCGCGGGCCAGCGCGATACCAGCGCGCGCCGCGTCCAGAAGCCACTCGTCGGGGATGTCCGCTTGCATCCGATCTTCAAAAAGGTGATGCCAGTAATTCCAGACCCCCACCAGCGCGGAGAAGAAGCCTTCAGCGGATCCGTTCCAATAGTGATCGGCGAAGCCGGACTCGCCTCCGGTTCCACTCGTCGCGCCTGTGTCGCCCTCCGGGATCAGGGTGCCGTGTTCCGCCGGAGGCAGCATCACGCGCACGCGTCCTAGCGGACGCGCGTCGATGCCGGGCGGCAGCAGCACCATGACTTCGTAGCCGACGCCGAACTTCGGATTCCAAACGCCGGTGTCGGCGGCGGGCAGGAATCCGCCCAGCAGAGTGCGCTTAGTGTAGCCCGGCACGTACTCGTAGAGATATTCCGAAGGCAGAAACCGCCGCGGATCGAAGATGCGGCCCTTCAGGTCAGGAGCCCAAAGCGACTGGTCTCCGGGCGCAAGCTGCCGCGACTTGCCGTCCGCCTCAAGCCACAAGGATTTCTCGGGCCCGGTCTCTTCGTTGGCCACCAGCGTCCAGCCGATCAGCTCCTCTCCCAGTGCCGCGATGTTCTCGTAGCAAGGGTCCTCGTCAGAGTTCAAGATGTATTCGCCCCAGGTGTCAGGTCCTGGCACGTAGCGCGCCGGACGCTCGAGCTTGACGCCGTGCGGCGTATTGGTGGGCCGAGGCCGGATCTTCGAAAGGTCGCCGATGCGCTTTGGAATGCGTGCGATCTCGCCTTGCTCGGTGACATAAATAATCGCGCCCTGGTGGGTGACGTGCTTCTCAAAGACTGCGGTGGCAACGCCGTTCAGTGACCCAAGTACGGCTAACAGCCGCCAGCCACCGATGGATTCTCCCTTCTTCAAGCTCTCGGTTTCGTGGCCGAGCGTCGCCGTCACCGTGCTGCTGGCAATCCTGGCGATGCGCGGCGAGCCGGCCAAAGCCTCGCGTTCACCATGAAGAAACAAATTGTACTCGTTGGGAATTCTTCCTGGAGCGTAATGACCCCTGGGGATCACGCGATCCGTCCCCCCGGCGGCGGGCGCGGTCTGGCCGGTGAGTCGCGCTGCGGCGGCAGCCGCCGGGAGTGTTGCTGCGTGTTTCAAGAAAGATCGTCTCTTCATCGCTGGATCCGGTGTCTCTCGACTTGTAGGGTTGTGCCTTGCCGCAGCCTCCTCAATGGCTGGAATCCCAAAGACTGGGCAAGCCGCATCCCCACGCCCGGTCAATATCAGGGATTCGCCACCGCCGAAGGCTGCAGAGCGCCGGCGATGAACCCCGAAACATCGCGCTTGAGCTTCGCCAGCGACTCGCTATCGATGTAGACCATGTGGCCGGCGTTGTAATAGCCGGTCGAGACGTTGCCGTGCAGCTTGGCGTCGAGCCCGAGATGGTCCAGGGTGTACTCGGCCGCAAAGAGCGGCGTGGCCAGGTCGAAGTATCCCATGGCCATGAATAGCTTCATGTAAGGATTCTTCACAAAGGCTTCGCGCAGCGCCGGGCTGACATTGGCAAACCCCTGTTCGCCGTATCCCTGACGGTTGGGGAGCCACTCCCATCCCTTCAGGCCTCCGCCTAGAATGTAATACTCGACATCAGACTTGTAGCCTAGCTCCTGGCGCACGTAGTTGTTGAACATGGAAGTGAAAGGGGGGCGGATTCCGGCCTCGCTCGGATCGTAATCGGTCGTCTCAGAGACCCCCGAGGCGTTCGTGCCCACGAACCGGCTGTCGAGGCGCCCTACGATATGCTTCTCATTCCTGAGCAGCTCGGCGCAGAAGTGGTCCTGCTCCACGCGCAGGTTGCTTTCGTCCACGTACGTCTTGGAAAGGCCGGTGTAGCGCGCGAGCCGGTCGATCACAGCCGAGCGTTCTTCGGGCGAGAGGGCGTCCCCTTGGGCGAGCGCCGCGGCGTACTCGGTGGCCGCCCATGCCTTCACCTCAGCCAGGGTCTTTGCAAGATCTTGCTGTTGCAAGTCCGAGGGAAGCTTCTTGTAATACCAAGCAGTGGAAGTGTAGGTGGGCAAATACAGAACGTAGGGCAGATCGTTGCCGCGCGCGAACTCGAGGGTTTCGAAGTTCAGCACGGTTGACACCAGCACGATGCCGTTCAGGGCAATGCCGTGGCTCATCAAGTAGCCTGACAGTCCAGCGGCTCGGGTGGTACCGTAGCTTTCGCCGGCGAGGAACAGAGGCGCGTTCCAGCGCTGATTGCGGCTGAGATAGAGCCGCATAAATTCGCCTATCGACTGGATGTCGCCCTGAACACTCCAGAAATTCTTTCCCAGCTCCGGCTTCACGGGCCGGCTGTAGCCGGTGCCGACCGGATCGATGAAGACCAGGTCCGTCTGGTCAAGCCAAGTCTGTTCGTTGTCGATGAGCTCAAACGGCGGTGGGGGCATGCCGCCTTGGGGCAGCAGTTTCACGCGTCGCGGCCCGATGACGCCAAGATGCAGCCACACCGAGGCTGAGCCTGGGCCGCCGTTAAAGGCGAAGGTGAGTGGACGATGCGCGGGAGGATTGTCAAGCGTGTAGCCAATGAAGAATATATGCGCCTGGGTCTCGCCCTCGGCGCTCTGGATAGGCATCAATCCAGCGCTGGCCGTGTACGTCAGCGTCCGGCCGCCGATGTGAATTTCGTGATGAGTGACCACGGGCGGCTTCTCAGGCTCTTCCTTAGGCTTCTGGACGTTGCCCGCCGGGCCCGCCTGGGCGTTGAGGGATACAACATTGGTCTTTTGCGCTTCGCCAGGCACCGCAGGCGTCGCAGTGGCCGCCTGCGGCTCAGAGTCGGGCTCCTGGGCCCCGGCCCGGAGCCCGAGCGCAAACCAGAATCCAAGGGATAACAAGCCAGCTTGAGCGAGCATTTTCCATCGATGGCAGCGGCACATATCCGCCTCCTTAGCAAAAGGTGTCATCTTGACACCAGTCGCCAACGACATACAACTTGAAACATCACGTCACTGGCAAAAAGACGGAGGGTCACAACTCGGGAAGAGGGCTCAGAGAATTGCGAGGTTTGCGTTGTTGGCGTCACCCGAAGACTGGCAAAAGAATTTCGTCACTCACGAAACTCGCAGTTTCAATAGCGCATCGACTTGTGTTAGCGTGGATATTATGAGGAAGCTGCCGTTGTGGGTTGTGCTTACAAGGAGGCACCTGGTTGAACGCCGCGCTGCTATTGTTTCAAAATGAAGTGGGGCAGTTGCTGGCCGATACCGGCGTAGTCGCGCAGATTGTCCTGGTGATCCTGCTGGTTTTTTCCGTTGTCTCCTGGGCTATCATCATCAAGAAGTACCGGAGCTTCAAGCGGGCGCGGCAAGCATCGTCCGCATTTTTGAACGTCTTCCGCCAGAGTAAGAAGCTCTCGGAAATCAAGGCTTCCGCACAGCAACACAATCAAAGCCCGTTGGTCGACGTTTTTCTAAACGGCTATCGAGAGATCGAAGGGCAGGTGGTTTACTCCGAGAATCCCGGCAAGCCGCGCGTCCGCAGTCTCAATGCCATCCAGCGCGCGCTGCAGATCGCAGCGTCGGCCGAACTGGCCCGGCGCGAACAGTGGCTGAGCTTCCTGGCCACCACGGGGGGCATCACGCCGTTTATCGGACTGTTTGGAACGGTGTGGGGGATCATCGACGCTTTCCACGGCTTGGCGAACGCCACCGCAGCCTCTCTGCACAGCGTGGCCCCCGGAATCTCTGAAGCCTTGATCACCACGGCGGCCGGGCTCTTCGCCGCCATTCCGGCAGTGATCGCTTACAACTACTTCTTGCAACGGGTTAAGGAATTCGGAACCCTGATGGACGATTTCTCGCTCGAGTTTCTGAACATGACGGAGCGGAATTTCACCTGAAACCGAAACTCGAGTTTCGAAAATCGAAGCTTCAGCAGGCTTGTTGAGCTCTCAACCCCTTGGGTTTCGAGTTTAGACTCTGGCCGTCGAAGCGACTTCTTGAATTTCGATTTTCGAGCTTCGAACTATGGCTTTCACCAGTGCGCAGGGACGTACCCGGACGTCGCTCTCCGACATCAACGTGACGCCGTTTGTCGACGTCATGCTGGTGCTGCTCATCATTTTTATGGTCACGGCGCCGATTCTCGAATCTGGGATTGAGGTGGACCTACCCAAGACGCGTACCGTGAAGGCTGTATCCATTCAAAAGGTGGTGATCACTATCGACCGGAGGCAGACGCTCTATGTGGGAAACGACCCGGTCAACATCAATGTGCTCGGAGCGACGGTGGCGCAGCGCCTGCAAGGCGCGGCCGATGCCCCCATCTTTATCCGGGCGGACCAAGCGGTTCCCTTCGGCACCTTCGCGCGCGTGATCGATGCTTTGAAGCAGGCTAATGTAACGAACATCAATATCGTCACGGAGCCCCTTTCAACTAAGGGCAGGTGAAAGGGTATTGCTCGAGCCTCCGTCGAGGTCGGAGTTTCAATTTCGAGCTTTCTGGACATGAGCGCTCAAACCGCTCTCTTGTCGGTCGAGGGGCACGAGAGCCTTCGCCGACCGCTTTTGGCGTCGATGGTTCTGCATGCCGGCCTCTTCGGAATCATGTTGAGCTATGGCCTCTTCCAGTTCCGGCACGGTGAGGGTTGGGGCAACCCCTGGGAAAAAGGATCGAGCACGCGCGTGCAGGCGGTGGCGTCCTTGCCCGGCGTGCCTCTGCCGACCCCCTTGATCACCACGCCCAACACCCTGGCCAACCAGAACCCTGGTCTCTATAAAACCGAGCCGGAGACCCCGCCGCCACCCGAAAAGGCTGAGGAAATCCCGAGTTTCAAGGACGCTGTCAAGCCTGAAGAGCCCAAGCGCACTAATACCCGGATTCAGAAGCAGCAGCTCACCCCGCCGCCGAACGCGGTACCCTTCGGGGCCGGGGGCCAGCCGGCCGTGGCCTACAACCAATTTACAACGTCAGCGGGCGAGGCTGGTCTTGCGTTTGGCCAAGGCGACTTCGGCAACCGGTACGGCTGGTACGTAGCCGCAGTCAGGAACAAGGTGAGCAGCAACTGGTTGCTTTCAACCATCAGCCCGAGCCTGATGTCAGCCCCGCGCGTCTACGTGGAGTTTGACATCCTGCGCGACGGCTCCGTCACCAATATCCGCCTGACGCAATCAAGCGGGAATCCCGAAGTGGATCGCTCGACCCTCCGTGCGATCGAGGCTTCGAATCCGTTCGGATCGCTGCCTCCGGATTATTCGGGCGGCAAGGTTTCCGTGGACTTTTATTTCGATTTTCACCGCTGATCGCGCCCAGCTCCAGAGCGCGTGTCCTCTTTACTTGAGGTTAAGTTGTGGTGGAGTGATTCTATCAAGGAGACCTCTAGCACTCATGAACCAGCATAACCGTTTGTTTAACTTGGCGAAGCGAAGGACGAGAGCGACCGTTTATGGCCTTTACATGACGCTGGGCTTGGCGATGGCCGTTGTGGTTGCATCCATTTTTCCTTCGCTGCCGTTGCGCGGCCAGATCACAACTGGCATCAATCGGGGCGCACCCAGCATCCGAATTGCGGTGACGGAACTCCCCGCCCAGTCCTCGGACGCAAGTCTCGCGCCCCTGACACAGGAGTTCAACTCTGTTCTGTGGAATGACCTTGACAACGCCGGCATTTTCGACCTAGTCAGCCGCAGCTTCTATCCGCTGAAGCTGCCGGTGGTTCCGGCGGACGTCGTGTTTGATCAATGGGCGAACCCGCCCGTCTCAACCCAGATGCTGGTGTTCGGCAAAACGGAAATATCGAACTCAAACCTTGTAGTCACGGGCTACCTGTACGACGTTAAGAATCCGGGGAGTCCCAGCGTGCTGGCGAAGCGATTCGTGGCCACGCCGGACGAGATTTCCACGCGGGAAACCGCCCATCGTTTCGCTAACGAGATCGTGCAGACGCTGGGCGGAGGCATGCCGGGCATTGCCCTTACCAAGATCGTCTTTGTAAGCAATCGTAGCGGCCGTTCGGGGCATTCGGAAATCTATGTCATGGACTACGACGGTTTTAACCAGCACCCCATCACCAGCTATGGGTCGCTCTCGCTTACACCCCGCTGGTCGCCGGACAATAACCGGCTAGCCTTTATGAGTTATGTCAGCGGTAACCCGGAGATCGTTGTCTATTCCTTGGAGAGCCACCACCTTCTGCCTTTTCCGCATCTTTCCGGGATGAACGCCACGCCTGCTTGGTCCCCGGACGGCAAGAAACTGGCCTTTTCCTCGAGCCTTGGAGGAGACTCGGAAATCTACTTAGCAAACCCGGATGGATCAGACCTGCAGCGCCTGACGTTCTCTCCGAGCGTCGACATTTCGCCGGCGTGGAATCCAAAAACCGGCAACGAAATGGCTTTTGTGTCGGACCGAAGCGGCACCCCGCAGATTTACATCATGAGCGCGGACGGTTCGAATCTGCGACGGCTTATCACTGGCGGTGGTGATGCCAGCGAGCCTTCTTGGTCTCCCAACGGCCAGTTCATGGCCTTTCAGTGGCGAGTGTCGGAGACCGGGACCTACGACGTCTATGTTATTGATATTGGGTCCGGTCAGATCACCCAGCTTACTCATGACGCCGGGCGAAATGAGCACCCCACATGGTCGCCGGATGGCCGGCACTTGGTGTTTTCGTCGACGCGCCAAGCGGGACGGCAGATCTGGATGATGCTGGCGGATGGCAGTAACCCGAAACAGCTCACCACCCAAGGCGATAACTGGAACCCGAACTGGTCAAACTAGGCCTGGGGTCTGGGGACGGGGAGGCACCGGAAAGAAGGAGGAATTGGACTTATCTTCGTGGGCAACCAATATTGTGCATTTTATTGGAAAATGCATTGTTGTCATTGCTGGTAAGCTGATGTAGAATACTCCCGTTCGGCGGTCATTATCCGATCTGCTGTGGGGCTTGGCTCGGCGCCCCACGTAAGTGTAAGAGGGGGAAGCTGAAAGTTGCCCACGGGAATCTCGAGGATTAAGTTGGTTACTGTCTAAGGAGGATCATAATGCGAGAGAGGAAACGCAGCGTTGAAGTTCTCGTAACTGTCCTGGGATTGCTTCTGCTCGCCGGTGCCTGCCACCCGAAGAAGAAAGTTGTGGCACCGCCGCCACCACCGCCACCGCCGCCGCCACCCGCCGCGCCGGTTTGCAACTTGTCGGCGGAGCCCACGACGGTGGAAAAGGGTCAGGCCGCTACTCTGACCTGGAACTCCCAAAATGCAACTGACCTGGATTTGGAGCCTACCGTTGGTAAAGTGCAGGCTTCGGGGTCGCAGTCGGTCACACCTGATGACTCTACCACCTACACGCTGACGGCTACGGGCGCAGGCGGGAATACGAGCTGCACTGCGCGGCTGACTGTGACGGCACCACCACCACCGCCGCCACCACCACCGCCACCGCCGCCACCGCCGCCACCGCCCGAACTGAAGACGGCGTATTTTGACTTTGACAAGTCCAATATCCGGTCAGACGCCCAGCAGGCCTTGACGGACGACGCTGACATCCTGAAGCAGCACCCGGATGCCAAGATCACCTTTGAAGGCAACTGCGACGAGCGTGGCAGCGAGGAGTACAACCTCGGTCTGGGCCAGCGCCGTGCCGATGCTGCCAAGAAATTCGTCACGGACCTGGGCATTCCGGCGGATAACATCTCTACCATCTCCTATGGTAAGGACCGCCCGGTGTGCACGGATCACAACGAGGCATGCTGGCAGCAGAACCGGAATGCGAAACCGGTCTTGGGCACGGAAAGCCAGCCGGCTCCGCAACAGTAGCCAAGCCCCGGGCGGGTAGCTCTCGCCCCGCCCGGCCTCACGTCGAGCCGGGCGGCCCTCAGGGGCCGCCCGGCCGATTCTTTCCGTCTGCGCAACCCAGGGCGCAAATTGCCTCCCTGCGCGCGGGCCTCCGCCCGTGCCCGTCCCGGTTGACCCCTCTCGCGCCAGAGAGTAAACTAACGCCGACCTAACTTTTGTGCGGTGAGGTGTACAAACTGCCTTGAAAACAAGACCCGCTCTAGCCTTTTTCGCGGTCGTTATCACACTTGCGGCGGCCCCTTCCGGACGGGCCGTCAGCAAGGAACTCATCCAGATACAACAGCAACTGGAGACGCTCCAGCAGACGGTCGAAAACATGCAAAAGACCGTCGACACACAAGGCGCAATCCTCAAGACGCTCGTTGAGCAAGCGAACGACAATGTGAACTCGATGAAGGCGGCCGTCGCCGATCTTCAGAAGACGAACGCCCAGAACCTAGCCACTAGCAACAGCCGCTTTGACAGCTTGACAGGCCAGATTCAGGCGCTGAGCGAGAGCCTGGAGGAGAGCAAGGCCCGCCTGGGAAAACTGAGCGAGCAGCTTGCGCAGACCCAGAACATCATCCAAACGCTGAACACCCAGCCTTCCTCGGGCTCCGCCCCAGGCTCGCCCTCGGGCCCCGGTTCAGGGGGCCAGCCAGGCCCGAACCCCAATCGCCCGGCCGTTTCTGTTCCCGACCCCGATACTCTTTACAAGTCCGGCTTGAACGACTACAGTACGGGACACTACGACTTGGCCATTCAGGAATTCCAGCAGTACGTGCAGAATTATGGAGACACTGATCTGGCCTCCAATGCCCAGTTTTACGTCGGGGACTCGTATTACAGCCAGAAGAAGTACGATCAAGCCATCGAGGAGTACAATAAGTGTCTGGAACGGTATCCGAACGGCAACAAGCTGCCGGCTGCTCAGCTCAAGAAGGCCTACGCCCTAATCGCCCTCGGACAGACCCAGGCGGGCGCACGCGAGCTTCGTTCCTTGATCAAACGCTTTCCCAATTCCCACGAGGCGGACCTCGCGCGCCAGCGCCTCAAGCGGCTCTCGTGAGCGCTTGCCTCATGTCGATGTTCGACCCGGCAAGAATCGCGACGAAGGCTTCGCCCTTACGGAGGAGATCTCATGAGTGGCTCGGTTAACAAGGTGATCTTGATTGGACGCCTTGGCAAGGATCCCGAGGTGAAGTACACACCGAGTGGGACTCCCGTGGCCAAGTTCACGCTGGCCACCGACGAGGCCTTCAAGGATCGCGCTGGCGAGCAGCAGCGGCGCACCGAATGGCACACGATTGTCGCCTGGAGCAAGCTGGCCGAGATCTGCGGGGAATACCTTACCAAGGGCAAACAGATCTACATTGAGGGAAGCATTCGAAGCCGTCAGTGGGAGGATCAGGGCGGAAACAAACGGACAGCTTATGAGATCGTGGCGCGGGAAATGAAGATGCTCGGCTCGAGAGCGGACTCGGAGCGCAACGCGGCAAGTGTCACAAACCGTGCGCCCGCCGAGTCAGAAGCCTCCCCAGAACCTTCGCCAACTTCCGCTCCGGAAATCACGGATGAAGACATTCCTTTTTAGAGGGATGGCTGTCCGGATATCACTCCCCGGGTCTAGGGTTGCTAACGCCTCGGGCCTGGGCCCAAACGTGCGCCCGCCCGCCATTTTCGAACCAGTTCATTGAACTTTGTAACTTGATCAGGCGTCAAGATCTGGCGGATCTGGTCGTCCGTCGCATCGCGAAGGGCCTCAAACTGGGGCCGGACCTGATTGTGCAGTTGATCGTACTTTTTCGCGGAATCGTTCATGATTTGGGTTAGTTGCGTCGTTTGCTGGTCATTCAGTTTCAGCTCTCTGCCCAGATCCCGAACGATGCGGCCACGATCCATCGGCCGATGCCAGTGCCCTCCGTACCAGGCATAAAGAAACAGACCCACGGCTCCCACCACGACGCCGAGAAGAAAAGTGGACACGAAGTATAGGTAGGCGCGCTGCTTCATCGGCTTCAGTGTCCCCCGGACTGCGCGGCAAACTCGAAATCATTGGCCAGCAACTGGCCCGAGAACAGCGGATAGTTCTGTGCCGCGGAAGCCTCGGGCTGAGCCAGTTCAATCTCGGCAGCCTCAGCAGAGCGCACCGGGCTGGTGCGCGGAACAAGCAGCACCAAGAAGAGGATAAACGTGGCCAGCAAGGCGGCATAGACGAATCGGCGGCCAGCCCGCTCCAGGAAGACTTCGCCGGCGCGCTCCGTGCCCAAAACATCCTGGAGGAGGCGGCTCGCTCGCTGAGCGAACCCAAATGTTGCCTCGGGCGCGGGATCCTCAGCCACCCGCCGCAACCCCCGCCGCAGTTCGTCCCAGTGCCGGGCGTAGGCTGAGCATTCCGCACAGGAGCCCAGATGCTCCTCAATTCCCGAGGAGCGGCGCTCTCTGTCCTCGAGAACAAGCTGACGTGCATGTCGGCAACGCATACTTAACTCTCCCGCCCCCAGCGCTCGAAGTCGGCAAGGATCCTCTTACGAGCACGGTGCAGCCGCACCTTCACGGTACTGGGTTTCAGCTTCAGCAAATCGGCAATTTCATCCACCGACAGATCCTCCAGCTCCTTCAGCGTCAGGATCACCCGGTCCTGGGGCGAGGCGCGCTCCAGAAGCTTCCTCGCCAGCTCACGGCTCTGAAGATCGAGCTCGATCCGTTCTCCACTCGCTTGCCCGGTCTCCACACCCGCCTCCAAAGCCTGCTCGCTCTCCTGAGACATCTCGGAGAAGTAAGTGAGGCGGGACGCGCGGCGGCGGCGCAGATGATCATAACAGTGATTGATCGCAATCCGCATGAGCCAGGTGCCGAACGAGGCTTCGAAGTGATAACTGCTGACTGCCAGGAAGGCCTTGACAAAGACCTCCTGCGCAATCTCCTCCACTTCCTCCCGGCGGCCGACCAGGCGATAGACGAGACTGAAGGTGCGCCGCTGATAACGCTCGACCAGCAGCGCGTAGGCCTCCCCATCACCGCGCTGAGTCCGCCGGATCCAGTCAACCTCCGGATCATCGTGCTGCGCAATCGCCATCGAGGTTCCATGTGGACTCACGCCTTTCCTAAAGGTAAAGACGAGAGTGGCAGTCGGCGGGTTACGATCCCAAGCGATGCTGCCGGTTGACATCCGGCCGTGTGCCCTCGAACGACCCCCAATGCTTGACGCCGAGGTCCCCACTAGGTCTACCCGCCCAATATTTTCTCATTGACTACTCTTACTCGTTATGACAATATAGCCTTGTTATGGTTATCGGACGACGACTTCGAAAACTTCGCGAACAGGAGTCCCTCTCTCAGGGCGATATCGAGAAGCGCACTGGCCTGCTGCGCTGCTACATTTCCCGTGTTGAGAACGGCCACACGGTGCCATCTCTTGAAACCCTCGAACGGCTGGCGGCAGCCCTTGAGATCCCGCTCTATGAGCTATTCTACGAAGGGGATCAACCGCCCGCCCTGCCGAACTTGACCGCTCGTCAGACCACCGAAGAGCTTGCCAAGGAAGCCGAGGCCGAGGGTGAAGCGCGCTTTCTCGAGAAGGTCAAGCGTGTGATCGAGCGCATCGACGAGAAGGACCGCCAGCTCCTGCTGTACATGGCTCAGAAACTAGCCAGCCGCTGATAGCCTCCGTGTCGCCCTGCACGTGGGGTGTCATTCGAGCCAGCGCATTTGTGTATCTGCCTACTCCCACTCGATCGTGCCCGGCGGCTTCGACGTAATGTCAAACACCACGCGGTTAACTCCTCTGACTTCGTTCACAATGCGGGTCGCCATCCGCTCCAGTAACTCCTGGGGGATTCTGGCCCAGCCTGCCGTCATACCATCTTCAGATTCGACGGCGCGGATGGCGATGGCGGATGCGTAAGTGCGGGCATCGCCCATGACGCCGACGCTGGAAACCGGAAGCAGTACGGCGAATGATTGCCACAGCCGGTTGTAGAGTCCGGCGTTCCTCACTTCCTGCTGAACCACGGCATCGGCCTCCCGCACCAGTTGCAGTCGTTCCGGCGTGACCGCGCCCAGTATCCGCACGGCCAGTCCGGGACCGGGAAACGGCTGCCGGCCGGTCACTTCTTCGCTCAACCCAAGCTCGCGCCCCACGCGGCGAACCTCGTCCTTGAAAAGCTCACGCAGCGGCTCAATCAATCTGAACTTCAGGTCAGGCGGAAGCCCACCCACATTATGATGGCTCTTGATGGTCGCCGCCGGCCCCTTGACCGAGACCGACTCGATCACGTCCGGATAAAGCGTTCCTTGCACCAGAAACTGAATGTCGCCCAGCCTGCGCGCCTCCTCTTCGAAGACTCGGATGAATTCCTCGCCGATGATCTTGCGCTTCTGCTCCGGATCCGTAATGTCCTGGAGCCGCGCTAGAAAACGGGCCGAAGCGTCGACCGCGCGCACGCGCAGGTGCGCTTGCGCAGTGAGGAGGGCGGAAACTTCTTCGAACTCGCCTTTACGCAGCAAGCCGTTGTTGACAAACACACAAATGAGACGGTCGCCGAGGGCCCGGCCCACCAGGGTCGCGGCCACCGCCGAGTCAACCCCTCCGGAGAGGGCGCAGAGTGCACAGCCTCCACCTACCTGCTCGGCAACGCGCTCCACCGTTTCTTCTACAAACGAACGCGGGAACCAATTGGGCTTTGCGCCCACGACCCCAAAGACAAAGCGCCGCAGAATCTCATCTCCTCGGTCGGTGTGGCGGACCTCCGGGTGAAACTCCACGGCGTAAATCCGCGACGCGGGGTTTTCGATCACGGACACGGCATTCTCCGTGCGCCCCGTCACGCGGAATCCGGGAGGGATCTCGCCGATGTGATCCCCATGACTGTTCCACACGCGCAAAGGCGACGGCAGCCCTTCGAGTAGGTCACTCGGGGACCCGAACTCGAGCTGCGCGAAGCCATACTCCCGCCGTGCCGCCGGTTCTACTCTTCCGCCGAGCTTGTGAGAGATGAACTGCAAGCCGTAGCAGATACCCAGAATGGGTACCCGGAGACTGAAAATGCGCTCGTCGGCGGTGGGCGACGACGGGTCGTACACCGAGGACGGCCCGCCCGACAGAATCAGCGCCTGCGGTCTCATCCGGACGAGATCATCAAAGGGAGTGTGACAGGGCACAATCACCGAATACACCTGCATCTCCCGGATCCGCCGGGCAATGAGCTGTGTGTACTGGGAGCCAAAATCCAGAACGACGATGGGAGAGGAGTGACTCGATGAGTCCATCATTTCGCGACGATGTTCACCAGCTTCTGCGGAACAATGATGATCCTCACGACGTGCAGTCCCGCGAGGTGTTCGCGGACCTTGGGTTCAGCCAGCGCCCGGAGGCGGATTTCGTCCTCTCCGGCTGAAGCTGGCACACCAATGCGCGCGCGCAGTTTGCCGTTCACTTGCACGGGAATCTCGAGCTCCTCTTCGGCCGCGAGCCCGGCGTCGAACTTGGGCCAGGCGACGCGCAGGGTGGAGCCGGAGTGGCCCAATCCCTCCCACAGTTCATCGGAGAGATGTGGCACAAAAATGGCCAAGGTCAGCACCAGAATCTCGAGGGCCGACTTCAGAACTTCGGCCCGGATCGACCCGGCTTCAATGGCGTCTTCCAGCGCGCCAATTTCATTCGAAAGCTCCATGGTCAGGGCCACGTCGGTGTTGAAATGCCAGCGCTCTTCCATGTCTTCGGTGACATGGCGCAGCGTTTGATGTGCCTTGCGCAACAAACGGCGCTCCGCGGCACTGAGCCCATTTGAACCGCCGGCGTCGCCGCTCGCTTGCCAGGCAGAGACTCCCCGCAGGCGGCCGGCATGGCGCGCCACCAGCCGGTAAACGCGGTTCAGAAATCGCGCGGCGCCCTCGATGCCGGCATCGCTCCAGTCCAGGTCCTTCTCCGGGGGCGCCGCAAACAGCATATAGAGCCGGACCGCGTCCGCTCCGTAGCGGGCGCACATCGCCACCGGATCCACCACGTTGCCTTTCGACTTCGACATCTTGGCGCCGTCCTTGATCACCATGCCCTGGGTGAACAGCCGCGCCACCGGCTCGGAAAACTCCACCAGGCCCAGGTCTCTCATGACCTTCGTGAAAAAACGCATGTAGATCAGATGCAGGATGGCGTGTTCGATGCCGCCGATGTACTGATCCACCGGAAACCAGTACTTCACGGCCTCCCGGTTAATGGGCGCCGTGTCGATCTTCGGGTCGGTATAGCGGTAGAAGTACCAGGACGAGTCGACAAAGGTGTCCATGGTGTCCGTCTCGCGCTCGGCCGGCCCTCCACACTTCGGACACTTCACGGCCACGAACTCTGGAACGGTCGCGAGCGCCGCCCGGCCTTGCCCCGTCAACTTGACGTTCCGGGGCAGCACCACCGGCAGATCGCTCTCCGGTACCGGCACCACTCCGCAGCCGGAGCAGTAGATCATGGGGATCGGCGTTCCCCAGTAGCGTTGCCGCGAAACTCCCCAGTCCTTAAGGCGATACTGGATCGTTCCCTTTCCGAAGCCTTGCGTCTCGGCGTCGCGCGTCATGCGCTCGCGGGCTTCGGCCGAGCCTAGTCCGCTATACGGGCCGGAGTTCACCAACACGCCGTCCTCCGTGAACGCCTTCGTAAGGGCGCTGCTGGCCGCGCCCTCACCGTTGGCGGGCGGGTTGGGCCCCGCCCCTACGGCGCTTTCCGGCACGATGACCGTTCTGATCTTCAGACCGTAGGCCGAGCAGAACTCGAAATCGCGCTGATCGTGGGCCGGGACGGCCATCACAGCGCCGGTGCCGTAGCCCGTCAGCACGAAGTTGGCAATCCACACCGGCACGCTTTCACCGTTGAAAGGATTCCGGGCGGTAAAGCCCGTCGGAGCGCCCTCTTTTCTGAAGTTCACGTCCAGGCGCGCCTGCAAGGACGAGGCCCTGATGCGCTCCGCCTCACGGCGCAAGGCGTCAGGCGCCGGCGACGCGGCCACGAACTTCTCCATCAAGGGATGATCAGGCGCCAGGAATACCGCCGTGCAGCCGAAGATGGTGTCAATGCGCGTGGTGAAGATGCGCATCGACTCCTCCAAGCCGTCGACCGGGAACTCCACCTCGGCGCCCGCCGACTTGCCAATCCAGTTGCGCTGCATGGCCAGCACGCGCTCCGGCCAGCGGACCATCTCCTTCATGTCGTCCAGCAAGGCATCGGCGTAGGCGGTGATCCTAAGGAACCACTGCTCCAGCTCGCGTTCCTCCACCAGGGTGTCCTCATGCCGCCAGCAGCACCCGTTCACGACTTGCTCGTTGGCCAGCACGGTCTCGCACTTGGCGCACCAGTTCACCCGGCTCTTCTTGCGATAGGCGAGGCCGCGCTCGAACATCTTGATGAAGAACCACTGATTCCACCGGTAGTATTCCGGCACGCAGGAGGCTACCTCGCGCCGCCAGTCATAGCTGAAGCCTAGCCTCTGTAACTGGCCTCGCATGCGGTCGATGTAGCTGAAGGTAAACTCGGAAGGATGCCGCCCGCTCTTGATGGCCGCGTTCTCCGCCGGCAAGCCGAAGGCATCCCAACCGATGGGATGGAGCACGTTGTAGCCCAGCATGCGGAGGTAGCGGGCCAGTGCGTCTCCGATCGAGTAGTTGCGCACGTGCCCCATGTGGATGTCGCCCGAAGGGTAAGGCAACATCTCCAAGACATAGTATTTCCGCCGGGCAGGATCGGGGTCGGCCTCAAAGAGCTTCTCGCGAGCCCATCGCTCCTGCCACTTCGCTTCGATCTGTTGGGGATCGTAACTTGGATCCACGGTTTCCCGGCCCTCAGTTGCGGTTCCTTGTCGTTCTCTTGGTTCGACGGCCATACCTTTTACAAGGCTCCGGTCAAGTCCGGTGCGCGGTCCCGGCCACGGCTTTCACCGGAGGACCTGGCATTGTCGCTGATTCCAAAGGACATTCCGGCTTCGTTCCGGGGTACGGTCGTCTGTCCGGTCAATGACGCCCCCCTTGCCCGAGACTGCTGCGGCTCGATGACCGGGAGCAGTTTGAAGGATCCGCGTTGATTCTAAATGACATTCCGGCTTCGTTCCGGGGCATGGTGGTCCGTCCGGTCAATGACACCCCCGACTTGCGCCTGCTTGCCCTCTGTCGCCTCCCAGGTTCCTTATCATCTGGAGATTCCTGAAGTCGTCATCAGGCTCATCCAGGGGCGTCTCGCAGATGAAAGGGATAGCCCGCAGCTTCGGATGCCTTAGGATGCGCCCGAAGGCCTCGGCGCCGATCTGGCCTTCGCCAATATGCTCGTGGCGGTCGCAGTGCGAAGCAAACGCCGCTTTGGAGTCATTGGCGTGAAACAGCCGGACGGTCTTGAGCTGGAGGATGGCGTCGATCCGCCTCAGAGCGTCCCTCAAGCCCGGCGCCGTGTGGATGCCGTAACCGGCGGCAAAGAGGTGAGCCGTGTCGATGCACACGCCCACCGGAATCTCGCGCGTCACGCCATGGAGGATGGCAGCCAGCTCTTCAAAGTTGGACCCGAGCACTGATCCCTGGCCGGCCGTATTCTCCACCAGCACCGTCAGGCCGTTGAGGTCCAGCCCTTTCGCGGCCTCGAGCAGCGATTTCACAAAGATCGCGATCGCCTGGTCGCGATCGCCGTGTTTGGCGCTCCCGGCGTGCACCACCAGATAGTCGGCGCCGAGCGCGAGGCTCCGTGCGAGCTCACCTCGAAAGGCGGATACTGAAAGGGCGCGAACTGCCGGGTCGGGCGCGGCCAGGTTGATCAGGTAATTCGCGTGAATGGCGAGCAGCGTAAGCCCGTAACCCGCCCGCACCTCGCGAAACCTCTCACGCGCCTCGGCTGAAACGTGCCCGGCGCGCCAACCGCGCGGGTTGGCCGAGAACATCTGAAAGCCGTCGCAACCGATCTTGTACGCGCGGTGAGCGGCGTTCTCCAGGGCCCCGGCAATGGACGTGTGAACGCCGACTCGCATATTCGATTGTCAAGGGTTAGGCGCGAGTTGTCAATTCCTCGATGCCAGACAGCCGTTGGGCGGCGCGCCGGCATACGCCCTGACTCACAAGAACCACGCGCGCCAAGGTGCCGTACCGCTCAGCTCCCCAGCGGCGCCATTCGAAGAATGATCGCGCGCCAGGGGGCAGCTAGGAGCCAGCGATAACGTCGTAAGGCCGCATCATCTCGTTGTCCTCGTGCTCAAGAACATGGCAATGCCACACGTAGCGGCCGGTGTAGCCTTCAAAGCGGGCAATGATGCGGGTGACCATTCCGGGATGGGCCTGTACCGTGTCCTTCCACCCGGCCTCACCCGGTGCCGGACCCTGCGCGGGCCCGCGATAGACCAATTGCTGCCGGGTCTGATAGGGAAACTTGTGGAAGGGCCGCCGGTCGAGGAGCTGGAAGCGGACCAAGTGAAGATGAATCGGGTGGGAGTCGTCCGTCAGGTTGATCAGACTCCAGATTTCCGTCGTGTTTAGCACCGGATCTTCGGTGACGGGCATCTGCCAGTGGGCTCCGTTCAACAGCATGATGTAAGAGTTACCGTAGAAATCGATGATCTCGTTCAACGACAGCATCCGCGTCCTTAAGGCGGCCGATTCCGGTATCCTGGCCACGGCCCTCAGAGTGGCCGGCAGAGCATTTGTATCCCGAACGCTCTCAGACGCGACGCGGAATTGCATGACGGTGAACGCATCACTTTTCAGAACGATCTTCTCGCCGTGTTGAGCCGCAAAGTCCACCACCAGGTCGGCGCGCTCGCCGGGAGCAAGCACCAGGCTCTTGAGCGCCACAGGCGAGGGCAGCAGTCCCTGATCAGAGCCGATTTGATAGAAGCCCTGTTGGTTCGACAGCATCAGGTGATAAAACCTCCCGTTCGAGCCGTTTAGAACGCGCAAACGGTACTTGCGCGGCTCGACTTGGAGGTAGGGAAAAAGCTTGCCGTTCACGAGGATGGCGTTGCCGAAGGCCTCGGGAACCCAAGGCGCTTCGGGATCGGGCGAAACCGGGTAGCTGAGTTGCCCGTCAGGGTAGAACGAGCGGTCGCAGAGTATCAGCGGGACTTCGCACTTCCCCTTCGGCAGGTTGAGGGCGTCCTCGGCGGCGTCGCGAATGAAGAATACACCCAGAAGACCGGCATAGATGTTCAAGCGGTTGATGCCTAGGGCGTGGTCGTGATACCAGAGCATGGCCGCGTCCTGCTGGTTCGGATAGAAATACTGCCGGGTTTCGCCGGGCTGGTACCAGGCCTCGGGATATCCGTCGGACTCCGGCCTCACTTTGGCTCCGTGAAGGTGCACCACGGCGCGGACCTCGGGCTTATCTTTCCCCGCCCCGTGGATGTTGTGGTCGATCGGCAGGAAATGCCGCCGAGGCAGCTTGTTCGCCCAGTCCACCCACAATCCCTCGCCGCTCCGGGTCTCGAACGAGGGTCCTGGCGAGCTGGAACTGAATCCCCACATGCGCGTGGGCTTGAGATCCCGGTGCACCTGGCTTTCAAACTCGCTCATCGCGAGGCGATAGGCGGGCACCTGGGCCCCGCCCTCTGGACTAGTCCTGTAGCCGCCCGGCCGAGCCACTTCGGGAATAGGCAAGGGATCCACGAAGGGCTCGAGCGAGTTGGGGTCCAGCGTGGGACGGACCGAGACCGCCTCTCGCGGGCGGCCAGCCTGGCGTATCGCCAGCGCCGCCGACATCCATCCGCCCCTTTGAAGAAACGTCCGCCGCGTGACCGGCACGCGTGCCTCCTCCCCGCGTAGAGAGAAATGATATCCGAGAGCTGAGCGGCCTCAGGCCAAAAAAAGACGGGCATGGGTTCGAGGGTGGCCCATGCCCGTCAAGTTGAGGCAACCTCAGACCCCGCGAGTCTCCTAACTCGTGGGTTCGCCCGTCGTCGGACTGAGGAACAATGGCGGGTTCGGGGCTTGATTGAAGTTCAGCATGTTCTGGATGGAGCCCGCCAGGGCGTCAAAAGATCCCTGACCAATGCGCTGTCCGCCCAGCCAGTTGTCCTCGATGAAGCGGATGATCGAGCTCTGGTCGGTGAGGGAGTGGTTAACGAAGTTGGGGATGGCATAAGGCGAAATGACCATCAGAGGCAGCCGTGGTCCATAGCCGCACCGCCCAAGCGCGTGCAGATTCCCTGAAGCAACCCCCGGCAGGGCGTTGTTGCCCGTGCCACAGGCATCGGGCCCGGTGAGGGCGTCGGCAGTGCCGTTAGACTGGTTGATGATAGGGCCCAGTTGGTGGTCGTACCAGCCGTCCGAATCGTCGTAAGTAATGATCACCAGCGTACTACTCCACTCGGGTTGCTCCTCCAGGAAGTTGATGGTACTCACGACGAAGGCCTGTTCGTCGAGCGGGTCGGAGTTCCCCGGATGGGCGTCCTGGAATGCCGGGGCCTTGAGGAAGCTAACCGCCGGAAAGTTGCCGGCCCGAATCGCGGCAAAGAAGTCTTGCGTGTCGTACTGGTTGTTGGCCGGGTCGCCCGGGTATCCGACGGAGTAAACAGACTTTGGCCGGGTGTGATTCGGGTTGGCCGTGGCGGGGTAGTACTGGAACGGCGTGTGGTGTGGTACGTAGTCGCCAGTGGTCACCCCCGTTACGCCGGTGCTGCTCCGGTCGCAACCGGAGGTTCCGTTCGGATTGACAACGCTGAGGTTGAACCCGCCCGCAAACCAGCCCCAGGTAACACCGGCGTTGGTCAGGAGACTACCGATGTTAGTTCCTTGCATGGTGACCTGGTTACGGGTGGCGCTGGAGCACATATCGCCGATGGGATCGGGATCGCCGATGACGGTCAAAGAGCCGTCGCCGCCGTCGGTCTCATCACCAGTGCCGTTCAAGGTCGCTGATACGCCGTTCGTCTGACCAGAGATAAGGTTCAGCGCCCCCACAGTGGAGGGCCCGAACGTGGTCCCGTAGTTGTTGTCGCTCATGGCGAAGTGCTGTGCGTAGTTCCACAGCCCTGTCACCGTGTTGCCGTCGTAGTATCCCATCACCAGGCCGGTGGTGCTAACGGCCCCGGGCGGAGCATTGGGCGGAGGTCCCGCCGCCCCGGTGAACTCAGGAAAAGCGTCCATCAAGCCGGCGTCGAAGGACTGCTGCTCCGGCGTGTAGTCATGATCCTGATCGGCCGTGAGCGCCTGCGAGCGGTCCAGCCGGAAGGGATTTGTCGCCCCCACCCCGTTATTGACGTTCAGGAAGTTGGGGTTGTTAGTGAGGAGCACCGGCGTGAGACCGTTGACCGTAGGCGTGCCGGGCACCGCCGTGAATTGAGGCTCTCTCGACGGATTAGCTGCATTCGGATAGGTACCAAAGTAGTGATCGAAAGTGATGTTCTCGTTGAAAATCACCACCAGATGCTGGATCGGCGTGGCCGGAGCCGCCTTCTTGACGGCGACACCGGAGGACCTGGCCCCTTTGGCGGGTCCGGCCGCACCCAGCACACCCGGGTTCAGCACGATGGCCGCCAGCCAGACGGCAACTAACGAGAGTGCGACAGCTTTACGGATAGACACTTCTTATTCCTCCCGCAGCATAGAAATTCGGTGGCCGCACGAGCTGACCATCCGACAGCAAGACGAAGATAGATGTGACAAGTTAAGCTATTGTTAAGGTGGGGTTTTCTTTCGGTGACTTTCGACTCTCATCGCCCTATGGTCTCGCCAGTATATGGCCCCATTCGGTCGGACCGGGTCCACTGGTAGGCTACTGGCACAGCTAGATCCGGAAAAAAGATTGCTCAGCCCAAAGCTACTAAGTCAATTATGATCAACGGATGAGTACAGGTTCGGGGTTGTGGTCGAAGCCAGTAAGTCCTTTAGCGTCAACAAAGCCGAGGCTACATCCAAACCCAAGCTCTGAGCGAGCAGCCCGGGGCTGCTGAGGGGTCGCGCCTAACCAATCTAGGACCGGGCGAGCGTCCTCACCCGTCTTCCACGGCGCCGGGAACGCAGGGGGGTGCGCGACATGGAAGTTGGAATTAAGCGGCATTAGCCTCCCGGCGGTCCTCCCAGTACTGCTCAAAGCGGCCGTTGAGGTGGGAGCAGCGCAAGGCCAGGATGGCGTTGGCTCCCCAGACGGTCCAGAACATTCCCGA
>DATDGR010000283.1:0-40866 GCA_036521995.1 Terriglobia bacterium | reverse complement strand
AGAAGATCACGGATGACGAGATGCGAACGCTGCGGCTGAAGCCTCATAAGTTTCACGGCGACTGGAACTATACCTTCCAACCTCGCCAGGCAGCGTAAACTTGGACTCGCACAATGTAAATGTTATTTCTTAACAGTCGCTTAGGGTAAACTCCGGCGAAGAATCTGCTTTGCGAAATCAAAAGGACTGGCGAGATCTTCGTCGCCTTCGGCTCCTCAAATGACAGGCCGGGTGAGTTTTTCAGCGAACTGCGGGTCTAGAGATTAGAAGTGAGAAAGCACCGCGCGAGAAAAAGGAACCCTCTGACTTCTGGTTTGTTTTTCTATGCCTAACATTCTCGATCTCCGGCGCCGAATCCGCTCGGTTAAGAACACGCAGCAGATCACCCGTGCCATGAAGATGGTGGCGGGAGCGCGCCTTCGCCGGGCGCAGGAGCGCGTGGTGGCCGCGCGGCCCTATGCCAACGAGATTCGGACGGTGTTGGAAAGCGTCGTTTCGCGCATCGACCCCACCGACCGGGACGCCAATCCGCTGCTGGTGGTGCGGCCCGTGAAGAAAATTCTGCTGGTGCTGGTCACGGCTGACCGGGGGCTGTGCGGAGCCTTCAATTCCAATCTGATCCGGGCCGCGCATTCTTACCTGGACGAGCGGTCGAACCTGCAGATCTCGCTCATGACGGTCGGCAATAAGGGCCGCGATCACTTCCGCAAGGCGCACACCACCATTGCAAGCGAGCACCTCGATGTGTTTGCCAAGCTTCAGTTCTCCCAAGCCCAGGGGATCGCCAAAGAGATCATCGACCTCTATTCGCGCGAGATTGTGGATGCCGTCGATTTTCTCTATAACGAGTTTAAGTCCGTTCTGGCGCAGAAGGTGATGGTGGAACGGTATCTACCGGTCCCGCCTTTGCAAGCGCCCGAGGGACACTTTCTGGTGGACTATATTTACGAGCAGCCGCCCGCCGAAATCTTCAGTCGCCTCTTGCCGCGCTACGTGGAGAGCCAGGTTTTCCGGGCGCTGCTCGAATCGCAGGCCGCCGAACTGGCGGCTAAAACAACCGCCATGGACGCAGCCACGCGGAACGCTTCGGAGATGATCGACTCGCTCACGCTCTACATGAACCGCGTACGTCAGGCGGCCATCACCAAGGAGATCATCGAGATTGTCAGCGGGGCGGCAGCGCAGGAGGAATGATGGGTTGCCGGCAGACTGTTAACGGTGCTGTGCAACGCGAGAAAGCTGGTTGCTCACAACCAACTTGAAGGGAATGGGAATGAGCGAACAAAAGGTTGGCAAAGTTGTAGAGGTGATCGGCCCGGTGGTGGTGGTAGCCTTTGAAGAAGGCCATCTGCCGCCGATCTACAATGCCTTGCGCGTGGTGTCGGATGGCTTTGAGGTGCCGAGTCCTATCAGCGTGATTGTCGAAGTGGAGCAGCACCTGGGTGAGGGACGCGTGAAAGCGGTGGCTATGGAGGCCACCGAGGGCATGGTGCGCGGCATGAAGGCCATCGACATGGGCGAGGCCATTACGGTTCCGGTGGGCCAGGCGACGCTCGGCCGGGTGATGAACGTGATCGGCGAACCTGTGGACAAGCTAGGGCCTATCGTCACCGAAACTCGTTCTCCGATTCACCGGGAAGCCCCCTTGCTCGATGATCAGAACACCAACCTGGAGATGTTTGAGACCGGCATCAAGGTGGTTGACCTGCTCGAGCCTTACCTGAAGGGCGGGAAGACGGGCCTCTTCGGTGGCGCCGGCGTGGGCAAGACAGTGATCATTCAGGAACTCATCAACAACGTGGCCATGAAGCACGGTGGTGTCTCGGTGTTTGCGGGGGTAGGGGAGCGCACGCGCGAGGGCAATGATCTGTGGCTTGAGATGACCGAGTCGGGCGTGATTTCGCCCGGCCATCCGGAGAAGTCGAAGGCAGCGTTAATCTATGGACAGATGACCGAGCCGCCGGGCGCGCGCTTGCGCGTGGGCCTCACCGGGCTGACCGTGGCCGAATACTTCCGCGACGTTGAAGGGCGAGACGTTCTGCTGTTTATCGACAATATCTTCCGCTTCACGCAGGCGGGCTCGGAGGTATCGGCGCTGCTGGGCCGCATGCCTTCCGCCGTGGGCTATCAACCGAACCTGTCGACGGAGATGGGCGAGCTGCAGGAGCGGATCACATCCACCAAGAAGGGTTCGGTGACTTCGGTGCAGGCCATTTACGTACCGGCTGATGACCTCACGGACCCGGCCCCGGCCACCGCCTTTGCGCACCTGGATTCCACTACCGTACTCTCGCGGCAGATCGTGGAGTTGGGCATCTACCCGGCTGTGGATCCGCTGGCTTCGACCTCCCGTGTGCTGGATCCCCGCATCGTGGGCGAAGAGCACTACAATGTGGCGCGCTCCGTCCAGTCCGTCCTGCAAAAGTACAAAGACCTCCAGGACATCATCGCTATTTTAGGTATCGACGAGCTCTCTGACGACGACAAGCTCACCGTGGCGCGGGCGCGGAAGATTCAAAGGTTCCTGTCTCAACCGTTCTTTGTGGCGCAGCAGTTCACAGGCCTGGAGGGCAAGTACGTTAAGCTGGAGGACAGCATCAGGGGATTCAAAGAGCTCGTCGACGGCAAATACGACGAAATCCCGGAGCAGGCTTTCTACATGGTGGGTACCATTGACGAAGCCGTGGAGAAGGCGGAGAAGCTGAAGGCAGCGGCCTGAGAGAGTTGAGAGATTCAGAGATCGGATGATCGATGATTCGTCACTCAGAGCACCGCCAGTCTGCCAACGCTCCAATCACTCAATCGGAATGATCCTATGGTTGAGGGCGCAGTCGAACAGATTCACCTCGAACTGGTCACCCCGGACCGCTTGATGATCCGTGACTCGGTACTAGCGGTGTCTCTGCCTGGCCGGGAAGGGTACTTGGGCGTGCTCCCGGGGCATGCGCCGCTGCTCTCGGAGCTCAAACCAGGCCAATTCTCGTATACGCAGGCAAAGGTCACGCATTGCCTGTTCGTGAATTGGGGATTTGTTGAAGTGCTTCCCGATCGTGTGATCGTGTTGGTGGAAAGCTCGGAGCGGCCCGAGGAAATCGACGTGGAACGTGCCCAGGGGGCCCGCCAACGTGCTGAAGAGCGGCTCCGGCGGGCGGGCGCGGGAGATGCCGAGATCGACGCGCTGCGGGCACAGTCTGCGCTCGAGCGCGCCATGGCCCGTCTCGAAGTGGCGGAACGCGCCTCACGTGAGGCAGGAGTAAAGCATTGAAGACTGAAACTCAATCAGTGGAGCATCGCGAAGCCGCCAAAGGGATGGTCCGGATGTATACCACCCTCTGGTGCCCGGACTGCTATCGGGCCAAGTCTTTCCTAAAGCAGCGGGGCGTGGCTTTCGAAGAAATCAATATCGAGCACTCTGAGGGCGCGGAGGAGTTCGTGATGGGTGCCAACCAGGGCAAGCGGCGCTTGCCCACTTTCGAGGTGAACGGCCGCACCTTCCACTGCTCGCCCTACGACCCGCAGAAGCTCACGCGCGAGTTAGGCCTCGAGTAGCGCAAGGCTCGAATAACCTTGCCAGCACAACGACACTGCGGGTAGCTCGCACACCCTCTCTGGAACGGAAGTCCACCAAAAAGGACCGTCTGAAAGGTGGCCTCAGCCGCCGGCGAGCTGAGCACGGAGCGTGCGCGGTCGCCTCCGGCGTCACGAGCGCATATACTCTGGCTATGGTCTTGGTCATCGACAATTACGATTCCTTTACCTACAACCTCGTTCAGTATCTGAGCGAGCTTGGGGCCGCGGTCGACGTGCGCCGCAATGACCAGGTTACTCTCGACGAAATCGAGAGCCTTTTGCCGGACCGGATTGTGATCTCGCCGGGCCCGAAGACGCCTCGCGAGGCGGGCATTTGCCTCGGCCTCATCCGCCGATTCGCGGGACGCACGCCGGTTCTCGGGGTCTGTCTCGGACACCAGGCCATCGGAGAAGCCTTCGGCGGGAAGGTGGTCCGCGCGCCCGAGATCATGCACGGAAAGATCAGCTCGATCAGCCACGACGGCCGAACCGTCTTCGCCGATCTGCCCAATCCATTTCCCGCCACGCGGTATCACTCTCTCATCGTCGAGCACGAGAGCCTGCCTGCTTGCCTCGAAATCTCGGCGACTTCCCCGAACGGCCTCATCATGGGCCTTCGCCATCGCGATCTGAAGGTCGAAGGTGTGCAATTCCATCCCGAGTCCATCATGACCGGAGCAGGAAAGCAGTTGCTCGAGAATTTCCTGCGCCTCTGAGAGACGCCAGTCCGAGAATTCACCTCACACTACTTGCCGACTTCGACCAGTGCCAGCGAATGCGGAGCCAGCGTCAGCGTCACCGACGATGAGTCGCCGCGTGTCATGGGCAGGGTCTTGGCCGGCGGAAACTCGGCGGCTTCACGCAATTCCCTTTGCTGCTCACGGCTGGGAAAGCTGGGCTCGTCCATGGCCCTCCAGGCGGTGAGCGCCGAGCCCCGTTCAGCGTCAACCCATCGAACCCGCGCATGATGCTGGCGCGGGAGACCCTGGAATGACAACGTAATCTGCCGGGGCGATCCCTCTTCCTCTGGTGGCGCATAGTTCCACACTGCGATCGCCAGGGCTCCGTCGGCGCGCTCGGTCGCCAGCGCGCGCTCCGAACTGACGGGCAGACGCCGGTCGCCGAGCTCATGCAGAAGTTTGAAGGCATTGAAGGATGCTTTGGGGATATTGCCGGCGGCGATCAGTCCGAATCCGCCGTAGAACGGACGCTTCACGACGCCTTGCTCCTCGAAGACGTCCGAGAAGGACCAGTAAGACAGGATGTCGACGAGTCCGGCGCAGCGGCTGATGGTGTAGGCTAGCCAGGGTCCCATGTAGGGCGAATCCGTCACCGGAACTTCGTTGTCGTAAGCCGCGTTGTATTCGGAAAAGATGATCGGCAGGCCGGGTTTCGCCGAAGCCTTCACCTGGTCGTGAACTTTCTTGACGGCGCGAGGTACCATCTGGTCCCGCGGGATCGCTTCGGTGGTGCCGAAAACATCCTGCGAGGTGTCGTTGCCGTAGACGTGGGTGGAGACAAAGTCCACCGGGATGTTGCCGTCTGCACAGTGCTTTATGAAACGGTCCACCCAGGCGGCCTGGGCCGTGGAGGGGCCGCCCACGCGCAGGTTGGGACTCACGCGCTTCACGGCGCGGGCGGTTTCGTCGTAAAGCTGGTCATAAGTGGCCTCTTTGGGCTCTCCCGACCAGAAATCGATATTCGGTTCGTTCCAGACCTCGAAGTACCAGGTGGAAACCTCGTCGATTCCGTATCGCGTCACCAGGTGCCGGACAAAGGCCTCGACCAGGTCTCCCCAACGGCCCCAGTCCTTGGGCGGCGAATTGTTGGGGTGGTACCAGAACGGGAACAGGCTGGGTTTGCTGGCCAGCTGCTGGGGCATGAAACTCAGTTCCACGAAGGGCCGCACGCCGTTTTCGAGGAGCCCGTCATAAATCTGGTCAACGTAGGAGAAGTTGTACACCGGCCGGCCCTGGCTGTCTTCAGTGTAGAGGCCCACTTCGTCGTCAAAAATGCCGTGAAAGCGGATGTAGCCAAAGCCCGTCGCTTCCTTTACAGAGCGCAGGTCCTGGCGGTAACTGTCGCGCAGCGACAGGACGGCGCGCCCAGAGCCAAACATGCGCTCCCAATAGTGTGGGAAGGGCGTGGTGGACGCCTGCGCGTCAATCCGGATGGTTTCGGCCGGTTCGGCGGGCCCGGGCGACGGGGGTGATTTCTCAGAGGGCGCTCCGAAGGCGACACCCCAGAGCAGTAAGGCGACGAGCAGGATAGATCGCTTCACGATTCCTCCAAAAGGCGAGCCGCTGTGATCCCGGTGAACCGCCGCCGCACATCATACCTTGAGGCGGGAGAAGAATCCACAAGCCAAGGATTGGGCAACCCGGCCGAGCGACCAACAGAGGCCGGGGACCGGGCGGACTCCCGCGAAAAGCCCTGGTTCTCTGGCCGGAAGTGTCCTGTGCCTCAAGGTCAATGTACCGTGGGTTAGACTCAAGAAGAATCTGCGTCCCAGGGCTGGAGGTCAGGATGTAAAGACGACTGAGACCGCCATTACGCCCCTTCCCGGCCGATCCCTGAGGCCAGCGGCCGGGTTAAGGTCCGGCCCTTCAGAGCGGCGATCTGGAAAGTGCGTCGTTTTTGCACACTTATCCCCTCCCCTGCCCTGACCCTAGCCGTTAAATAGTTGTAAATACTGGCCGCAAAAGAAATGCTCGCCTCGTTCCTCAGTTTGCCCACGGTCGCATCTCGCCTTGCCATCATGAAGGAGTATTGCCTGCGGTCCGCCACGGACCGGGACCCCAGGCAAATCTCAAGGAGGAGACCACCCCAATGGGATCGGAACACAAGAATGTCACTCCGGCCGTGCAAGCGGCCAATCGCTCCAACAGTGCCGACTCCACCGGCCCAACCACCGATTCGGGCAAGGAAAAATCCAAGATGAACGCCTTCAAGAGCGGGAAATACGCCCGGCGTCCGGACCCCGTCGAACTGCTGCTGAACGGCCACTCTGAAGAGGAAGAGGCTGAGCGCGACCACCTGCGCGCCGACGTGATCCGCCGCTACCAACCGCCGGACGCCTTTGCGCAACAGCGGGCCGAGGAGCTCGCCGACCTCCAGTTGGAGCTCCGCCGCCTGGAACGGGCGAAGGAAGCGATCGGACGGCGCGAGCGCGAGCTGCTGGAACTGGAGCAGCGGCGCCGGGCTTTCCGCCTGAAGCAAGGAGGCTTGGCGGCCGGTGCGAAGGAAGTCCATGAGGTGGGCCTGTTGAACCTGCCCGACTCGCCAGGCAAATTCCGCGAGATGTTGAGGACCCTGCGGTCCTTCTTAGACCAGGACTGGAACGGGGGCGATATCGAGCCCTTTCTCAACAGGCTCTACGGGAAGGACGCGGTTGCGTGGCGCGGGATGCGCCTGAGGTGGGCCGTCGCTGACTACCTGAAGGCGGAGAACCAAGAGGACGTGGAGCGGGCCCGGCAGAACTTTGTGCTGGAAGTGGAGCGGGAAATCGAACAGGTGCGCGAGGAGCTGGCGATCTGCGAGTTGGAGCAGGGACCGCTCTCCCCGGCCGGTCAAGCAACGAGGCTCCTGGAAGTCATGGGCTCGCGGAAGTGGTCCTGGGTCCGGCATCAGGAGAATTTTCTGCTGCAATCGATCGACCGCAAGGTTTGATTGCTGATCGAACTGCGGCGCGAGCACGATCCAGGCCGCGGGCAAACCCGTGTGGACCCTCTATCCGGCCACGAACCCGGCGCCGGCGGCCCGACGGGCGGCGGTGAAAGCCGAGGGTCTGCTGCAATTTTGGAACCTATCGGTGCTGCCGAAGCGAGCGAGGCCGACGGGCCGGATGACAGGCCTGACGAGGATCGGACGAGCGCAGAACTCGCAGGCAACGAACCTGCCGGGTTATCGGTGGCGGACGCGCCGGGGGTGGCGCCGGTTGTGGGGTCGCAGGATGGCGAGCGCCGAATCGGAAAACCCGGTCTAAATCAAGGAACGAAGCCACTAAGTCATTTCTTATCAGCAGAGGCTTGGGAGCGAGTTGAGCCATGGTTTCTCGAGGAGCTCGGCCTTTCGTCGGCTCTGGCGGGGATAAGGCAATCGGAATGGACCTTTGAGACCGTTTTGCCTCAGGGTAAGCCGCTGGTAAACTAAGAATCTGCCTCCTCATGCCGAGAAAAGTTGGCCGGATGCCGGACCGGTGTCATTCTGCCTGGCGTCCGGACCCGCGAGCCGGCTCACTGTCCACCAGCCGGCGGTGAAAATGCGAGTTGGCCCGGCTCGTGGTGAATCCTAGTGCAGCACCCGAGCTCCGACACCGGCTCGGACCCCAGGGAGCGATCAATAGCTCGCAGGAGGGAGCGATGCAAAATCGAACTAGGACCACCGCCCGGCGCGCAGCCTTTGTTATCCCTACTCTGACTTTGGCGCTGGTGGCGTCACCTGCTTGGGCCCAGCAGACCTACGTGACGCGCTTTGACCTGTTACGGGATACACTTTTCTCGACAGCCCGAAGGTGAGCCTGTTTGAAAACGGCTTTCACTTTCAGGCCGGCGTCAGGCCGGTCACCTGGGTCTCGATCGGTTTCGATTACAGTATCTCGGCCGGTACTCTGACACTGACACAGAACCTGCTGACCACCCAGTTGCAGCAGCAGTTGGGAGCGCAACTGCAGCAACTGATAGCCGCGGGGGTGATCCCGCCCACCTACGTATTGTCCGTGCCGGCTCATTCCAGAACGCAGACGGTTACGGCCGGTCCGCGGTTCGCGTATCGTCACTTCTCTGACCTGACGCTCTTCATCCGGCCTTCGATCGGACTCATCCACGAGGCGGCGACTCCCCATCCCACCGATCCGGTCGCCACGGCCATCGTGCAGCAGTTGGTGCCTTCGGGGACAAAAACGGACAACACTGCGTTCTATGGATTCGGGGGTGGCGCTGACTTCCTGTTCTCGAGGCACGTCGCCCTGCGCGTGCAGTCGGACCTTGTCTACGACCATCTGTTCAGTGATCTGCTGAAGGACGGCCGCTGGACCGTGCGCTTTTCCGTCGGCCCTTGCTTCAACTTTGGCAAGAACATCGTGAAGGGACAATCGCGTTAAGCGCGAGAATATTACTACAGGGTCCGCAATCACAAGACGACCTAGGCGCAACCCCCGAATGTCGCCCCATCATCGCCGCGCGATGGTGATGAGTTATTTATGGCCTTGACTACTTTTATTGCCTTGACGACCCGGGACATTTTTCAGCAAAGGCGGCGTAAGGTACACTTTCCAAATGCTCTTTATGGTCATCCAGCGCTTTCACCACGGGGACCGAACGGCGATTCGGGAACGTTTTCGCCGTCAGGGGCGCATGCTGCCCGAAGGCGTCAACTATCACGCCAGCTGGGTGGATACGGAGGGAACTCGCTGTTTCCAGGTGATGGAAGCGCTAAGCCCGGAGTCGCTGAACGCCTGGATCAAGCGCTGGGATGATTTGATCGACTTTGAAATCATTCCGGTCTTGAGCTCGGACGACTTCTGGGCGAAAACGCAGCTCGAATAAATCTCTGGAGAACGAACAAGCATCGATGCAAAAACTTGCGGCGGCCGAAGAAGCCACGGACTTAATGAACGAAGCTAAAGACTGGTCAGTCTGGCACTGGCTGCTGGAGAAGAAGCGCGTGCGAGCCGCCGACGATGGGGCTGTCGAGCGCTCAAGGATCTGGAGAAGAGGGTAAGAGCCAACTGGGATGAAGATCTCAAGAGGAGCCTATCGCGAGTCGGAAGCGCAGCCCTCGTTCGCGAGCAATCCCACGTCAAGAGCTCGTCTTCCGCGGTCACTGCGGTCTGTGGCCGCGGTTTGCTCGTTCTGCGCACCGCCGCAGATCAAAAAGGATCGAACTCCTGATTGATCACCATGGCTTCGCCAATGCGGCGCGCCTCGTGGAAGGTTTCCGGCGTCCCTAGGTCCGCCCGAGCCGGATTGGCGACCAGCTTCTTCAACTCTTCGTCAAACAGCCGCCCGATCAGATCCGGCGAGTGGGCCACGGTCCCCCCGGAATCGCCGCGAATCGGAACGCTCGCATCGTGAAGCAGGCGCTGGGCAATCATCAGGCGGTAGATGCGATCGGTCGCCAGATCCTCCATGTAGCCGTCGAGAAGGCTCGCGCCCTTGCCGTTCAGCACGCCGTTGCGGTAGCGAATCACCGTCCGCACGGCCGCCCTCGTACCCGCTAGTGTTCTCTGCCCCACACCTCGAGGCTCGGGACGCAGGTCGGGGTAGCGCTCGACCTGCGGACGCCGCGTCCGAAGCTGATTGGGATAAGGGAACTGGGCGAGAGCGATCTCGTTCTGGTCGGGATGGCCGGTCCAAGCCCCATCCATCAGGCAGTCGGCCTCGTTCTTCTTGTCCTTCTCCAGCACGGCCAAAGCCCGAGCGTTCAATTCGGCGTCTTCCCGGCTGGGGTAAAGAGCGGTCATCCCCCCGATGGCCATCGCGCCGCGCTTGTGGCAAATTTCTGCCATCAGCTCGCGCACGTTTTGAAAAAACGGTACGTTGTGGGGAATCGTGTTGCGGTCAGGCAGCACCCATTCGGGGTCATTGAAGTTGAAATGGATGAGGCTGGCCATGTAGTCCCATCGGCCCAGGTTCAGTCCCAGCAAGTGCTCGCGCAGGTTGTAGAGAAACTCTTCCATCTGGAAGGCCAGCGGGTGAGACTCCACCAGTGCCATGCACTTGATGTAGTCGTGGGGCCAGCCGCGCGCCTCGGCCACCGCCTGGAACAGGTCACGCCACCACAGGGCTTCTTCCGCCGACTCGGACTTGGGGATATAGAAGCACAGCGGATGATTGACTTCCGCGGGATCAATCCGGGTCACGATCCGCGCCACATCGAACAGAGAGGCGGAGGTCAGTTCGTCGCGGAAAACACCGGCTTGGCTGATGTGCAGCCCGCGCGGACGGGTCCAGATCACGGTTCGGCTGGGCCGTATACTGACCACTGTATTGCGCTTCTTGTCGTAATAAGTGAGCGCGCCGCGCAGCGCTTGCAGGATGTTGTCCACCCCGAGGCGCTGATGGTCCCATTCGTTGACGGTCGAGTCCTCAAGGTCCAGCATCACTCCCGGTGCGCCGGAGTTCAGCATCTTCACCACGAGTTCGGCGTCATCAGCCGGCCCGGTCATCTGGTTGCGCTGGTCACGACACCAGTCCGGCAGCTCGACGCGCCAGTCATCTTGCGTCGCGGCCGAGGGACGCAGGTGACCCGGTTTCCTTCCGCGATGGGATTCGGCCAAAATCCGCCGGCGTCCCGCGACCAGCGCTTGTTGCCGCGGAGTGAACTGGAGGTGCAGCGGCTCAAGAAAGTCGCAGAAGCCCGGGGGCAGGTCGCGCTCGACCGCTCCCCGCGGCGCAACATTCAACCGAAAGCCAACCCCATTGTCCATGAGCGCTGCCATCCTTCATCCTTTCTCCATCATGGCGATCTTTCCGCCCCATCTGTCAAGACTCGGTCGACGCCACCGTCGCCGGGCACTGCTCATCGAGCGAAACGCCGAAAATCTGGTCTGCCCGCTTCAATCCGCCGCTAGACTGACGGGCGCAACTCGGCGGTTGATTCTTTTCACGTAGGCGCGCACCTCGACGAGCGCTTTGCAGAGGTCGCCTTCGTCCAGCCGCATCACGCTTCTCCGAAATTAATGGTCACGACATAATGAGGCAAGAGAAATATCTTACCTTACCCGCCGATAAGTACGGTACGTGTGGTTCCGACCGTCGGCCTTTGGAGGCGAGGCGGCGCAGACCTGCTGTCCAAGGTCGGCGCCTGTTGCGCCCGACCGCTCAATGGAAGGAAGGATTCGATACTTGACAAAGGATCAGAGATTATAGTATGGTAGCTGTTGTTATGGTAAATTCAAAACTGGAGTACGATCCCTTCGGCGGGCCGGCCATGTCCCTTCTGAGCGTTTGCCCGTCAGGAACTGTCCCTTGGACGAAGCCAGAGCTGCGGACGGGAAGTCTGACAAACAAACCTGGGAGGTGCCATGGAATCAATCGGATACAAAATCGACTTTTGAACCTACCGGTCAATGAGCTTGCACCAGACGAGGAAGTACAGCGCTCCGGCGCACGCACAGGTTTGGGCAACGGTAGCTATGCCTCTTGTATTCAGTAGGTTAGAAACACAGGCTGGTACTTTGAGCAGGCTCGGAGCGGGCCGATCCAACTTAACCTATTTGTTTTCAGTTCGATAGGACCAGGTTCCCGCCTTCGCGACATCTCCGCCTCAATGAATTGGCGAGGCAGCCCGGCCGCACCCGTCAGGCCGTCTCCTTCGAAGTCTTGCGGCGGCGCGCAACCCGCTCGGGCTTGGCAACCTGGGCCAGAATTCGTCAGGATCCTCCGCAGCCTTCCTGACCTGAGATGAGAGCCTTCATTACCGGAGTGACATCCCATTCGATGCTCCCGGGGCTCGTCGCTTGTTTCGTTTAGCGCGCCCCGGACTCTATCCTTCGGCCCCACTCGGGACGCCCATGTTGCTCACGTAGAGTAGTGCGCGCCTGCGCGGTATCCGGTGAGGGTTCAACACGGCCTCTCCCCTGGACTTCGCCTACGTGGCTCTTGGTTCCTGCAGTCGGCATCACTGCCTCAACACGCAATGTCGCCGGGCTCGGCGTTTTTCTCCCCGGTCAGGCTTTGATAAACTGATAGGCCGTCGCCGGGCAAGGACGGGCAGCGCTAGCCTTGCATGAAACTTCATATCTTAGAGTTTCGTAGTTATGGTGTGCGCGGGACAGAGAGGCCACAGGCGGCAGGTAGGACGACCAGGATTTCGGAGGCCGAGCGTCACCTGCCTTCGACCCGCCGCCTACCGTCTGCGGTCTTCGAGGATGTCCGTGAACGAAGCCGGAATGTCCTTAGAATCAACCGACTGGATTTTCAACAGCCGCCGGGCGACAGATCCGGCCGGGACACGGGCCGAAGGTCGCCAGGCTCCGACCCCAATCCGCCGAGGCAGACCGGGTGACGTCAATGTAGTCAAGGAATCTTGGCCACGCTCGAAGTACTCGGGCGTGGCCGTACTGAGGCGAATCTCAAGCGTCAAGGAGAATCAAGACCGATGAAGCTTTCAAATGTACGCGCGCTAACACTCTCGGTGTGCCTGTCGTTGCTTTGGATCAGCCTGAGCGCAGATTCGCTACGCGCACAGGAAAATCCACCATCTTCAACCACAAGCCCGACCGCAAGTTCCACTTCCGGCCCAAGCGCAAGTTCGCCGGAATCGCAACCCCAGGGACTGGCGCCCGGGGTAACGACGTACGACTACACTCGGAGCCATGCGTTTCCGAACATCTTCGCGCCCTATTTCCCGGAGCCGGTGCCGGAACCCTCGCTGAGCAACTCGCAACTTATGCACCGACTCACCCGGGAGGGCAAACTTTACCTTTCGCTCGACGACGCTATCGCTTTGGCGCTCGAGAACAATCTCACCATCGCCGTTCAGCGCTTCAACATACCTTTTGCGCAACTGGACTATCTGCGCACTAAGGCGGGCGGCGCCCCGCGCGGCGTGGCGGGAGCTTTTCAGTCCCAAGCCCTGTTCGCAGGAGCCGTCGGAGCGGGACTGAGCAGTTCAGCCAGCAGTGGTTCGAGCGGCGGCGGCGCCTTCGCCACCGGAGGCGCCGTCAACATCGGCACCATTCCCTGCTGCGATCCCATCGCGGGCTTCAACTTCGGATGGAGCCACGCCGCCACCCCCCTGAACTTCTCCACCGTCTACCAGGCGTCGGTCGTCGCCGCCCAGCAAACCGCTTACAGCGGCTTCTTTGGCCAGGGCTTCTTGACGGGAACCAGCCTGGCGTTCGGGCTCAACGGCAACCGGCAGTCGAGCACTTCTGCGTCCGCACTGTTCAATCCGGAGGTGCCCACCGGCTACTTTATTGGCATCGACCAGCAGCTCCTGAATGGTTTCGGTTACCGTGCCAACGCCAAGTTTATCCGCATTGCCCAGAATGACACCAAGTTTGCCGATGCGGCTTTCCGCTTGCAAGTGACCACCACCATCGCGCAAGTCGTGAACGACTACTACACGCTGCTCTACGATCAGGAGAACGTCCGTGTGGCCCAGGACGCGGTCAACTATGCCCAAGCCTTACTCGACGACAACAAAAAGCAGGTTCAAATCGGGACCCTGGCTCCCATCGAAGTGGTACGAGCGGAATCATCTCTGGCCACCAATCAGCAGACCCTGATCGTGGCTCAGACGACTTTGAAGCAACAGCAGGAAACGCTCAAGACAGAGATTTCCAAGCAGGTGGGACCCGATGTCGCTGACCTGCAAGTGACTCCGACCGACAAATTCCCGGAGCCGCAGCCAGACGACGTGCCGCCGCTCCAGGAAGCCCTTCAGTTGGCCTATCAAAACCGCCAGGAACTAGTGGAGGATCAACTGAACTTGCGCAATCAGGACATTACGCTAAAAGCCGTGCGCAACGCCCTGCTTCCCACGCTGACCGCCTACGGCAGCTACACCCCGTCGGGGCTCTCCGGCAACGTGGTATGTAACAATGTGGGCGTGCCGTGTCCAGCCGGGGTCGCGCCAGGCACCTTGCTCAGCACGGGTGGCATCTCGCAGTCATTCACCAGCCTATTCCAAGGGAGATACCCCTACTACTCGTATGGCCTTAGCTTGAGCTTCCCCGTTCGCAACCGGCAGGAGCAGGCTGACGCCGCTCGCGCCCTGTTTGAACAGCGCCAGATGCAGACTCAGCTCCAGCAGCAGAAGAACACCGTCGCTCAGGACGTGCGCAACGCGGAGATCGCCGTCACCCAGGCCAAAGCCCAGATCGATGCCAGCGTCAAGGCCACCGAACTGGCGCGTCAGACCCTCGACGCCGACCGCAAGAAGTTCGAGCTCGGTGAGAGCACGACGTTCCAATTGATTCAGGACCAGCGCGATCTGACGGCGGCGGACGGCAACGAAGCCAAGGCCAAGCAGACTTACGCCAACGCCGTCACCCAGGTGGGAACGTCGACCGGCACTCTTCTCGACCGGTACCACGTGCAAATGGCGGACGCGAAGAACGGCAAGGTGAGTCATCCGCCCAACATTCCAGGCGCGGCGCCGGCCCAGGCGGAAGCCTCCACCAGCAGCCAGTAATCTTCTCCGGTGCACGTGACTCGCGCTTGCCAAAGCTGGGTGCCCCCGGAAGGATCGGGCAATCGGCAGTTCCAGACCTGCGCAATTTCCTGCCTCGGCATACGTAGGACCTAAGAGGAGATGTCGAGATAAGGAAGGGCAGCGAATGCCCTCGGCCGACGAGGGCGGCGCCAGAGCCGGAGGGCGAGACGTGAGCGGGAACGGTTCACCCGTAGTGGAAGTTCGTGATCTGCGCAAGAGCTATGAGCAGGTGGAGGCCGTGCGTGGCATCAGTTTCGAGATTCGGAAGGGCGAAGTGTTCGGTCTTCTCGGTCCGAACGGCGCCGGCAAAACCACCACCATCGAAATCCTGGAAGGCCTGCGACAGCCAGACGCCGGCACCGTTCGCGTCTGCGGCTTAGAGCCCGCGCGAGAGAGCCAGAAGCTGAAGCAACGGATCGGCGCCCAGCTTCAGAACACGATTCTGCCCGATAAGATCACCGTCGAAGAGGCTCTGCGTCTTTTTGCGGGGTTCTACGCGCGCAGCGTCGCCGTCACTCAACTCCTCGAGCAATTCGGCCTGATTGATAAGCGCCGCGCGTTCTACGAAACGCTTTCCGGCGGCCAAAAGCAGCGGCTGGCCTTGGCGCTGGCGCTGGTCAACAGTCCGGAAATGGTGTTGCTTGATGAGCCCACGGCCGGCCTCGACGCCATGGTGCGCCGTGATATCTACGCGCTGGTCGAGCAACTTCGCGCCGAGCAACGCACGGTGCTCCTCACCACCCACTACATCGAGGAGGCCGAGCGCCTGTGCGATCGGGTGGCCATTGTGGATCACGGCCTGATCGTGGCGCTAGGCACGCCGCGCGAGCTGGTCTCTCACTCGGGCAGCGGAACCCGGCTCGAAGTGCGGGTGGCAAAACCGGTGGCGCTCGATCAACTGTGCCGGCTCGAGGCCGTACACGATTGCCGCGAAGCCGACGGCGCCTATTGGGTGCACGCCCAGCCGGTGGCTAAGGCTCTGGTGGCCTTGATCCATTTCCTCGAAGCTCAGGACAATACTTTGACGGATCTGCATATTTCTCAGCCCAGCCTGGAAGACGTCTTCGTCGAGATGACCGGACGGAAGATCAGCGATGAGCAATGAACTGACGCCGGCCTCGCCCTTTCCACTGACACCGCCAAGAAGGCGCGGCGGTCAACTATCACGTTCAGTGTTCATTGATCCGAGGTTTCTATGGCAGCCCTCAAGATCGCGCTCATGAACATCCGCCTGGCCATGAGGACCAAGGCCGCGCTTTTCTTCACCTTCCTGTTCCCGCTTATCTTCCTCTTTGCGTATGCGGGCATCTTCGCGCACGGCAACCCCTGGGCAGTGGCCTATCTGTTCGGACCCGTCATCACTCTGCAGATGATGGGCAGCGCTTTCTGGGGACTCGGCCTGCAGTCGGTCATGTCACGCGAGCGCGGCATCCTGCGCCGCTATCGTCTGGCCCCCATCGGCGCCGGTTCGATGGTGATGAGCAGCCTGATCGCAAATTATCTTCTTCTGCTGCCAACCGTGGCGATCCTTACAGTGTGCGCGGTCGGTGTGTTTCATATGCCGATGAACGTTAGCTTCCTCGGATTCTTTCTGTTGGTGACGGTGGGCGCCTTCTCCTTCGCGGGCTTCGGACTTACGATCGCCAGCATTGCCAGTACCATGCAGGAAGCGCAGATTTACAATCAGTTGGTCTGGTTCGCCCTGCTGTTCCTTTCCGGCGCAACCATTCCGCTGCCGGACCTTCCGCATTGGATCCAGCGCGTGGCCGCATTTCTGCCGGCCACGTACTTGGTGAGTTCTTTCCAGAGCCTCATGACCCATTCAGCGCCGCTCTCCTCGCACACCACCGAGCTCGTCGGGTTAGTCGTCTCCGGCTTGTTCGGCCTCCTCTTCGCCTGGAAGCTGTTTCGATGGGAGAAGGAAGAGAAGATCCCTCGATCCGCCAAAGGCTGGGCGCTCGCGTTCCTGGTGCCCTTTCTGCTGATCGGCTTCTGGATGAATTCGACCGGCCGCGCGCAGCGAGGCTGGGAAGCGTCCTACCGGATGATGACCAACGCCCGACAGGCCGCGTCGCCGGCTTCGAGCAGCGGCCCGGCGTCTTCTTCGCCAAGTCAACCGTAAGGCGGAAGACTACTCCTTTCCCTCGTATTGCTGCTTGAGACTGGCCACCACCGCCGGATCGGCTAGCGTACTCGTGTCGCCTAGCACCCGCCCCTCGGCGATGTCTCGCAGCAGGCGCCGCATGATCTTGGCGCTCCGCGTCTTCGGCAGCTCGGAGCTGAAGTAGATGTCGTCCGGCCGCGCCAGAGCGCCGATTTTCTGGGCTACATGCTGCTTCAGCTCCTCCTTCAGGCTGTCGTTCGGATGCGTCCCATCTTTGAGTGTGACAAAGGCGCTGATGGCTTGTCCCTTCACGTCATGATTTTTCCCGATCACCGCCGCCTCCGCCACCGCCGGGTGATCCACCAGCGCGCTCTCCACCTCGTAGGTTGAAATGCGGTGGCCGGAGACATTCATCACGTCATCCACGCGGCCCAGCAGCCAGAAATAGCCGTCCTCGTCCACCTTGGCGCCATCGCCGGTGAAGTACCGTCCGGGATAACGCGACCAGTACTGGCGCACGTAGCGCTCCGGATCGCCATAAATCGTGCGGAACATGGCCGGCCACGGCCGATTGAGCACCAGATACCCTCCCGCCCCGGGGCCCACCCTGTCACCTTTCTCGTCCACCACCTCCGCGTCGATGCCCGGGAAGGGCCGAGTGGCCGAGCCCGGTTTGGTGGCTGTCAAACCGGGCAGAGGCGTGATCATGACCATGCCGGTTTCGGTCTGCCACCAGGTATCGACAATCGGGCAGCGCTCGCGGCCGATGTTCTGGTGATACCAGATCCAGGCCTCGGGATTGATCGGCTCGCCCACCGTGCCCAGCAGACGCAGCGAAGACAAGTCGGATTTTGCCGGCCATTCTTCGCCCCAGCGCATGAACGTCCGGATGGCGGTGGGAGCGGTGTAAAGAATGCTCACGCCGTACTTCTGCACGATCTGCCAAAACCGGCCGCGGTCCGGGAAATCGGGTGAGCCTTCATACATCAGGCTGGTGCAGCCGTTGGCCAGCGGGCCGTAGACAATGTAGGAGTGACCCGTCACCCAGCCGATGTCCGCCGTGCACCAGTAGACGTCGTTCTCTTTGACATCGAAGATGTAGCGGTGCGTGGCCGCGGTCCCAACCAGATATCCGGCGCTGGTGTGTACGATTCCCTTCGGTTTACCGGTGGTGCCGCTCGTGTAGAGCAGATAGAGGACGTCTTCGGAGTCCATGGGCTCCGGATCGCACCGGTCCGAAGCCTGCTCCATCAGGTGATGCCACCACAGGTCGCGGCCCTCGTGCATGGAAGCGTCAGCGCGCTCACCCACGCGATGGACCACCACCACTTTCTCAATGGAAGGCGCGCCATGGAGCGCCTCGTCCGCGCTGTGCTTAAGGTGCACCACGTGGCCGCGGCGCCAGGCGCCGTCCGCCGTGATCAGGACTTTCGCCTGGGCGTCGTTGATGCGCTCCCGCAGCGATTCCGCCGAGAACCCTCCGAACACCACGCTGTGCGGCGCGCCGATCTTGGCACAAGCCAGCAGGGCAATGGGCAACTCCGGCACCATTCCCAGGTACACGGCCACGCGATCGCCCTTGCGCACGCCGAGCGACTTCAGCACGTTCGCGAATTTGTTCACTTCGCGCTGCAGCATGCCGAACGTGAGCACCCGCGAATCGCCGGGCTCGCCCTCCCAGATGAGGGCCGCCTTGTTGCGGCGGCCGGAGGCTGCGTGCCGGTCGACGCAGTTGTACGCCACGTTCAGTTGACCGCCCACAAACCACTTGGCCCAAGGCGTGTTCCACTCCAACACTTTGTCCCAGGGCTTCAACCAGTCGAGCCGCTTGGCCTCTTCGGCCCAGAACGCTTCCAGATCGCGACCCGCGCGCTCGTAAAGCTCCGGATCGCCGGCGTTCGCCTGCCGCCGGAAGTCATCCGTCGGAGCAAAGGTGCGATTCTCCTGCAGCAAAGCGTCAAGCCGCTCTTGGACTGCCGATCCGTCTGCCATCAGATCCCCTCCAGACGAAATGTTCGGCTCGGACTTCTAGATGGATCGCAAAATCCTGGCCTGTCGATCCCAGTTTTGAGTTTGGCTTTGGGCGTATTCACGATGCTTGCCCCAAAATCGGGACAGCACGCTGATTCTAATTGACTTATTGGATTGGTTTCCAGGCCCGCCGAGACCGGCAATTTTGGCTTTGGGTGTAGCCGGACATGTGCTGATTCTAAAGGACTTCTTGGCTTTGGTCTAGCCCCCTCGTTTTCACTAAGCCTTTGATTCCAGGCATCTTCTTGGCTTTGGCAAAAGGAATCTTTTTTTCCTGGTCGGAGGGGAGGGAAAAGGCGTTTTAGGCTATTGGCCTGGGCTAGGACTGCCACCATCCTGCACCCTCGGCCAGCCGGCGCCGGCCGGATAGGATGACGGCCGCTCGATAGTGAATAGGGCGTTCCCGCATCAGTAGCGAACCTCGTAAGGCATAGTACGCGCCCGGAGCGCGAAAGTCAAAGAGAAAACAGGTGACGAATCAGCTTGAAAATCGCGGCCCTCGCAGGGACTCACCGAGCGGTGGCGCAGACATCGGCTGGTTCTCGTTCGGCTGGCATGCATGGTATCGATACGGTCCCAGACGAGTCACCAGCACGGTTGCGACGAGAGTCGAGACGAAGAGCGTCGCCAGCGGGGCCCTATAGGAGCCCGTCGAATCGAAGCCTGCACCCATCAAGAGCGGGCCCACCGCGCCTGCCAGAACGAAGGCGCCAAAGGCGTAGCCATAGATCTTCCCAAAGAAGCGAAGACCAAAGTAGCGGCTGATTAAGTAGGCGATGATGTCTACTTCTGCGCCCAGGCCCAGTCCGACCAGGAAGGCGCCCACGAACGCAACTGCCGTCGCGCCTCCCGTCCAGAGCACGCCGATCCCGGCGGCGGCGCCGCCAAAGAAGATGGCCGCGAGATAAGGAGCAAAAAACCGGTCGAGCAGGTAGCCGGTTCCCACTCGACCTATCAACACCGCAGCGCCCATCAATGAAGCCCCCAAAGTGGCTCTTTGGAGCGTTATTCCCCGGTCGGTCAGCATGGGCACCATGTGAAGGAGGCAGCCCTGGGCACTTGCGCTCACCAGGAAAAATGCGGACACCATGAGCCAGAACGTCTTACTGTGCCAGGCATCAGAGGCGCTCAGACCCGGAGTAGCGGCTTCACCCGCGGCTGTAGAATCCCCAGATGGCGCTCCGTCGGGCAGGAGACCCAGGTCCTGCGGTTTTTCCCTAAGAAACGCTCCCACGACCGGAATGGCAATGAGCAGAACCCCGGACCCAAGAATCGCATAGGCGGTGCGCCAGCCAAACCTGGCAATGAGCTGTTGCGCCAAGGAGGGCATGATCACCGCTCCGGAACCAATTCCGAGCATCATCAGCCCGAGCGCCAGACCCCTGTGCCTGTCAAACCAAAGGGACACAACCTTACTATAGGGTATCGGCCCCCCACCACTCCCCAAGAGGCCCAATGCCACATAGAAGAAGTAGAACTGCCAGATGCTGGCTGAGAATGCCCTAATGGAGAGCAAGATCGATCCGAACATCGCCATAGCCGGCAGCATCACTTTGCGCGCACCGTAGCGATCAATAAGCCATCCCCCTAGGGGAGCGCTGATCACCACCGCGATAGCGTGCAGAGTATAACCGAATGAAACCGCGGCACGACTGGCGTGGAAGTCGTGCATGAGCGGCTTGAGGAACACAGTGAAGGAGTACACCGTGATGGGCGGTCCCCAGAACAGTCCTACCGCCGCCGTCAATACCACCCACCAGCCATAAAACAGACTATGACGTTTGCTGTTCATTTAGAATTCTCTACCGGGTAGAAGTCCAGGCATTGCCTGGAGCGCGGCTTCATCTTTCCGTCGCCAGGCCGCTTAAAAGGATATCGCTCTTCGGACAACCAGTCTGGACCAGCTCGAAAGCGAATCTTCAGCCTGAAAAGGCGGCCCCCCTTAACGCGGCGCGGCTTCGACGATACTCGTCAGCGATGCCGTCGGCACCACGCGCGCCAGCCGGAATCCGGCTTTGTCGAGCAGCGCCCTGTACCCCGCTTCGGTGCGTTCCTCACCTCCCGGCACAGTCAGCATGACCATGTCGAGCATCTTTCCGGGGTGCGGGGTGTTGCCTTCCGGAAGGACCATCTCGACCAGCAGCAGGCGTCCGGCGCGGCTCATCGCGCGGCGGCAATGGCCCAGGATGGTCAAGCACTGCTCCTGGTCCCAATCGTGGATGATGTGCGAAAGGATGTAGGCGTCCGCCCCGGCTGGAACGCGGTCGAAGAAACTGCCCGCTTCGATTTGGACACGATCGGTCAGGTCGCGCTGCGCGATGAGGGCCGACGCGTCGCGCACCACGTGCGGCAAGTCGAAAAGGATGCCCCGCGGCGCGGGATGGTGGGCCAGAATCGTGGTAAGCAGATTTCCGGTCGAGCCGCCCACGTCAGCGATGGTCTGGAAGGGCGAGAAGTCGTAGGCCGAGGCGACGGCGGGCGGTTCCATTCCGTGGAATCCGACCATGGTGTCGTTGAACAGCGAGGCCTCCGCGGGATGGCTCGCCAGCCAATCGAACAGCGGGACGCCGAAGGATTTCTGGAAGCCAGTCTGTCCGGTTTGGACCGAATAGAGCATATGTTCCAAAGAACGCGTCACGATGTCGCCGCCCGGCATGAGGGCGGTGGCGTGGCTGGGCGTGCCGGATTGGAGAACCGCGCCCAAGGGCCGCAGCGCGAAACGTTGCGACACGTCTTCGGTGAACAGGTCCAGGCTGGCTAGCGTCCGCATCACCCTGTAGAGCGAGGGCGCATGGGTTGCGGTGAGCGCCGCCAGTTCTTCGGCGGTCTTGGGTGCGTCGGCCAAATGGTCGGGAAGCTTCAGCGTGGCGGTCAGATGAATCAGATACGATACAAACCGCGCCATGATCATTTCGACGATCTGCGCTTCCGGCGGGTGGGTTTCGGCTTGGACGGCGGCTTCGGACATCGGGTTCTCCTCAGTAGTAATCGGCGCAGCTCATGTAGTAACAGCGCTGGTTGCAGACCGGCTTGCACTTGCGTTCGGTCAGGCGGCGGCTGCAGACGGGCACAGTAGACCATCGGCCCGCCCTCATTAAGTCGATCGGCTGAGACCAAAATCCGTACCGGAACCGAAAAGGTACACTCGCCCGGGCAGGCCGGAATACTCCGCGCGCCAGTGTCTGCGTCCCGCGGTTTCTTGGGTGGTCCGACAGAGAGGTCCCGCTCTACGCCACCCGCCCAGAGCCCTGCTTGGCAAGAACCATCGTCTGCACGAACGAATGAAGCGGTACGGGCTGGTTCATCAAACGGCGCTTCAGTCCGTCCTCTAGGCGGTCGGCGAAAGCACGGCTCGCCACGGCGTCGCCAACGCTGTTCAGCGCGGAAGCTAGGGACGGCACGAAGATCGCGCGGAAAAACCGCGCGTGCCGGGTGGCCAACACTTCCTTGTTCCCATCCTGCTCGTAATCGGCCCAGGCAGAGTCCGGGAGCACGGATAGGTCGCAGTGCTCCACCGTCAGCCCGCGGAACCCACCGTCAAGACTGAACGGCGCCAGAAGGTGGCATCTCCGCCGGGGATACGCCCCCAGCACCATCCGCGCGCGCTCATCGGCCGCAATCGCGCCCTCATCCACCATCTCCGCGAGCGCTCGGTTGGCGTGGTCGAAAAGACCTTCAAAACCCGATTGCCCGTCGTCATCGAGGCCGGGGAGCACAACCACCAGGCGGCCCCCGGGCCGCAATTCGCCGGCCCGCAGCGAGAGGAAAGATTTCCAGTCCTCGGCGCCCTGGCGCTCAAACGCTGCGCCCACATCGCCTGCGCTGCGGACCGGCATGAAATGACCCGGAATCAGCATGGGGATGCGGCTGAGCCACACCGCGGCGTAGGAGCTCCACCCCAGATGAACGTGATCGGGCGGAAGCACGTTCTCGTAAAATGACCTTCCGATCGCACACGGGAATACTTTTGGATCGTCCGAGGCATACCGGTCGGGGTCCCTATGCAGCACGTCGAAGAGGGTGTTGAAGTCGTTTGCCGCCTGGTCGACGTGCACCACAAAGATGGCTCGATCGGGGCCGAGGCGTGCCCGCACGGCTTTAATTGCCGCCCGCATGGGAGCGAGCGAGTTCCTTCCTTGCGACGACCCGTAATCAGCAATGACGACGGGCTGATCCCCGCCGTCGAGGGTGATGTCTCGAAGCGCCTGCTCGAGGAGCGGCAACGCCAGGTTGCCACCTCCTGCGGGAATCCTGGCATGCACATTATACGCACCGCCACCTTCCATGACGCCGTGGCAAGGTCTTGATTCGGTTAGCATCTCAGCTCCGTGTCTCCGGGGCAGCGTGCTCGCGTGGATCGAAGGCTTTTAAGCTGCCGTTCAAGTTTGCGAACAGCGACCACCAGAGCAAGCAACTCACCAGGAGTGGCGCCAACTTGATGGTGACTTTGAGCAGATCAGCGTTTCACCCGTTTCCGAAAAATGCGGTTTGGCAGCCGTAACCCCTGGCGACATAAAATAGCAAGGTAGCGCGACCCTCGCCTTCGGATGCGCGGCTTTTGAGCGTTGCAGGCGGGAAACACCCGCAGACCGAAGAACACGGTCTGCCTAACGGCTTGCGGCGCCCAGCAGTACGGGGTACCCGGCGCTTCCCCGCCCCGCGATCCTCCCTCTGCCGCCTGCTTCTTCCAAATTAGATCTCAGCGCTCCGATACGCCTCATCCAAAAACTCAACCACATGCATCACCCGCCGCTGTTTGCCATTGCCGTTGGACTCCGCCACGCCGGCGCGAAGTTGTAGCAGGCATCCAGGGTTGGCGGTCAAGATGACTGCGGCGCCGGTTTCATCGATCCGCTGCATCTTGTTGGCAAGCAGCCGCTCGGCCATATCGTTGTGCGCGACATTGTAAATACCGGCGCTGCCGCAGCAAATCTCCACTTCCTTGAGCTCGACGAACTCGACCCCGGGCACGCCCGCGATCAGCTTGCGCGGCGCGGAACGGATGCGCTGAGCGTGCAACAGATGGCAGGGGTCCTGATAGGTCACGCGTTCTCGAATGGGGTGAAAATCGCGGTTGAGTTCGATCCCGGCCAGAAACTCGGTGACGTCTTTGAAGAGCGCCGAGAAACGCCGCGCGGGCTCCAGCATCTCCTGCTCTTCTTCCTCAAACAGCATCGGATACTCCTTCAGCACCGACCCGCATCCCGCCGCGTTTGTGATGATGGCGTCAAATCCGCCTTCGAGAAACGTCTGGATATTGCGCCGGGCGAGCTGCCGCGCCAGGTCGCGCATGCCGGCATGAACCTGCAAAGCGCCGCAGCAGACCTGATCCCTGGGAATGACTACTTCACAGCCGTTTCGGGCCAGAACTCGCACCGTGGCGTCGTTGAGGCGCGCGAAGGCCAGATTGGCGATGCAGCCCGCAAAGAAAGCCACGCGATATTTGCGCCCACCCACCGCCGGGACCACGGTCCCCAGCCGGTCGAAGAAGAATGGCTTCTCCATACGGGGGGCGAGTCGCGCCACGTTCTTGAGGTTGCCAGGAAGCAGTCCGAGGATGGTGCGTGCCACTCCTTCGAGGCCGGAGCGCTGGTAGAAGCGGAGCAGGCGGCCGGCGAATTCAAGCCGCCTGGAATGCGGCAGAAGGTCACCGAGAAAGACTTGCCGCAGCCAGCGCTCGAAGGGAGGTCGGTGGTAGCAGCGCTCAATCTGCCCGCGCGCCGCCTCGATCAACCGGCCGTACTCCACACCCGAAGGGCAGGCGGTCTCACAGGAGCGGCAATCGAGGCATAGATCCAGGTGGCGAACCACGCTCTCACCGAGCGGCAGGCGCCCTTGTTCCACCTGGATCATCTGGTAGATGCGGCCGCGAGGCGAGTCCATCTCCTGCCCCAACTCACGGTAGGTGGGGCAGGCGTTCAGGCATAATCCGCAGTGAATGCACTTGGAGTAGTAGTCCCAGCGCGGGGCCTCGCCGGGACCGTAGTTCGAAATCGGGTGATCGGGTGATCGGGTCATCGGACCACTGAGTGATCGAACGATCGGGCGCTCGAAAGGCTCATTCCGCTCCCGCGACCTTTTAGACTCCTCCGAAGAATCGTCCCGGTGACAGGGTATTCCTGGGGTCCCAGGCCGCTTTCAACTTGCGCATCACTTCAAAGTCGTCACCGGGCGGTCCCCACACTTCGATCTGCGCTTTCAGTTCAGCGGGGCAGCGCGTCACGGCCAGGTTTCCGCCCAGACTCGTTGCGCTGTGCCTCAGACTAGCGATAAGTTCAGGGCGCGGGTCACGATCCGAAACCAAACCTAGCTCCACCACACCGACCCCAAGTTGAACGATCCCGGCCACCGCGCAGTTCTCAGTCTGGGCCTCTCTCTCAGCGCGTTCCAGGAATTCCTCAGCCGCTGCGATGGGCATCGCTGCCCGCAAGATCACCGGAACCTGCTTCTCGCGTGTGAGCCACACGCCGAAGTCTGCGATGGGCTCCCAGATTTTCGCCGCTATGTCGTCCTCGATCCGGCGAAGCGGCGCGCCCAGCTTCGCCCCCAGCGCGCCCAGCTCGCTCGAATAGCGGGCGATCACCCGTTCTGATCCGCCGGCCTCAATCCAAACCTGGAATCCGGCGGCTCCAGGCAGGCGGTCGGGTCCCGGTTCTTCGCCCTTAAGAAGGGCTTGCGCGCCGGCGTTGAGGAGGGTCATCCGCAAAGGACGCAGCGGGGAGCGCAGTATGTCCCGGCGCAAGCTCCGCGTGGTAGCGAGGCTAGCCGGCTCGACCAGCCACGTAGCCCGCTCGACCACTCGTGGATAGAGTTTGAAGGTCGCCTCGACGATCACACCGAGTGTGCCGTAGGATCCGATCAGTAGCTTGGCGAGATCGTAGCCCGCCACGTTTTTCACCACCCGCCCGCCCGTCTTCACGACCTTGCCGTCCACGGTGGCGATCTTCATGCCCAGCACCATGTCGCGCGGGCCGCCAAAGTGCAGACGCAACGGTCCGGCGGCGTTTGCGGCCAGAAGTCCTCCCACACTCGCGCGCTCGCCGCCGGCGGGGTCGAGCGGTACCCACAGATTGTGCCGACCAAGAAAATGCTGGAGATCGCCGAATTTCATTCCGGGTTCGACGCTGACTACCAGATCATCCGGCTCATAGTACCAGACCCGGTTCATGTCCTTGAGGGACAAAGCCACGTCGTAGCGACGGGGTGGATTACCGATGGCGAGCTTCGTTCCGTTGCGGCTCGGGATCACAGCCAGCTCGTGGCTGGCCGCGCACCTTAGAACCTCAGCGACTTGTTCTGCCGAAGCGGCGTAAACCACGCAGTGTGGCCTCACACCATCCACGGCAAAGCCGGCACAAGTTGCGGTATCGGCCGATACTCGCGACTCGCCGACGATGGCTGCGAAATCAGTCTCGGTACCCACGGTAGCGCGGCTCATAACATTGCGAGTGCCTTTCTGGGGGGGTCACCTAGCTCACCTGGATTCGCAGCTCACCGCACATCTTCCCAGACGGCAGCACCTTGCCCGGATTGAGCGTTCCTTGGGGGTTGAAAACGGCCTTGATGCGGCGCATTAGACCTAGATCATCCTCCGAGAAGGTTAGTGGCATCAGCTCGTTCTTTTCGATACCGACACCGTGCTCACCTGTGATTGAGCCGCCCAGCTCCACACACTTGGTGATGATCGCCTCCGCCGCCAGCAGCGTGCGCCGCTGCTCCTCAGGGTTCCGGGCGTCGAACATGATCAGGGGGTGGAGGTTCCCGTCTCCAGCATGAAAGATGTTGCCGACTCGCTGGCCAAAGCGCTGCTCCACCTCGCCAATGTAGTCGAGCATCTCCACCAGGCGGGTTCGCGGGATCACCCCGTCCTGCACGTAAAAATTGGGGGAAAGCCGTCCCATGGCCCCAAAAGCGTTCTTGCGGCCACGCCAGAGCAGATCACGTTCTTCGGCGGTGCGAGCGGTCCGCACCTCGCGGGCGTGGTTTTCGCGTGCTACAGTATCGAGAGCGAGCGCAGCCTCGTCGACTTCCTCTTTCAAGCCTTCGACTTCCAGCAGGAGAACCGCCGCCGAGTCGAGCGGATAGCCGGCGTGCGTGGCGGCCTCGATCGCCCGCAGCGTAAAGCCGTCCATCATTTCGAGGGCGGCCGGAGTGATGCCTCGCGCTGTGACGGCGGCTACGGTAGCGGTGGCGTCCGCCACACGATCGTAAATGGCCAGCAGGGTCTTCACATCGTCGGGACGGCGCGTAAGCCGTACGATGATCTCCGTCACGATTCCGAGGGTGCCCTCAGAACCTACCAGGAGGCCGGTCAGATCGTAGCCGGGCCGGTCCCAGTATTTTCCACCCGTGCGGATCACGCCGCCATCCGGCAGCACCACCTCCAGGCCGAGCACATGATTGGTGGTCACGCCCGAGCAGAGGGTGTGCGGCCCGCCGGAGTTCTCGGCCACGTTACCTCCAAGGGTGCAAGCCTTCTGGCTAGAGGGATCGGGGACGTAACAGTAGCCCTGGTCGGCGACGGCCAGCGTGAGGTCGAGATTCACCACCCCGGGCTGAACTCGCGCGCGCAGGTTCTCAAAATCAATCTCGAGGATCTTCTTCATGCGGGCCAGCGACAGGACCAGGCCGCCTTCGGTGACCACCGCTCCCCCGCTGAGTCCGGTGCCGGCGCCCCGCGCCACCACCGGCACTCCAAGTCGGGCGGCCAGCTTGACGATCGCGGCTACTTCCTGAGTGCTCTCGGGAAACACGACAGCCTGCGGCGCCTGACGGGAGGAGAGGGCGTCGTATTCGTAGAGCATCAGGTCTTCGGGGCTCGACAAGACTCGGTCAGGCGCGGTGATGCGAGTGAGGTCGCGGACGAGTGAATCGGTCGCCATACCAAACCCTCGAAGAACCTGGTTGCCACGATGCGGCCGCCAGGAAGCTCCCTATGAATTCTAGCCCAATCACGCCGGTTGCGCTGACGAACTGCGGGCCCGATGATACAGTAGCTCCATGGCAAAGATACTGGTGACCGGCTGCGCGGGATTCATTGGATTCCACGTTTCACGCCGGCTCCTCAAACGTGGCGACACGGTGGTGGGACTGGACAATCTCAACGAGTACTACGACGTGAATCTCAAGCGGGCGCGCCTCGCCTTGCTGCAAGCTTCACCCGAAGCCATGTCAAATGGCGGGCGGAACTTCCGCTTTGTGAAGATGGACCTCGCGGACCGGCCGGCGCTGAACGCGCTCTTCTGCTCTGAAGCCTTTGAAAGCGTAGTTCACCTCGCCGCCCAGGCGGGTGTCCGTTACTCGCTCTCGCATCCTCACGCGTACTCGGAGGCAAACCTCACCGGGTTCCTGAACGTCCTCGAAGGCTGCCGGCACCACGGCGTCCGGCATCTGGCATTCGCATCGTCGAGCTCCGTTTACGGCGGCAACACACGGATGCCATTCTCGGCCCGCGATCCCGTCGATCACCCTCTAAGCCTTTACGCAGCCACAAAGAAAGCAAACGAGTTGATGGCGCATTGCTACGCCCACCTCTACCGCCTGCCTTCCACTGGCCTGCGCTTTTTCACGGTCTACGGCCCTTGGGGACGGCCGGATATGGCGCTGTTCATTTTCACCCGCGCTATTCTCGAAGACCGTCCTATTGAACTTTTCAATCAAGGTAGGATGCAGCGCGATTTCACCTTTGTGGATGACGTTGTCAGTGCGGTTCTGCTCCTGCTCGGCCGGATTCCCCAGCCTGACCCGGACTCGAGCGACGACCGCCCCGACACCAGTTCGGCTCCCTATCGCGTTTACAACATCGCGGGCCATCGGCCTGTGGAGCTCAGCACCTTCGTGGAGATTCTGGAGCGTAAGCTCGGACGGCCCGCGAAGAAGACCCTGCTGCCGATGCAGCCGGCCGACGTTCCAGCCACATGCGCCGACATTGAGGACCTGGTGCGCGACACCGGCTTCCGGCCGCAGACCTCAGTGGAAGAAGGCATCAGCAAGTTCGTTGACTGGTATCGGGACTATCATCGCATTTGAAAGACGACGCAACTTTCTCCGCTACCGATCCCTTCGTCGCTCCAACGCTTGGCTCGCACCGCTGATTGGCCTCAATTAGCCACCGCGACCAATCCTGATAATAATGCCGAGAGTGAGTCGGAAGACCTTCACTATAGTGGAAAAATCTTACCAGCATCCTGCTGATCATTCCGCTCGCTAGGCCTCTATGCGGAGGGAGTTGCCGATGCATTCGATTGGCAATTAACATGCATCGCGAGAGTTGATGCGAGAGGCCTCATACATTGTGGATCAATAATTAAGTTTAGATTTGTAGGCTACGCTGTTGAACACCGCTGAAACGGACGGTGCTTGAGGGTGACATACGGCTCGTTTGGGGAAACAGAGGATCAGGCGAATCAGGCGTCGTCCGCTGATGCGCCGAGGCTGGTGGCGTCGATTGAGGGGGCTGAGCAGTCGGCATCCACGATTCACGCTCGTGCCCTGGTCCCTGGCGTTGCTGCCGGCCTGCGGATTGGTCGCGCTGGGGTGGTTTGTCTGGCTTCACCCACCAAGTTCTCGCCCTGAACCATTGCAGGACAGTTTCGACTTCTCCGCGCCCCTGATTCTTGAACCCGATTCGGCTTCAGACGGCCGGGCCGTCTACCCCTATTCAGTGGTTCCAGGCGGCGTCAAGAGTCCCGAGGAACTCAGGGAGGCTGTGGCCCGGGATCCTGTGGTGGCATCTCATTACCGCAACTTTGATCTTCGCAAGGCCCACGTCGTTCGATTGCACTCAGCGCGCGCCGTCTATGTTTCCTACCGCCTCCACAATGACATCTTTTGGACAAGTAAGAGACTCAGGCTACCGGCCGGCGAGAAGCTGATTACGGACGGTGTGCATTTTGCTCGCACGCGATGCGGCAACCGTATCTCTACGCTCCCCAGGGAGAAAGTTTCACCTTTGCAGCCTCCGCTTCCCACGCTTGAGACACCTGCACCGTCGACAATCAATTACGGGGGTGTACTGCCTTCTGGAAGCGTGCCGACTTCTTGGAGCGCGCCACCTTCTTTGAGCATCCCACCGGTCGAAACCGAGCAACCTGTTCCACCGCTAGCCCCACCCGCAGTGTCCGGAACGCCCTTTGGCGGGTTGATCATTCCGACCGGCGGGCTTCTAATTCCAGCATGCGTCCAGCCGTCAAACACGCGCAAGCGGGGTTCGGCACCCTCGAACGACTCACCGTGCGCGCCCGTGCCTCCTTGCCCTCCAAGCAAGACGCCACCCGGCAGCAGGACGCCTTGCAACCCCCCGGTGTCCGCTACGCCCGAGCCGGGTACTTTGCTGCTCTTCCTGACTGGCGCAGCTTACCTGGCATACCGGCGTTGGGCATCGCAAATGGGAGCCATCACGCCTCCGCAGTCCAAATGAGCTCAGCCCTGGCAGGGAAAGACCATCAAGCCTCGAGAGGCAAGAGAAGCATAGGCAAGGCGAGCCTCAAAACGAGGCGCGCAGATCTATGGGCTTCTGGAGGAATTCTTCCGTGATGTAATACCAACCCCTCGGGTCTTGCACGATCCCAACCCCGACGTCGGTGTATTTCGAGCCCAGGATGTTGGAGCGGTGATTGTGCTCAAAGCGGGGCTCGTTCATGAAGGCGGTCTCTGCGCTCTCAACACTGGGGTAAATCGCGATGTTCTCTCCCACAGCCTGCCAGCCAATGCCGGCTGCTCTCACTCGCATGCCCGGCGATCTGCCTTCGGGGTCGACGTGGGCAAAGAATCCCTGGGTCAGCATAGCGCGTGAGTGCGCCCGCGCCACTGAAGCCAGTCTCTCGTTCCACTTCAGGGGCGTGACCTTGCCGCCGATCTCACCGGCGTTGGCAGGGTCCGAGCGGTCGCGGTTAACGAGTTCATACATCTGCTTTTCCAAATCCGCGATCTCGAGGGCTGATCGCGCGGGAACCGACTCGTGGGGCCCAGGATTGGGCGCCACGGCCTTGGGCACAACGGCAGTCGTACCGAAGTGGCGCCAAACGCCCGATTCACTAGGCTCTGCCGCCGGCGTGTTGTCACTCGCACCGAAGTGGTGCCAGCCAGTGGACACCTGGGGCTGGCCCGGACCGGCGCCAGCGACGGAACCAGCCAACAGACATCCAGCCAGAGCGAAACAAGACAGCCGAATTCCTTTCACTTCAGACCCTCAAACAACCGCGCCTTCGGTCCCCTGAATAAGTTTATCGGTCAACCGGCAAGAAAAGTCTATAGGGCAGTTATTCGGCACCCGGGACCCATCAAGCGCGACGGCCCGAGGCCGTCAAGAGGCAGCCGGCGAAAGAGATGACGGTCAACGTCATCATGATGTAAGTGGAAGGCAAATGCGAAAGCCCGCCGGCCACCGATCCACCGGCAAAACTGCCGAGGAACTGGAACGTTTGAAACGACCCGAGGGCGGTACCATATGAGGACTCAGGAGCCGCCCCACTGACGAGGCTCGGGAGAATCGGCTCGAGACCTGTAAAGCCGACCAGAAACAGAATGCCCGGCACCAGCACGGCGGTCAGTTTCTCCGGATCGAGCCCGCCCAATGCGGGCCGAAATAAGAGCAGAGCGCTCGCCATCAGGATGCTGAAGGCAAAAGCAGCCAGCCCCCGGCCCCAACCGCGGTCCGCACCGCGCGAAAAACCGAACATGGTGGCGCCGCTGATCAGAAGCATCGGCAGCAGCACCTCGTAATATTGGGTCATCTTCAGGTGATGTTGGCCGGTGACGATCAAGGGGAAGAAGAACCAGAACGATGTCATGAAGGTGTTCATGAAGAACCCGCTCAAGTCGAAAGCGAGCACCGCCGGCAGCCGCATGACTTCACCCAACCGCAAGGGGGCTGAGCCCCGTGGGGGCAGGTGCGGCAGGTAACGCGCCAACAGAGTCACCGAACCCAGGCCGAGCAACCCGGTCAACACGAATAGGAACCGGGTGCCGGCGAGGCCCGCCAGGAACGGCCCCGCTATCACGCCCAGCATGAAGGCGGCGCCGATGGGGATGCCGAGTACGGCCATGGCCGTGGACCGCCGCTCCGCCTGGATGTTGTCCGCCACGCTGGCGAAGGCTGTCGAGGTGATGGTACCGACACCTTGTATAAAGCGGGCCAGAATCAGTTCCATAATGCGAAACGAAGCCGGGAACCATGCCGGCGCTGCGCACAGGAAGGAGCCGAGGCTGAAGATCGACATACCGATCAGCAGCACTTTGCGGCGCCCAATGCGGTCTGAAAGCCGCCCGAGCGGGATCTCGAGGCAGGCCATCGCGAGCCCGTAACAGCCAAAGGCAAATCCTACCAGAAATTGGGAATGAGTAAACTGCAGGCCGTAAAGGGTAAAGACCGGCAGCACCAGAAAGAGCCCCAGCATCCGCAAGCCCACGGCGGTAGCCAGCGCCAGAAGCAGCTTCTTCTGCGCCGAAGTGAAACCGGTGAGCGGGTTGAGCGTTGCAGTGGCCATGCGGAAAAGTTCGTCAGAACGTGGCGCCTAGACCGGCTTCCAGGATTGGATTTTCATCCTCAGCCGGCTTTCGAAAGCAGGCTTCAGCGCTGAGCTCAAGGAGAGGGATATTTTGGGCCTCCACACCGCCAGGATCGCCGAACCCTGGTAGACGCGCTCGAAGCCCGACTCCGACTGCGAGACCGTCTCGATGGGCGTGATCCACCACACGGGCTCCGGCTCCGCCGTGAGTGAGATCCTCACGCCTTGCCATTCATCCACCACCAGCAGCTCCGATCCGCTGAGCTCGCCTCGGAAGCGAAGAGGCTCAGTGCGGTTGCCATCGCCCGCCGCGGAGCGGAAGTACCGGCCCGGTGCCTCGGGAGCAAGCAGGTTGAAGACCAGTTCCAGGCCGAAGGCAAGCGATGATTCCTCCGCCGGCGCCGCCGAGGTAAGTTGCGATCCATCGAATCGCGAGTGGCACTCAAGACGCCACGTGGCGCCGGCCGCCTGGGTGGTGAGCGACTTGGCGGCCCGGATGGCCCACTGGGCGCCAGCCGTCTCAACCGAGGACGCCCTCTCGAGTTCAAAGCCGTCGAGATCACCCTGGATCTCCGATCGCGGAGGCACCAGGGCCCAGGCGCCGCCGGCTAGACCCTGACTCTCCCCGAGCGTCAGTGACTCATAATCCTGCCATTGTTTTGAGGCAAGGAATGCGTAAGTGCGAAAGGCATATCGCCGGTAGCGGTCGTAGTGGAGGAACGCGGCCAGGTTCGGCTCCTTGCTGGCTACCAGGTCGTGAATCGAGGCCGGCTGTCCGGCATCGGCCGATTCGGCACGGGACGCAGCCTGCACCTCGTCATGGTAGACCTCCCGCCGGCGCGTCAGCGAGTTGATCAGCTCTGTTTTGGCCGGCTTAAAACGCAAACTCGATACGGTTCCACCGTCTGCTGGGCGTAGCACCAGGCTATAGAGAGCATCTTCCACCAGCACCTCCCGGTGGCCATCGCAATCGAAGTCGATCGGACGAACGCGCAAGCCAGGACCTGGCCCGATCTCGATCGTGTCCAGGGCCGATTCCGCCTGGATTAGGTGGCGCAGGACTCCGGTGCGCAGATGCGGCGTGTACAACCCGCCAAAAATGCCGTGCCAGTAAGAGTCGTTACACTGCGAAGCGAGCAGGTGGGTTTCGGCCTCGGCCAGGGTGGTCTCGAACTCCCTGGCATCCGCTGACGTGCGCGCCGACTGCAGGCGCCGGCTGACGTCCAGCATGAGTTTGTGCACCTGATTAGACTCGGGATACTTGGCCAGAAAATGGCGCCAGAACCCACCGCGCAGAAAGCGGTGAAAGTGCTCGGCGCCCGGCAGCTTGCTGCTCTCTTCAAGGCAGGCCTTGAACTCGCGAGCGGCCTCAAGCGGCAGGGCCCAGAACATCATTTCCTCATAGGAAGCCGTGGGCAGATAAGTGCGGCCGAGGGGAGGATTCACCGCCACGTATTCGGAAGCCGTTGCCACCTGCAGCCAGTCCGCGGATTGTTCGAGGGCCTGAAAGAAGCCCTCCAGCCAGCCGTCCCGGTAGCAATGCTCAAACGTGCCGGGCCAGCCCCCAAACTTTTCCATGTCATCGCCCATGCAAAACAGGGGCGATGACTCCGCCCCCGCGAGTCCTTGCCGCAACAGGTCCAGGGTCTCACTCGTATCCCGAAACGGAATGGTGTAGCGCAGTGTCTTGACGCTGGGCAGCAGGCGAAGAAGGCATCCAGCGTCCTCGGTAACGTAATATCCACGCAAGTCCCGGGCCTCGACACCTGCAGCCAGAAAGTGGGTGTCGTCGAGCACGATATAGTCCACGCCCGCCTCGGCCAGCGGCCGCGCCAGCGAAGGTTCCCAGACGCGCTCGGCCAGCCAAGCCCCCCTGGGCGCCACGCCGAAGCGGCTGCCGATATATTCGCGAAGCTTCGCAAGCTGCGCCATCTTGTCCCGATCCGGGATGGAGGGCAGAATGGGCTCATAGTAGCCGCCGCCCACCATTTCCACCTGCCCGCGCTCCACCATGCTGCGGAGCTTCGAGAAAAACTCGGGATGGTGGTTCTCGATCCATTCCAGCAGATGTCCCGAATAGTGCAGGCTGACGCGCACCTGAGGATGTTCGGCCAGGGCCTCCAGGAAGGGCTGGTAGGATTTGCGGTAGGCCTCTTCGATGACGTGGTCGAAGTTGCCCACCGGCTGGTGAGAATGGAGCACGAGGACGAGGGATACCGGCGACAATGACCACCTTTGCGGAGGAAGGGCCCGTACAAGAAACGGCCTGGATCCTCAGGGAGCAGATAGATCGTGCGCTCTTTAAGAATAAGATGTCCAGGCGCCGCCTGTCAGCACCAATCGGGTTCCGGAACACCCGCGCACAAAGGTGCGAATACGCCGGATGTTCCGCCGCAGACTGAAGGGAGAAGTGTGGTCCGTGGCCTCGTCAAGACAAAGGTCTAAGACATTTCTCCGGGGCTTGATTTGATTCATTCAACTGGACGAAAGGGAAGAAAGCGAGCCGAGGCTGTCCCAAACCCCATCTGACAGACACCGGCGGAGTTAGGATTCGGCGGTTTTTCCGGTCCCAGAATCGGTTTCTCAGTGGCTGTGCGTTGCCACGTGACTGTCGAGCAAAGAGACAAAGGCCTGGCCCGCGGTAGTCGACTGAACGGCATCCCCCCGAACGATGTCACGCGCGCTCACGGTCTTGCCGTAAAGGCGCTGATTGGCGCTGTCGTCCGGGGTCAGCGTGGCATCTCCCAGTGACACACCGGCGAACAAACCTTTGGCACGCCCGTAGGTCAGCACGTCGCCTCCAACTGAGGCGGCCGTGGCGCCCGGACCCGCCGCTGCGGTTGCATCCCTGCCGAGCTTGCTCTTCCCTTTCAAGAAGGCATCCATCGCCTTTTTGTCCATCAGCAGGAGGATGAAATCACTGGATGACCCCCCAATCTGCAGGCCGACGCTCGCGCCGCTGGCGCTGTACATCGCCGGGGGTGACCACTTACCGCTAAAGTCGTCACCCGTGCGGCAGCTCATGGGCCCACGGCCGCCGCTTCCGCCAATGCCGATTCCGAACTTCTTCACGTTGGGCAGAACCATCACGCAATCAGCCTTCGCCAGGGTGTCCGCCGGCACGTCCTTCCCGCTGACCATGGCCTGTAACACCGTGGTGGCGTTCCCGATGGTCTCCTCGTCTTTCGTCTTATCGGCGCCCCAAACGGGCAGAATAGACAGCAGCATGAGGACCACAACGACCAGCAAGGCCGGGGTCCACTGGTGAGAGGTGCGGAATATCTGACTCGCTTTCATGTTCATCTCCTTTGCCAATTTTGAATGTCATGGGAATCAGCTTCCAAACTTCACACATTCCACCTGCCCGACCTCCCTGCGGCGAGGAATCGACGATGGGAGAGTTCGAAGGTTGACAGCCAGTCTTGCGAGTCATTAAGTTTGGCGGCGGATTCCTGTACTAGCCGGGTATTCATAGTCTAGAGCAGGGTACAGCCGAAACGGCTTCAATGCAAGATCAAGGCGGATTCATTCTCTGTTATGCTGCCTCTGGGGGAGGCGAGCTATGGGACATGAGAGCAAAGGACTTGATGAATTACAGAGCGCCTACAAGGCTGCTGTTGAGGACTGGATCGGTGCGATCCGGGAAGAAGAAGCTCTTGCTTCGGTGAACCATTCGGTGGCGGAAGTTGATCGATGGGAGCAGGCCCACTTCCGGGAAGAAGATCTCCGTAACAAGGCAAAGGCGGCCAAGAAAGAATACGAGGCCGGGCTGCGCTTCAAGTTCTTTGCCATTCCCGAATGATGAAACGCGATATCCCGCCGCTTATTGACTTGGCGGGTGGCTTAGTCGCGGCTATGGGCCGCGCTTCGGGTTCTTGTTAGACCATTTTCCGGGCATCCTCCCTAGCTCTTTTGACGGCCTCGCGCGCCACCCAAGCCGGGAGTTTGCCGATGAATCGCCGTGAGTTCGTAACCACATGCGCCTGCGGCTTCGCCACCTTTGCCCGGCGGACCCTGGGGTCGCAGGCCCAGGGGAGGCCGGTGCGCCTCCGTTTGCGTCCGGAGCGTACCGGGCCCCTAATCCCGCCTGACTTTCTGGGATTGGGCTACGAGACCGCCTCGGTTGCCGATCGGGGCCTGCTGGCTGCCAACAACCGGGGGCTGATCGGGTTCGTGCGCCGGCTCAGCTCGGTGGGAGTGATCCGCGTCGGTGGCAATACGTCAGACTTCGCCATCTGGTCCGCGAAAGGCGCGGCCGTCTCTGCGCCCAAGCAGTCGGTTATCAACCAGGCCGTGGTCGGGGACCTAGGAGGCTTTCTGCGGGCCACCGGTTGGAAACTGATCTGGGGTTTGAATCTGGGCAGAGGCACCCCGGAAATGGCGGCCGAGGAAGCAGCGGCGCTGGCGTCTGCGGCGGGAGACGCATTGCTGGCTTTCCAGATCGGGAACGAGCCCGACCTTTTCGGCCGGAACGGGCACCGGCCGTCGAACTATGATTATCCGGAGTTCTACGACGAATTCAAACGCTACGTTGGAGCGGTCCGTGGTCGCCTTCCCGGCGCGCCCATGGCGGGTCCCGACGCAGCTACCCGGACGGACTGGGTTGTCTCATTCGCCCGGGACGAAGGCAGCAGGTCGAGGCTGCTGACGCATCACTTCTACGAAGAGGGCCCACCTCAAAATCCGGCCAGCACGCTGCAAAACCTCCTGAAGCCGAGAGGGCAATTCAGCAGGGTCATCGAGCAACTGCGGGCGACCTCGCTCGCGGTGAAGGTGCCCTATCGGATCGTTGAAACCAACTCCTGCTTCGGCGGGGGAAAGGCCGGAGTCAGCGACACTTTCGCTTCCGCACTCTGGGGCTTGGATCTCATGTTTGAACTGGCGGCGGCCGGCGGCGCTGGACTCAATATAGAAACGGGAGTCAACCACCTGGGATGGATCAGCAAATACACCCCTATCGACAGGGACGAGCAGGGGAATTGTGTGGCGCGACCCCTCTACTACGGGATGCTGGCCTTTGCGCTCGCCAGCCGGGGCCAATTGCTGGCCGTTGACTCCGAGGCATCGGGAATCAATTTCAGAGCCTACGCGGTCTCCGGCGAAGGTGGACGCGTCTGGGTGACGATGATCAATAAGGACGAGAGCCACGGAGCTGAAGTGACGCTGGAGTCACCGCGGCAATTGAACTCGGGCGAGCTGATCCGCCTCACGGCCCCAGCCCTGGACAGCAAGGATGAAGTCAGCCTCGGCGGCTCAATGGTCACGAGTGACGGCCAGTGGTCCCCGAAAGAGAGAGAGAGTCTGCGTGCTAGCGGGAATGTCTGTAAGCTCCAGGTTCCGGCCGGAAGCGCCTTGGTCGTCGAACTCGCGCCGTAGCGAGGGGCTAGTCGGGCTCGCTGAGGCCGGTGGGTGCAAGCGGAAGAGCAGGTAACGGAAAGAGTGACATGAAAAACGAGATCCCAACTTCTGAGCGTCAACTGAAGACTTAGCGCTAAATTGCGCTCTTTGCCGCGCTTGACCGAGACTCGCCGAACCGCTCTATCGACCACTCGGGCAGCCAGTTCGACGAGCCCCGAAAACGGTTTCGGCGCGATCTTCCGCAACCGTGATGTCACGTAAGTGCACCTTATCATTGCCGCCGGCTTGCGGGCCGATTCCCGGTCCGGGCGCGGCATGATAAACTCCGTAACGTGGAAAAGGTTAACCTGCGACAGAAGCTTTCTCTGTTTAGCGAGCAGTGGAAACCCAAAGTCGTGGGAGAACTCAACGGTCAACTGGTGAAGTTGGTGAAGTTCACGGGGCCTTTCGTGTGGCATCATCACGAATCCGAAGACGAGCTCTTTCTGGTGCTCAAGGGCCGTTTTCGCATGGAGTTCCGCGATCGCCATCTGTGGCTGGAAGAGGGTGAATTCCTGATTGTTCCGCGTGGCGTCGAACATCGTCCTGTGGCCGAGGAGGAAGCGCACGTTCTGCTCTTTGAGCCGGCGTCCACTCTGAACACCGGCAACGTGCAGAACGAACGCACCGTCCCGGTGCTCGACGCCATCTGATGCGCTAATTTCGCAGGTTTTCAGCAAGACGGGTTGGCAGCGGGCGCTCCAACACGCTCGCCCCAACGGAAAAATCACAAGAAGACCACGCTTCCTATGACAACCACAGAATTCGATCCTCGCGCCCTCCTCAAGTGGTGCCATTCCGACCTCGACGCCTTGCTCGATTGCCTCCGGCGCGCGGTTGAAATCGAGTCGCCGAGCGGCGCCAAGGCCTCGATTGACGCTATGGCGCGGTTCTTCGCCTGGGAGTTCTCCGCCGCCGGCGCCAAATCGGCCGCGCTGCTTGACCATCCTGCGGCAGGCGCCGCAGTGGTGGCGGAGTTCCCGGCGACCGAACTTCACGCGCCCGGCCAGCGCCGCCGAGAACAGGCTGCCAAGCCCGTCCTGCTACTCGGCCACCACGACACCGTTTGGGAGATCGGCACGCTCGCCGCGATGCCTTACAAGCTGCGTGCCGGACGCGCCTATGGCCCCGGCATCTTCGATATGAAGTCGGGCATCGTTTGCGCTCTCTGGGCCATGAAGGCCCTCCAGGCGCTCTCGGTGCCTCGGCCAAGGCCCGTGCGGGTGTTCCTGAACCCTGATGAAGAAGTGTCCAGCCGCGCCTTCCGTAAGCGGCTGCTGGCCGAGGCCAGGCGCGCCCGCGCCGTGCTCGTGCTCGAGCCCGCTATGAGTGACGGCGCCCTCAAGACCGCCCGCAAGGGCGTGGGCGAGTTCCGGATCACGGTGCACGGCCGCCCGGCGCACGCCGGCATCAACCCGGCGGCGGGCGTGAACGCCATCACGGAACTGGCGCGGCAGATTCTCCGCCTCGAGCAGATGGCCGATCCCAAACGAGGGGTCACTCTGACCGTCGGCGTGGTCGAAGGCGGTTCCCGCGCCAACGTGGTTCCCGAAGTCGCCCATGCCCACATTGATGTGCGTGTTCCACGTCGTGCCGACGCCCAATGGATCGAGCGGCGAGTCAAGGCCTTGAAGCCGGTGCATCCCGAAGCCCGGCTCGAGATCGAAGGCGGTGTGAATCGGCCCCCTTTGGAGCGGGCACACGCCGCGGCCCTGTTTGAGCAGGCTCGCGAGCTCGCTCTCAGGATGGGCTTCGAAGTTGCCGAGGCTTGCACGGGCGGCGGTTCGGATGGCAACTTCACCGCGGCACTCGGCATTCCGACCCTCGACGGTCTGGGAGGCGTCGGCGACGGAGCCCATGCCCGACACGAACACGTGATCGTGCGCGAGTTGCCGCGCCGCGCTGCTCTGCTGGCCGCATTGATTGCCAGCCTGTAAGCCGGATCGATCCATCGCCTCAGACCGGCAGGCTGTCCTGTCATCCTACTTGTAACTCACAGTGCGCCTGAGAGTTGGATCTCGCCCGCCAGCTTGGGTTTGGTCTCGGGTCTGTTTGGGTTTGGCTTTTTCCGCTCACAAGCCGTGTGCTGATTCTGAAGCACTTGTTGAACTGGCTTTCGCCACTCAAGGTTGAGATTTGGGTTTGGTGGGCTTTCCTTGCTTTGACCTGTTTATGCTTGTTACCTATTTCTAGCCTGCCTGTTACAAGTTTGGGTTCGTCTCAAAATAATATTGGCGTCACTTCGCCGAGCTTTGCAGTTAAACTTAATTATTATAATCGCTCACCACTCTGGATTCGAACAGGCACTTGTACCCCCCGTGGGGGCCCCACCGTTTGGGCGGGTGCAGCGTTGACCCGCTGCGCGCACCGCTTGGCTGGGTCATGCAAATTCATTTTGTGACGAAGCGCAATAAGTAACGGTGCGGCCATCGGCAAATACCCATGATCTTAACTCCGGTCGGACAGTCTATGTTTCCGCTGCGACCCTGGCACAATGTATATACCAAATACTTATGTATGTCAAGGGTATCGAAACGAGCAGGGCCCCGGGGACTTTTCAGCCGTTACCCATCGTCACTGTGGCATGCCGGGCATGGTCATCTTCTGCGGCTCGCCCTGGATTTGGGACGTCTCGTGCTCAAGGACCTTTTCGAGCACCATACTCCTGTCCGGCGAGGTCATCTTGACCAGGCCGTACGGCGCAACTTTCATCGAGACCCACACGTCGCTGCTCTTGCCTTCGACGGTCGAGCGGTAGTGGTCGCACTCGAAGGTACCTGCGGGGACGGTCACGCTTTCACTTCCCAACTTCTCACCGTCAATACCCTTGGATGACGGGGCCGGCGTCTCGCCCTTGGCCCTGCCCATGCCCGGGGCCATCATGCCGACCGGCAACTCCATCGGCGGCCGGCCTGGGACCTGCACGATCATTCTCTTGATCTGAGCGCCGCCCGGGCTCACCACCATGAGCTGCTTCATGATCATCGTCCCACCCTTCTGGGCCGCAGTACGCATCTCGAGCCAGTAGCCGTCTGCCCCGTCGACTGATTCTTTCCCCACGACAGCGTAGGTCCACTGGACCTCGGCGCCTTT
>DATDGR010000282.1:0-6170 GCA_036521995.1 Terriglobia bacterium | reverse complement strand
AGCGGAGTTGGAACAGATACTCCCGGCAGGCCTGCTCCGAGCGGAAGCGAGCCTCGAAGTCCGCTGCGGTCCGAGGGTAATCCTCCATGAGCTCGCATACTATAGGTTGGGGTCACCTGAGTCAAGTGGATACCCAGATTCAAATATTATAGGTGAAATCAGAACACTTCCAGAGGTGGGTCCGCTAGGAGCAGGTGACCAGCCTATGACCCAGTCACAGTTGGCGGCCCTCCCATTGCAGTCGTCTCCTCCGCCACCTCCGCCCCCTGCTCCACCTCCTGTCCCACCAACAGACGTGAAAGTCATAGTCAGCGAGGAATTGATTTCAGACGAAGCCAAGAGTGAAAAATGATCCTAATCGTGACATACGATCTTAGAACCGCCCGTGATTACCATGAGTTTTACGAGGCGCTGAAAGCTCAGGCCGAAAACGGCAAGTGGTGGCATTACATGGCCTCCACGTGGATTATTTCTACTAGCAAGACTCCGCAAGCGGTAGTTAGCGAATTACGGCAGGACAAGTATCTTGACCCAGCCGATCTCATCTTTGTCTGCGAACTAGCACCCAATTACCAGGGTTGGTTACCCAAGCCAGCTTGGGACTGGATAAACTCCGAATTGCAGCCAGTGAGCTACTTGACGGGGTCACTCTCGGGGCTAATGAGTCCCGCAGCACCGCCGCCAGAAGCCTCGCTATATGGAACTCTCTTGGGAAAACCGGACGAAAAGACAACCGCCGACACGATCAATTCAATACTCGGCCTAGGGCGAAAGAAGTGAGTCTTGGTCAGGCAACGATGTTGTTGCCTTAATTAGGGACCGATGAACATCCGCTTGCATCCTCATGCGCTGGCGCGCCTCGCAGAACGAGGCACCACCGAAGACGAGGTTGTTGAGGCTGTCCGCACCGGTGAGCGGTTTCCGGCCAAGTATGGGAGAATCGGCTTCAGACGCAATTTCTCGTTTGGTGGTGAATGGCGCGGTCGCCACTATGCGACCAAGCAGGTGGAAGCCTACGCCGTGGAGGAAAACGGCTGGCTGGTAATCACCGCTATTGTGAGATACTTCTGAAGGATAGGAGCATCGTCATGAAGTTGACCTATGACCCTCGCTATAACATCGCCTACCTCCGATTTCAGGAGAAAACGGCCCAGGTTGAGACGATCCATCTGAGCGATGAGCTGAACGTGGATATCGCCCCAGACGGAACTGTCTACGGCATTGAGATGCTGAATGCCAATGCACAACTCAAGGCGGGCGACGAGGGCCACCTAGTAGTAGTCAATGAGGCCCTGGCGCGACGCCAGGAAATTGCCCTGGGCGAACAGATTTGACCACCCCGCAGCCGGGTGGAAACCGCTTGGCCCCGCTTGGCCCTGGGCCTCGCTGGCTTTCCCGATGGGAACGCCCATCCTCAAGTCAAATCCGAAAGCGCGCGATCTCCGGCGGGTTGAGACCGGCGCCGGGCAAGGCGATGCAATTGGCGAGGCAAGCCTGCTCTGCCGGATGAAAGTCGCGCTCATCTGCTCCCAGAAATGCCCTGGCGACGTGATCCTGAAGACTTACGACTTCGCCCGGCTGGTTCGCGGGTCAGGCATCGCCGTCGTGAGCGGCTTCCACTCTCCCATTGAGAAGGATTGTCTGCCAATTCTCCTTCGTGGTCCAGGTCCCGTCATCATTGTCCAGGGCCACAGGCTTAGCGGATCGCGGCTGCCGAGAGAATGGCAGAAGGTCATCGACGCTGGACGCTTGCTGCTCCTCTCCCCATTTGTAGCGGCGGTCTCTGACCGCCGTCGGCGCTCGGAGAGCGCCGCTACAACGCCCAATCGGGCGAAGCGGGTAACCGCCAAACTCGCCGCCGAGCGCAATCGATTCGTGGCGGCGATTTCTGACGAAGTGCTGGTACCCTACGCCGCGCCGGGCAGCAAGACTGAAGCCCTGGCGCTCGACCTGCTGAAATCCAGCAAGCGAATTTACACCTTCAGCGACCGCCCAGGCCCCCTGCTTGACGCCGGCGCCAAGCTGATCGCACCCGATTTCTTCATCTCCCAATCAGCAGCCGTACCTCGAAAGGCGACTCTGGCACGGGGAACGTCATAGTCATGGGTAAGGCATATCGTGATATACGCTTGGCCACAGGGGTATCCGGCTACCCCACGCTGTAGGCACTCACCTAAAAACGTAGAAATCTGAACAGATGCCGGGAGGAGAGTGGATCAACATCATCGCCGTAGGCGGGTTTGGATTTGAATATCATCGCGGCAGGCGCGTTCGGGAACGGCAGGATTTGGTAGGATGAATTCCCGGAGGCGTACAGAGGAGAACCCCGGTTGTTAGCGCAACCGGGGTTTTTCATTGGTGGCCCCGATCAAAGCCGAGGACCTCCAAGCCAACGAGAGTCATCCTTCCATGATCGGCGCCGGTTGTCCAGTGCTCCCTTACAGCGCCGGTGCCCGTTGCTTGTTCCACAGTCTTTCGTCAACGTGTGTGTCGCTTTCCTCCCTGCCGGGCGGTGTTCTATCTCTGCCCGCATTGTGATCGGGGTCAGCAGTACTGCGGCCCGCGATGTCGTGAAAAATCCCGCCGGCGGCAGCGCCGGGAAGCCAACCGCCGCCATCAACAGACCTCCTGGGGGCGTGAGGATCATCGCGATCGCCAGCGCGAATATCGCCAGCGTCAGCGCGCCCGCGTGACGGATCAATCTTCCCTGCGTAATTCTCCCTGTGTGAATCTGAGTGCGCCTCCGGCTCCGCAGCCTGTCGAGGCCGCCCCAAAGCCCCCGCGGCGTCCCTCACCGGACTTCCCAAGCTCCGCCGACTGGGTCGTCTGCCAGATCTGCGGTCGCCGGGGGCGCTGGGTGAATCCTTTTCCCGAGGTGCAGCATGATTCCCGATGAACAAGTCGCGCGCATCCGCCATCTGTTTCACGCTGAGCATTGGAAGATCGGCACCATTGCCGCCGAACTCCTTCTCCATCCCGATACCGTACGCCGGGCGCTCGATACCGACCGCTTCCGCAGCCAGCCCCGCCTGCGCGCACAGTTGACGGATCCTTATCTCGACTTTCTGCGCCAAACCTTACAGCAGTATCCCCGTTTGCGCGCCACCCGCCTCTTCCAGATGATCCGCCCGCGTGGCTACCCGGGCAGCGTGACGCAACTCCGCCGTGTCGTGGCCGAATTGCGCCCCCCACACCGGGAAGCCTTTCTGCGCCTGCGCGCTTTCCCCGGTGAGTCGGCACAGTCGGACTGGGCGTACTTCGGCGAAGTCCGCCTGGGCCGCGCCCGCCGACGCTTGTCCGGCTTCGTCCTCACTCTCTCCTATAGCCGTGCCTTGTGGTTGGAATTCTTCTTTGACCAGAGCCTGGAGAATTTTCTTCTCGGCCACGTTCACGCCTTTCACGACTGGGGTGGATCGCCGCGAAGCTTGCAAACTGACAATCTCCGGAGCGTGGTCTTGGAACGTCGCGGCGATGCCATTCATTTCCATCCCCGCTTCCTGGAACTCTCCGCCCACTATCACTTCGCCACGCTTCCTTGCCGCCCCGCCCGCGGCAATGAGAAAGGGCGGGTGGAGCGGGCTATCCAGTATGTACGTTCCAGCTTCTTCGCCGCCCGTCCCTTCACCACCTTGGAGGATTTCAACCGCCAGGCGCTCGCCTGGCGCGACCAGGTCGCCCACCAACGCCCTTGGCCGGGGGATGACTCCCGCACCGTAGCCCAAGTTTTCGCCGAAGAGAAACCGCGCTTGCTGCCGCTCCCTGCTCACCCTTTTTCCTGTGACACGACGCGCACCGTCTACGCCGATAAAACCCTCTGCGTCCGCTTTGACCTCAACGATTATTCCGTGCCGCCGCAAGCCTTGGGCCGCGCTTTGACCTTGGTGGCTTCGCCCACCACCGTTCGCCTGCTCGACGGCGCCACCGAAATCGCTTCCCATCGCCGCTCCTACGACCGCCACGAACACATCGAAGACCCCGCGCATCGCCAAGCCTTGCTCGAACAGAAACGCAAGGCCCTGGGCGCAACCGCTTCCGGTCGTCTGGCCGCTCTCGTTCCAGAAAGCCAGGCGTTCCTGCAGGCCGCCTTCGAGCGCGGCGAGTCCGCCAGCCGGCTCATTCCGCAACTCCTTCGCTTGCTCGATGACTACGGTGCCGCGGAACTGGCCGCCGCTCTGCGCGAGGCGCTCGACCACAACACCCCGCACCTCTCCTCGGTGGCCTTTATCCTGGCCCGCCGTCATCGCCAGCGGCGGCAACGCACCCCGCTCGCCGTCAACCTCTCGCGTCGTCCCGATCTGGAAAACTTGACCGTTTCCAATCCCACTCTGGAGGCTTACGATGATCTCGCCCAAGACCCCGAAAAAGACGCCGATTCCGACGAATGATCTGGTCGCGCAATTGCAACAACTCGGCCTGGTGCTTACCGCCGACTCGCTCGATGACCTGGTGGCCCGCGCCTCGACGGGGCGCTGGAGTCCCCGCCAACTGTTGGAAGAACTCGCTCGTTCCGAAACCGAAGCCGCCGCCCGCCGCAGCCTGGAACGCCGCCTCGCGCAGGCCCGCTTGCGCCGCTTCAAACCCATGGCCGATTTCGAGTGGAACTGGCCCCAGAAAATCGACCGCCCCTTGATCGAGCGCGCCCTCACCCTCGACTTCCTCACCCGCGGCCGCAACCTGATCCTGTGCGGCACGGCCGGCTTGGGCAAGACCATGATTGCCAAAAATATCGCCCACGCGGCCATCCTGGCCGGTCACACCGCCCTGTTTCGCACCGTCTCCGACCTGCTCGCCGACCTCGACCGAGATTCCCCCGCCGGGCGTCGCCGCAAGTTCCGTTTCTACGCCCGCCCTAGCTTGTTGGTGCTCGACTAATGTGAAGTTGTTAGAAATGTGGAGTTGATGCGCGGAAAGCCGGCAAAATCGTGTCTCCGTTGGTTTTGACTCAACATTTGAGCGGTAGCATCGGAACGGCCGCCGTCAGGCGGTTCAACCCACTTTTACGAGGTGCCGATGCTACATTCTCTTTTCCCAAAAGCTCACCACAAGTTTCTGTCAATGCCCTTGTTGGGGCCGATTACCGATGGTTTTGACGATTGGCTCGCCGCCACCGGCTACACGCCCGGCTCGCGCGAGTTTGCGATTCGCGTGCTGCCGCATGTGGATGCTGATCTGCGGCGTCGCAGGGCTCGGGATGTCGCGAGCTTAACTCACACGACGCTCCAGGCTTGCTGGCGTGATCTCATCAAGGTCTTCCCGACTAACGCTGGAACCGTCCGGGCACTGGAACGATATCTCAGGGCCACCGGCATGATCGTGGCTGAGGGGAGCGGAGCAGCAGGAACATCCGCTCTGACCCTGAGCCAGGAGTATGCGGATCACCTCCGCGAAGTCCGCGGATTTGCCGCGTCCACCGTTTCCAGCCACCAGCGGACCGCGCAATGCTTCCTCCAGCACCTGGAAAAGGGGGGCACAGCCGTGGGATGCGTCCGGAGCGGCGATATTGAATCGTACATCGCCAAGGCCGGCCGACGGCTGAGCCGGGCCAGTCTCCAGCACGATATCGCCGCGCTGAGAGGATTCCTTCGCTTCCTCACTACTGACGGCAGAGCGCCCGCCGGGCTTGATCGCCAGATCGACACGCCGCGACTCTACCGCCTTGAGAAACTCCCTCACGCCTTGCCGTGGGAAACAGTTCGCACCCTGCTGCGAGGCATGGATACGGCTTCGCCGATGGGCTTGCGCGACTACGCGATGTTTCTGTTGATTGCCACCTATGGATTGCGCGCCAGCGAGATCGTGACCCTCAGCCTTGACGACATCCGTTGGCGACAAGGCATCCTACGAATCCATCAACTTAAGACCTCCTCGCCTTTGGAACTGCCGCTCACCAATGAGGCCCTGTCTGCGCTGGTGAAGCATCTGAAGCGAACGCCACCTCCTGCACCGTATCGGAGAGTTTTCTTGCGAATGCGCGCTCCCATCGGCGTGTTGAAGCCCACTGCGGTGACGGAAGCCTTTCAATCGCTGGTTCGCAAGAGCGGATTGGACATTCCATACCAGGGCCCACATTGTCTGAGGCACTATTCCGGCCTCCGGACTATGCCGGGCGAGGTGGAATTCAGCGCGGTAATCCGCCCAGTGGTGAAGACGTCGCCCGGCATAGTTTCGTT
>DATDGR010000281.1:0-6764 GCA_036521995.1 Terriglobia bacterium | reverse complement strand
CGCTGGCGACGGGCCGCCGGCGCGGTCGGCGACCCAACTGGCCGAGCAACTGGTGCGCCTGTTTCACCGCCACCGGCGCCAGGCCTACCAGCAGGCGCACGCCGCCAACTATCGCCTGCACTGGGCCATCTACCAACTGCTGGTGAAGCGCTACGGCGAGGACGAGGACTTCAAGATCTTCAAGCCGTCGCGGCCGGACAACATCGGCATGCTGATCCAGGCCATGTTGCTGAATCAGATGGGGCAGCCGGCGGAGGCGGAGCAGTTGCTGGAGGAGTTCCACCGCCTGGAGGGCGAGTACACGGAACGGGAGGCCAAGGCGCGGGGCCAGCCAGCGGCGTCGTCACCCCCGGAGGTGCGGGACGGGTGAGGGGAAGGCAGAAACCGGAAGTCAGAAAGCAGAAACCAGAAAGAAGAAGGCGGAAGTAAGGAGCCCGAAGGAAAAGCCGCCTCCAGCCTGTCATCCTGAGCAACGCGAACAGCCTGCTTGCGAAGCAACAGCAGATTCTTCGTCGCCTTCGGCTCCTCAGAATGACAGCCTTCTGGCTTCTGACTTCTTACTTCTGCCTTCTGCTTTCTGTTTTCTAGTTTCCGCCATTTCCCGTCTCATTGACCGGTGGACGCCGGAAACGTGGACGGCAGCAGCGAAAGTCAGGTGGCGTCGAGAGCGTGAATGTGCTAATAGAACGGGAGGGAAGCCGCCCTGAGCACCGGGCACCGACGGGGAAAGATGCCAAGCTGTGTTGTCGCCTGCCTGATCCTTCTTGCGCCGCTGATCACCGACGGTCAACAGTTGCCTCAGCATCCCGAGCCGACGCGGATTGCTCTCAATAACATCGTCGGGAACGCCCGGCTGCTGGCAACGGCGAATGATGATCTCCGGTATCCGGCTGTGGCGATTCTGAGGTCTGCAACCTGGCTGAGCAATCGACCTTCCTTCGGGGAGCCTGCGGAATACCGGCTTCAGCTAACGATCGACGACTATCTCCTGGCCTACGCTCGCCAGCATCCGAGCGAGGCTGCCGGGATCGTGGACGCGGTGGCGCAAGATCTTGACATCAAGAAAACGGATTGCGACGAGCACGGCCATGGCAGGCTAGTGCCGGTGGAGATCCACACGGTGAAGTCCGGCAGCGACAACGGAGGGTGGCAGGTGTTCTATCAATGGGTGCCGCCGGCGAAGGGCTTTGAACCCGCTGAGATGCTCTTTCCGCAGCCCAGCAGTCCTACCACCGCCGAGCTGCCTCCCGGCTTCTACCGGATGCGCGCGGAAAAAACCGACGGCAAAGGCGGCAGTGTCAAATCGGAGACGGTCAACGTCCCGGTCGGAGGCGCCAAGAGCATCTTATGGAAGATCCCCGTCCCGTAGCCCCTCGCGCGGCTGCGGCGCGGCGCCCGGCGGCGCGTCCCAAAACCTCGAACCGGGGTCCGAAGCGGTTCGCGCAGTTTATCCGCTATTTCAAAAACTACGTGGGCCTCGGGTCGGTGGTGTCCGCGGCGCTGCCGATCCCGGTAAAGTACCTCCACCTGATCCCGATGTACGCGGCCCAAGCCAATTTCATGACTGTCTACGTGTCCACATTCTGCTTCCTGCTGCTCGGTTTCATCTTTTACAGCCGGCACGCCATCGCGGGCTGGATGTTCAGGAGCCTGCAACCCTCGCGCAGCGGACTGAGCACGCTGATTGCCTGGCTTCCCTTGGCGCTTGCCCTGGCGGCGATGACTTTCCTGTTCGCGTACCATTTGTTGCTGCAGGTTTCTACCTCCCAGGTCCTCGCTAGCTTCCGAATCCAGGGCGCGAACCTGAGCTTTGACGAAGCGCTCGCCCAAACTCCGTACGACGGCATTGCGTATTCGATCCCACTCATGGCCTCTTATCTCGGAACCTTTCTGGCGGCCGAGACCGCGTTCGCGTTGATGGCCATCCGGGAATATCTGCAGGACATCCTGGGTTTGGACGATTCGGAAATATTACGGCTGCAGGCGAGAGCGGGAGCCAGCAGTGAGGCGGAACCATGAGAGCCGCCCGCTGTAATACGCAGCCTGTTCAGGCCGGGAGAGCGGTGAGCGGGCTCGCCCCTCTCGTCTTTGAGTGTTGGTTGCGTTCCGCGGCGGCCGGGCGACTTGTTGGTAGCCGCAGGCGAAATGCGGGCGCAACTTTTCCGTCCAAGCCGTGTTATTTTCTAAGGAGGGCCGCGTCAAGCATGGCCGGTCCGTGAAGAGAAGGCCAAATTTTGATGGAGGAGATCATGTTAGCGAGCATCACCCAAAATTCTTCCCGCTGGGTTTGGGCCGCCGTTCTGGCGGCCGGCCTCGGAGTGAACCTGGCCGTCCCCGCCGTCGGCGCCCAGGACGCTTCGACCACTCCGGCCCAAGGCAGCTCCGCCACCAGCCCGCCGACGCCGAATCCGGAGGCCGGGCGCGCCCGGGCTCTGGACGCTTTTGACAACTTTATGCAGACCCACCCGGACACGGCGAAGGAAATACAGAGTAACCCGTCGCTCCTTGGCAATTCGCAGTATCTTTCGCAGCACCCTGAGCTCCAGACCTTTATGAACAACCACCCCAACCTGGCCAAGGCCGGGGCGAGCAATCCGCAACGCCTGATGAGCGTCGACCAGAAGTTCCGGCAGAGCGGCATGGCGGTTGACCAGACCCAGACGAAGAGCTATGACGATTTCATGCACTCCCATCCCCAGGTGGCGGAGCAAGTCAAAAAGGACCCGTCGCTGGCCAACAATGCGGAATTTATCCAAAGCCACCCCCAGTATGAGCAGTACCTGAAGGATCATCCGGACATCAAGACGGACCTGCAGCAGCACCCCGAGCACTTCCTGAACCGAGCGGCCACTTACAATGAGCACCACCCGGCCCCTCATCCCGCGCCCGCCACCAAGCCCAAGTGACCTCGAAAATCAACCACCGGCCCCGGGGGCTAGAAATCTAGCCCCATTTTTCCTGGAAAACTCGGCCTTCCCGGCGGGTCCCCGCGGAATCGTGATCCCGGATTCGCGGCGTGGGATATACTGCCGGGTTCGAAGCCCGGGGGACACTCCGCAAGCGAAGCCTTGGAAGCTTACTGCGGGTGAACCCGGGCCAGGGGACCTTCGGTGGCGGAATTCCGGGACGACTTTGCCGAGCGCAGCAGACAAACCCTGCCACCCGGGGAGGAGGGTGTGTTTCAGGAGCTTTTTGAATCCTTACCGGACGGCATCCTCGAGGTCGATCAGCAGGGTCAGATTGTACGCGTGAACGCGCGGGCGGAGAAGATGTTCGGCTACCAGCGCAGCGAGTTGGTCGGACAGCCTCTCAGCACTTTAGTTCCGGAGCGCTACCGCCAGGTGCACCTGATTCATCAACAGGGCTATCTCACGACGCCTCGCTCCCGATCCATGGGAACAGGCCTTGACCTCTACGGCAGGCGCAAGGATGGCAGCGAGTTCCCGGTTGACATCATGCTCAGCCCTGTCGAGGGTCATCAGGGTCCATCGGTTCTGGCGGTAGTCCGTGACATTGCGGAGCGCAAGCAAGCTGAAGACGCTTTGCGGCAGAGCGAAGAACGTCTGCGATCGATCGTTGAAAGCGTGAAGGACTACGCCATCTTTACGCTTGATCCCGGGGGACGAGTGAACAGTTGGAGTCCGGCCGCGGAACGGATCAAAGGCTATGGCGCTGACGAAATCATGGGGCAGCATTTCTCCCGCTTCTATCTGCCGGAAGACATCGAGCGGGGCAAGCCCGATCATGAGCTGAAGATGGCGGCAGAGCTGGGGCGATTCGAAGACGAGGGCTGGCGCCTGCACAAAGATGGCTCGCGATTTTGGGCCAACGTGATTATTACCGCCCTCCGGGACAAGAGCGGCGAGCTGCGCGGTTTCTCGAAGGTGACGCGCGATTTCACAGAGCGCAAGCAGGGCGAGGAAGCTCTGCTGCTTCAGGTCACGAACACGCTGATCTCAAGCCTCGACATCCGCAGACTTTTTGCGGCCATCTCGGCGGGCATCCATCAGGTGACATCCTATGATTGGACTGCCTTAGCCCTATACGACCAGACCCTGGGCAAATTGCGGCTGCATGTTCTCGATGCGGCTGGCGCCGGCGACTTACCGCAAGGGGAAGACGTTCTGCCCTTGGAGGAGACGCCCGAGGGCCAGGTGTTCACCACTCGCGAGCCGTTGGTGATCAATCGGCCGGAGGACCTGCAGCGCTTCCCGCCGGCCTTCTTGCAGCGCTGGACCGGGGCTGGGCTGCAGTCCGGCTGCTGGCTGCCGCTCCTCAATCGTGGCCGCGCGCTCGGCGCCTTGACGGTTGGCCGGCGCCAGGCCGCCTTCGCCGAAAGAGAGGTTCACGTTCTCGGCCATCTGGCTGATCAAGTGGCATTGGCACTCAACAGCGTGGAGGCCTTTCGCCAGGTCGCAGAATTGAGGGACCGCCTCGCCCAGGAAAAGGCCTATCTGGAAGAGGAGCTCCGGACGGAGTTCAACTTCGAAGACATCGTTGGTGAAAGCCCCGCCCTGAAACGCACCTTGAAACAGGTCGAAACGGTAGCGCCCACCGACGCCACCGTGCTGATCCTCGGCGAGACCGGAACAGGCAAGGAGCTTGTGGCGCGGGCCATTCACAGACTGAGTTCCCGCCGCGACCACACCTTTGTAAGGCTGAACTGCGCCGCCATTCCCAGCGGCCTGCTGGAGAGCGAACTTTTCGGCCACGAGAAAGGAGCCTTCACCGGGGCGATTTCCCAAAAAATCGGCCGGCTGGAACTGGCCCACCAGGGAACGCTGTTTCTGGACGAGGTGGGAGACATTCCCTTGGAGCTGCAACCCAAGCTTCTGCGGGCTTTACAGGAAAAAGAGTTCGAGCGTTTAGGAAGCACGCGCACGATTCCGGTCGACGTCCGTTTGGTCGCGGCCACCAACCGGGATCTGCCGCAGATGGTGAAGGACCGCGAATTCCGTAGTGACTTGTATTATCGGCTCCGAGTATTTCCGGTGCGTGCCGCCCCTCTGCGGGAGCGGTCCGGAGACGTCCCCATCCTGGTGCACCACTTTGTCCAGAAACATGCCCGCCGCATGAACAAGCGGATCGAGACCATCCCTTCGGAAGCGATGGCAGCCTTAGAGCGATGGCACTGGCCGGGAAATGTCCGCGAGCTGGAAAACTTGATAGAAAGAGCCGTGATTCTGTCGCCCGGCCCCGTGCTCCGTGTGCCGTTGTCTGAACTGGCGGTGGCTGAAGAGCCTGAGACTTCGTCTGCTCAACTCTCCACGCTTGAGGCCACCGAACGTGAGCACATCCTCCGTGTTCTCCGCGACACCAAGGGAGTGATCGCTGGCCCCAAGGGTGCGGCGGCGCGCCTCGGTCTTAAACGCACCACTCTGAATTCGAAGATGCGAAAGCTGGGTATCGGCCGAGGCGACCTCTGACGCGATATCGTCAGATGGCGATATGTGATCGTCGTCACAACGCCTGTGACGCCTACCACCGACCCTGAACCGCGTTAACACTCCCTGGCTCAATCATCTGAAGACGCTCGGGCTGTTTGGTTGCCTGCGTGCCAGCCGTGTCATGTCCGACTTCCCTCTGCCCGATCAGGGGCAACAGGAATGAGGCCGGAGGTAACGCGAGATGCTCAGAATCACGCTGGTTCCGGAATCCGAGCCGACCACGCTCAGGGTGGAAGGTAAGCTGAGCGGGCCGTGGGTTCATGAACTCGAGCACAGTTGGGACGAAATCTCGAAGTGCAAGCCGACAAAGCGGGTGACCGTGGAGCTGTCGGACGTTACGTTCGTCAGCTCGGAGGGCAGGGAGCTTTTGAGATCCCTGCTTCACCGGGGAGCAGATCTCCAGAGCCGGTCCCTGATGACGAGGTTCATTCTCGGCCAGGTGAAGATTGGGTCAAATGAAGGGCACAAAACAACAAAGGGAGGCTAACATGCGTTCGCCATACGGATTGGAGCTGACGGGAAGCTGTGAGCGCTGTCTGCTGAAGTCGGAAGGCTTCTTCTGTAATCTGTCCCAAATAACTTTGAAGGCCCTTGATGGCATCAAGTTCATGAATGGTTATCCTAAAGGGGCAGTCTTGTTTGTGGAAGAGGAGGCTCCCCGAGGGATATTCGTACTCTGCAAAGGCCGAGTGAAGCTGTCGATGACCTCCAGCGAAGGGAAGACCATGATCCTGCGCATCGTTCATCCCGGCGAAGTTCTGGGCCTGCATGCGGTGATGTCAAACCAGCCTTATCAAGCGAGTGCGGAGACGCTGGAGGCTTGCCAGGTCAACTTCGTTCGACGAGAGGACTTTCTGCGCTTCCTGAGCCAGCATGCTGAGGCCTCGCTGTGCGCCGCCCGGCAACTGAGCAGAAGCTATCAGTCGGCATGTGAACAGGTCCGCTCCCTGGGCCTCACCCGTTCGGCATCTGCAAAGCTGGCGAGGTTCCTCCTGGATTCATCGCAGACGGGCCAGGACACTCGGCAAGGAGTACGGATCCGGATGACCATGACTCATGAAGAGATCGGACAGTTGATCGGAAGCTCGCGCGAGACCGTGACCCGGGCGCTGGGAGAGTTCAAAAGCAAGCGTCTTGTCGCGATCGACGGATCCGTCTTGTTGATACCCAACCGCGCCGCTCTACAGAGCGCGGCCGGCGTTTAGCCTGCCCGCAGTTCCCGTTGCTTTGCGCCGGCCCTGACAGGTTCGAACCGCAGGTCGGGGCCGGTTCTCCGGACCGGCATCCTCCAGCCATTGTTTTGTATCTCGTCACTGC
>DATDGR010000280.1:0-8819 GCA_036521995.1 Terriglobia bacterium | reverse complement strand
TTCACTATCACTCTTCTCGGCGATGTGATACCTTTTCTCCACGACGGTTCTCCTTTACTTGAGATTTTCCCAGCCCGATTCTAATCGAACCGGGTCCGAGAACCGTCGCTCAAACCTCTAACGGAACTTGGGGCACCCTCTGCCGATCTGTCCGATGACACAGCGGAAGCCTTCAACACAATGCAGGTGAGGACTTGGTATCCTGCCGGCACCACTCTTTTCGTTGAAGACCAATTAGCGTCCGGTATATTCGTCCTCCACACCGGCAGGGCGAAACTGACCCAATCCTTGGGTTCAAGGATCGTTCGGCCGGGCGAAATTCTCGGGATATCGTCAGCAATCGCCGCCAGCCCTCACGGGGCGGCCGCGCGAACGATCGAGCGCTCGGAGATCGGCTTCCTCGGCGGGAAGGACTTTTCATCCTTTCTTTGCGAACACGGTGCCGTCGCCTTCCGGTTGGTTCAACTGTTGAGCACTGCCCTCACCGGGGCTCTCGACCAGGTTCGATTCGCTCTGACGCGCTCACCCTGGACGCTCTAACTTCATTCTGGGGTGACGTATCACCTTGATGCGGACCCTGATGGGCGCGGAAGCAGCTCGTCATGCCCTTGGCGGCATCCCTTGAATCGCGGTCTTCGCAGGAAACGACGCCGCCGTTCGGTCGACAGTCATAACCTCATCCGAGAACCGGCTCCTTGAGAAATAGCGCCCGCCGTCGCCAACCCATAATTGTTTCCAGCCACGTGGGCTGGGTCGTTTCGCGGTTTTGATCCTTCTCTCCCTGCGCCGCCGAGGATGCTTCTGTCCGTCTCAAAGGCGCCGTGCCCCGTCGCGAACTCTCCAGGCTCTCTGTAGTTCAGAAATGCGTAGACTCCGGAGCGGTCCCTAATGACCAATGACGAAACGGCTCGTTCGAGTCGCACGAGGCCTTGCGGCCGCCAGCATCGATGCCGAGAAACGGCTCAGCGCCGGGGAAACGGATACATCAGCCAGCCGATCAGCAAGGCGATGCCGATGAAAAGGGCGAACGATTTCAGGCCGTAGAAGAACCTCTCTCGCGGCGTGTTCTTGGCGATCACGCCAAAAACCACCGAGACCAGAAAGGCGAACAGCACCATGGCCGGAAGGTGTGAGATAACCATCGCAGTCGAAATCTAGGCTAGCACAGGCTTGCAGCCGCCCACAACAGGCCCGGCGAGTTGCGGTGTATGATGTGGTGTGATGGGGTGACGCGGCGTAAGGGCGGGTCCAGGAACGTTCATAAACCGATTGAGGAGGAGAATCGTATGAACCCCAAAATGGTCGTCAGCTTTCTCGTTTTCTCGATCACAGCCCTGGCCGCAGTTCCGGCGGCGGCGCAGTTTGGAGTCTCGGGCCCCAGCCCGGCCGAGGTCCGCATCGCCAAAGAGGTCCGGCATGAATTGAACATGCTGCCCTACGTGACGGTTTTCGACTACGTTGCTTTCCAGGTGCAAGGTTCCGACGTCAAGCTGACCGGCGGGGTGACCCGGCCGGTTCTCAAGAGCGACGCCGGGCGGGTGGTGAAGGGCATTGAGGGCGTGCAGAGCGTCGATAATCAGATCGAAGTGCTGCCGCCTTCTTCCATGGACGACCAGCTTCGCCGTCGCCTCTATCAGGCCATCTATGGTTATCCCCCTCTGCAAAAGTACGCCTTGGGAGTGCTCAAACCGATCCGGATTGTCGTCAAGAGCGGCCGGGTTTCGCTCGAAGGCGTGGTGGACAACGAAGCCGACAAGAACCTGGCATACCTTCGTGCCAACGGAGTCTCCGGCGCGTTCTCGGTAACCAACAACCTGCAAGTTGTAAAGCCCTAGCCCGGCCATCGCGACACAACGGTGAGCGTAGGATAGACTACATCGATGGCCTAGTTCCGTGCCGTCTGGGCCAGAGCCTCGCGGACGTCGGCGGACTGACCCAAGGCGGGGTTGATCTCCACGGCGCGCTCCAGTTCGGCCCGCGCCCGGCTGCGGTTGCCAAGTTTTGCGTACGTCATCCCCAGATGGTAGTGGTAGTTCGCGTCTTGCGGATTTTTCTTCACGGCGTCCTCAAGCTGGGTGGCGGCTGAATCGTAAGCCCCCTTCTTGAAGTAAGCCCATCCCAGGGTGTCACCCGCGGCCGGCGAGTCCGGCATGCCGCGGCGGGCCGTTTGGGCCAAAGTGAGCGCCTCGTCCGTGTTGAGCCCGTGCTCCAGCATCAAGTAAGCGAGGTTGTTCGCGGCCGGGGCATAGTCCGGTTTCAACTGCAGCGCCTTCTGATAGAGCGCCTGAGCTTTTTGCCAGTTGCCGCGTGAGTCTTCGAGTTGCCCCAGCAGCGTGTATCCCACAGGGTCATTCGGTTCCGCCTGGATGGCGCGCTGGTAGCTGGCGGCCGCCGGGTCGATTTCACCCCGAAGCTGCTGAAGCTGGCCCAGGAGTTGAATCGCCAGGTCGTTGGCGCCATTGAGATCGACCGCCTTTTGAGCGGCCGCTTCGGCCTTGTCCCACTGGCGGTCCTCGGAGTAGAGTTTCGCCAGCGTTAGTTGGAAATCGCTGTTGCCCGGCTCTTTGACGACTTGCTGCAGAACCCGCGCCACGGCCTTGGGTGTCTGCTTGGCGTTGACTTCGAGCTGGACGATACCGTTCAAGGCCTCCACGAAGTTCGGATCGCGGGCGAGCGCCTGCTCGTACTCGTTTTCGGCATCGGCATACCGTTTCTGGACCACCCTCAGGGCCGCCAAGCGGGCATAGGGAACTGGCGACTGCGGGGCAAGCTGAGCTGCCTTCTGCAGGTCCGCTTCGGCCTCGTCCAGGTCACCTTTCGCAATCCGGGCCCCGGCGCGGTCGACGTAGCCTTCGGGGAGCCCCGGCGCCGACGTGATGAGGGCGTCAGCGCTGCGAGCCACTAGGTCCCAGTCCTGCTTTTGCATGCCGAGCGCTACCAGCGCCCGGTTCGCTTGCACCAGTCCGGGACGCAGCCTCACCGCTTCCCGCCACTCTGACTCTGCCCGCGCCAGATCCCCTTTCTGGCTGAAGGCCGCGCCCATGAAATAGCGCGCCTCCGCATTATCCGGATCGTTCCGGATGGCGTCTTCCAGAGCGGAGAGGGCGTCTTCCGGCTTGTTCTGGGCGGACAGAATCTCCCCCTTTGCGATTAGAGCCCGGACGTCTTTGGGATTGCTCTTCAGCAGCCCGTCATTCAGCTTGGCGGCCTGAACAAAGTCGCGATGGAGAATCAGAAGCTGGATGTAGTTTTGCTCCGTGACGAGGTCCTTGGGGTGCTGCTGGGAAATCGAAGCGTACTCGGCCAGCGCCTTGTCGAGGTCACCGGTGGCAAAGTAGAAGTCGCCCGGCAGACGGTAAGCGGCGGGATTGTCCGGGATGGTCCTCTTCGCCTCCTGCAGCACCTGCTCAGCCTGCGATTTCTGGCCCTCGGCCAGGTACAGCCGCGCCAGCGCCTGCCACGGCAGCGGGTTCTTGGAGCCCAGTTCAGTGCCCTCGTGGAACTGCTTCTCCGCCTCATTCCAACGCTTTTGCTGCACGTAGAAGTTCCCGAGTGACAGCACGGCCGCGAGCGACTTGGGATCCAGCTCAACCGCTTTTCTAAAGCTCTCCTCCGCCTGCGCGCTCTGCTTGGCATCAAGCTGCAGATAGGCCAGGTTCAGGTAGGATCCCGGCTGAGCTGGCGCCAATTCAATGGCGCTCTGCATCTCCTGGAGCGAGGCTTCCACGTTGTCGAGGGCGGCGTAAGAGTTGGCCAGAAGAATCCGGCCCTGGACGTTATTGGGGTCCTTCTTGAGAACCGTCTGGGCAATGTCCTGCGCACGATGGAACTCTTTGGCGGCCAGCAGCAGATTGCCGAGGGTGACCTGGGTGGCGAGGTCATCCGGATTCTCGTCCACCGCCAGGCTGAGTTCTTGGTAGGCCCCGGCCCACATCCCGAGTTTCAGGTAGGCTTGGGCGAGCCTGGCATGTCCTTGCTGGAACTTCGGGTCTACCCGAATAGCGTTTTGATACTGGATGGCGGAGGCACGGTACTGGGCTTTCTCAAAATAGCGGTTTCCACTCTCCAAGTACTTGCCCTTCAACACATTTGGGTCTTTCGAGCAGGCCCCGAGCAACAGGACCGAGACCGCTAGCAGAAAAACCACCCCCGGCATCGAGCGGGCGGCCTCCGCCCGGCAGCCTTGCTTCGGCCTCAGCCGGTGCTTCGCCCTCGCCGGACTCTCGATCTGGCTCTCTGACTCCATGTGTCCATTCCATTCTGCCATAGGCGCGGTAGTATTTCACTTGCTGGTTTGGCTCCGCCGTCATTAACCCTTGTCGGCCCTTCTGAACCGCCGGATTAGATCAAATTGGACTAGCTGGGTCTTTAACCTCGGCGGTTCGAGGTCGAAGATCTCGCTGGCCGCGGGATCATCCGTCATTCGCTGAGAATGCCCGGCCTTCCCGATTTCTCATTGACCGGTAGCTCCAAAAGTCGTTTTCGTATCCAATTGATTCCAAGGCACCTCCCAGCTTTGTTTGTCAGGCTCCCCGCCCAGGGCCCTCACTTTTTGACGACTGGCTGTCGTTTCATCAGGAAGGTAGGCGTTGACCGTAAACCTTTTTCTTTCATAAGAATACTGGATTTCGACCATTTCCAAGAAATGGAAGTGACTTATTTTCTGTAACATGCCGAGTTCGTTCGGACAAATCTGGCGGCGAGCGATTTGACGCCCCCAGCTTCTTCTTCCCCTCCCGAGCCATTTCGCCGTTGGAGCACACCTTTATCGGACCCGAATGATTTACTACCCATCTACAGTATCACGTAAGTAATCAAACCGCAAGCTTCCCTTTTCGAGCAACCTCGAACGTCGAGCTCCTCGACCTCGGAGTTTTGGCGAGTAGGGCTGCGGGGTGTACACTTGCACCCGCCCGGATCTGCGACTGGATTTCCGGGCCGATCAAAAGGAAGGTCTAGTACGATCGTAAGTATGCGGAACTCAGGCTGTAACCTCTTCAGCGGCGGGCTGACGATGCTGGGCGCCGCGTGGGCAGCGCTCGTACTGGGTCAACCGGCCTCGGGAGGCGCGCTTTTTGGGGCGCAGCCGTCGCGACCCGGCAACTCGGCTGCGCTCCTTGCTTCGGACTCCAAGGGAACCAAACACGAAGCTCGTCAGGTGAAGGGCCTGGTGGTTGCCGTGGAACCCGCTCAAATCACGCTGCAATCGGGCGGCGAGACCGTGGCGCTGACGGCGCTCGAAGACTACACCGACCGCGTCGGCATCGGTTCCGAGGTAACGGCCTGGTACTACCCCCAGGACAATGGCGAAAAGGTCCTGAAAGCACTCAACTATCCTGCCGAGAGCCTCTTTGTGCCGGTCGGGGAAATCGAGCGCCGCGTGCACCGCATCATTTTGCTGCCGAGCTCTGAAGTGCCGGACGCCGACGGCCTCTACGACAGCATCAGGGAGCATCTTCAGAGCAGCCTTGGCTGGTATGTCGCTCCACAGTATTTGGCCGAGGAGATTAGCAAGCAGGCCGGGCACTCCGGTTCCATGCTCGACGCCATGGACCCAGCCACGGGCGGCTTTGACCTCTCGGCTTATCTCAGCAAGACCGAAGGTGTGATTCCAAAGGTGGCCTCCGAAAGCCGCTCGGATGCCGTGCTTGAGGTGCACGTGGTCGAGGTGCAGGCGCCCGTCAACCGGCTGGTGGCGGCGTGGGACGGCGTTGAGCAGCCTGTGGCTGGCTCCGGGATGCGGACCCTGGCCAAGTTCTCAGTGCTTTCGCACAAGGGCGAGGTTCCGGCGGCAACCGTCGAGCTAAAGCTGTGGGACGCGAAAGGCAGCCTGCTATGGCGGAACCGCCGCGGCCTGGCGCTGCTGGAGGTCTTGGCAGGTAACAAGTTGCGCGAGCGGCCGCTGTCCGAGTTTCTCAGCGACCCGAGGGCCGTCCAGGGGTGGCTGGCGGTCGTCTTCAAGTCGCTGCGTCCGGAAGCAGTCAAGCAATGAAAGTTGCCTGATGGAACTGTTTCTGTACTATGATTGAGGCAGATGTCCTAGGAGGTGTAACACGGGGGAGCTTCTTGGGTCTCAGGTTCGATGTGACGGGGCGAAAGGGAGGTTGTCAGGGATCGGACAGCAAATTCAAAAAAGGAGACCATCAAATGCGTATCAAACTCTTGATGTTGGTGGCAGCGATGCTGGTTTTCGCCAGCCTGTCTTGGTCGAAGACCATCACCGGTGTCGTTAGCGACGCCATGTGTGGCGCCAAGCATGACAAGGCGAGCGACGACGCGGCGGCCTGCGTGAAAAAGTGTGAGGACGGAGGCTCGAAGCTGGTCGTCGTCTCTGGCGGCAAGGTCTACACCTCGGACGATCAGGATAAGTTGCAGGGCCACGAAGGCCACGAGGTAAAAGTGACCGGCACCGTCACAGGCGATTCGATCAAGATCGACTCGGTGGCAATGGCCGGAAGCTAGGTAGCGTTGATGGCTCCGTCAAGGAGCTGAAACAGACACACGGACCACAGAGGCCGCCTGGCTGGGCGGCCTTTTGTGTATAGCGGGCCGCGGGGTCTCAGTTCAGGGCCGCGCCTGACACTCTTCAAGACAGCGGTTGGTGAGGCGCAGTCGCGATTTCGGTTGCACCCTGCCGGCGTCAGGATTTCAATGACCTCTCCGCAAGACCACTTTGCCCCTGGGGTGCGTTCGACCTGGGTGACTTTCCCCGACTTTATTTTTGACGAGCGGCGGCGGCGCCTTTGGGAGCGGCTGGAACCGCTTGGCCCGCGGCTGCTGCTGGTCACCAAGCCGGTTGACGTGTTCTATCTCACCGGCTTTCGCGGCAGCGCCGGTGCCCTGCTGCTGGGCCGAAGACAAGCCCGGCTGTGGGTTGATCCTCGGTACACTCTGCAGGCCCGGGAGCAAAGCCGCGCCGTGAGGGTGATCGAAACGCGCGAGGCTCTCAGCCGGACGATCGGCGCGTTCCTGCGCAAGACCCGGCCCGAGGCGCTCAGCTATCAGGACTCCCACCTGTCTTGCGCGGAGCTGGCTGCTCTCCGCCGCGAGACCGGGAGGAGCGGGAGCACTCGCTGGCGCCCCGTCGGCGCTTTGCTGGACGAGCTCCGCATGGTGAAGGACGGCCGGGAAGTGGAGCGCATACGCCGGGCCGGCAAAGTAACCGCCGAGGTTTTCGCTGAAGTACTGCCGCTAGTAAAGCCCGGCGCTTCTGAGGCTGATCTGGCGGCTGAGCTCGAATACCGCATGAAGCGTGCAGGCGCCGAGGGTCCTGCCTTTGAGACGATCGTGGCCTCGGGCGCGCGCGGCGCCTGGCCCCACGCGCGAGCCTCTTCACGTCGGCTCCGTCACGGTGAGTTGGTGATCCTCGACCTCGGTGCTATACTCTGCGGCTATGCTGCGGACATGACGCGTACGATCTACCTGGGTACGCCAACGCGGCGTGCACGCCAGCTATACGACTCGGTGGCCGAAGCTCAGCAGGAGGCGGTCCAGTCCCTGCGTGCCGGGCTCACTGGCGAAGGAGCGGACGCGGTGGCGCGCCAGGCCTTGGCCCGGCGAGGGGTCGACCAGTACTTCACCCATAGCACCGGCCACGGAGTGGGCCTCGAGGTTCATGAACGGCCGCGACTGGGACGCGGCGACCCGACACCGATTCCGGCGGGCTCCGTGGTGACCGTCGAACCGGGGGTCTACGTTGAAGGTTACGGGGGTATTCGCATCGAGGACACGGTCCTGGTGGGCAGAAACGGAGCGGAAATCCTGACGCCCGCGCCCAAGCAGCCTTGGTTCACGGGCTGAGAGGCGCAGCCGAACCACACCGACCATCAGGTCAGGTTCGCAAGCAAGACTTGGAGCGGAGAGGTAATGCCGGAAAAGAATCGCCCGGGTGCTGAAACGTCGGAGCGCGACTGGCGGCTCAAGGATATCGAAAAGCTGATGGACTTGCTGGCGGAGCGGGAGATCAGCGAGTTCGAGATGGAGAAGAATGGGTTTCGTATCCGCATCCGCCGGGGAGAGAATCAGGCCGCGGCGCCTGCATCCGCCCTGGTTTCGGCAGTTGTTCCGGCGCCGCTTCCGGTGACAAGCGCACCGGCCGGGCCACCACCGGCTCCGGACCCCGCGCCCGTGAGCCCGGCTCCGCTAAGCGCGGCCGAGGCCGCGCCCTCAGAATCCACCGACGGACTGTACATCATCAAGTCGCCGATCGTGGGCACTTTCTACCGAAGCTCATCGCCGAATTCGGAAGCGTTCGTGCAGATGGGCGACGCCGTGCGCGTGGGCCAGGTGCTGTGCATCATTGAGGCGATGAAGCTGATGAACGAGATCCAATCCGAAGTGAACGGGGAGGTTGTGCGGATCTACGCCGAGAGCGGGCAACCGGTGGAGTACGGCCAGTCTCTGTTTGCTATCAAGCCCTCACACCAGAAATGATCCTCAAGGAGCATGCCGTGCGGCGGCCTTCAAGCGGATGTTCAAGAAAATCCTGATCGCCAACCGCGGGGAGATTGCTCTGCGGGTCATCTGCGCCTGCAAGGAACTCGGAATCGAGACGGTGGCCGTCTATTCCGAGGCCGACCACCAGTCCCTGCCGGTCCGTTTTGCCGATGAGGCGGTCTGCATCGGGCCGGCGCGCAGCTCCGACAGCTATCTCAACATCGCCAGCATCATCTCTGCCGCTGAGATCACCAACGCCGAAGCCATCCATCCCGGCTACGGCTTCCTTTCTGAAAACGCCCACTTTGCGGAGGTCTGTGAGGCTTCAAAGATCGTGTTCATTGGCCCGAGACCGGAAGCCATGCGGCTGATGGGAGACAAGA
>DATDGR010000279.1:0-4729 GCA_036521995.1 Terriglobia bacterium | reverse complement strand
AGTGATTATTGACTGACCAGAGTTATCGACAGCGGTGATGTCGCCACATTGAATGGCGATCCCGTTACTGGACTCAGCGCGCCGTTGGCGCCGATCGTGAACGCCGAAACATCATTTGTCGTTTGGTCGGTCACGTACACGAACGTGGACGACGCGGCGACAAAGTTCGGCCCTTGGCCCGCAGTTGCAAACGGAGAGCCAGGCACCGTGGCCAGCGCACCGGAATTGGAATCGATCACAAACGCGGAAACGTTGTTCGATCCGCGGTTCGCCACGTAGAGGACCGCCCCCTGTGGTGACAAGGTCATGCCCAGGGGCTGGGTGCCAGCCGCAAAGGGCGAGCCGGGGATCGGCGTCAGCTGATTGCTCTGCATGGAAAATCCGAGAATGGAGTTATGCGCCGGGTCCGACACGTAGGCGAACCGGCTGGAAGGATCAACGGTAATGAACGTCGGAGTGGCGCCACCGCCGATCACAAAGGGAGAGCCCGCAACCTCAGTCAGACCTCCATTCGAGTCGACGGAAAATGCCGCGACTTCGCCCAGCACTGGGTCGGCCGTTAACAGAAGATTACCGTTCGGCGAGATCGCCATAGAGTTCGGATGGGCCCCGGGCACCGGTGGCGCCGGTGGTGAGGGCTGCTGGACAATGGCGGTTGCCGCGAGAAAACCTAGGTTGCCGGTTGACTGGTCGATACTAAAGGCGTCAATGTCGCCCGAGCCCTGGTTGGCCACGAACAGAAACGTCCCCGCGGGACTCTGGGCCAAGGCGATGGGGCCGGTGCCGGTATTGAAAACGTTGGCGGGGGTTGGAGGAGGGATCGGGTTGGTGTTGACCGGGACGGTCAGCTGTCCGTTGCCCCGGTTAACGGCCAGCAAAGTCACAGCGTTCCCGGCGAAGTTAGCCACGTATGCGAAGAGCCCCGAGGTGTGGATGACCACCGATACTGGAGTTGGCCCCCCGGGAAAATTGTTTGGAGTAAGCGCTGTAAGCTGTCCATTGGAGAGGATCTGGAACTGGAAGACCTCATTGGTGCTCGGTCCGATCACGTAGGCAAACTGCTTGCCGCCGGTTATGCAACCCGTCAGTCCGGTCATCATCATGCACAAGGCGGCTACGACCTTTGCCCTCATTGGCTACCCTCGCTTCGACACAAAAGTCGATCGAAATACTTTTCTCAAAAGGATACATGAAGTGAGCGGGGGCTGTCGCTCCAGGGGTGTCGCTTAGGCTCGCGCCGAATTTCCAACCCTGAATCTCGCGTTCTTTAGCAGAGCCCCCGGCGCGTGCAAGATCCCTATAATTGCGCAACAGTTTCCGGATTTGTAAGTGACAGTTTTTTGACTCTTTACATCTCCGCTCAGCATCTTTTCTATGATAATTGCCAAACGCTAATTGCGAAGTTGGTGTTCGAATGACTCAGCGGTTTCTTGAGGACTTCGCCGTAGGACAAACTTACACAACCTCCACTCTGCGTGTGGATGAGGCGCGGGTCAAGAGCTTTGCCGCCGAATTCGACCCCCAGCCCTTCCATCTTGATGACGTCGCGGCGCGTTCCACTATTTTCGGCGGCTTGGCCGCCAGCGGCTGGCACACCGCTGCCATCACCATGCGTCTGTTGGTGGCAGGCGATCTCAAGCCGGCAGGGGGCATTATCGGCCTCGGTTTTGAGGACTTTCGCTGGCCCAAGCCCGTGTATCCTGGCGACGAGCTGCACGTCACGAGCGAAGTTCTGGAGGTTCGCCCTTCCAAGTCGCGGCCCACCCAGGGTCTCATTAAAGTGCGCAACACTACACTGAACCAGAACGGCGAAGCCGTGCAGATCGCTATTGGCAGTTTGCTGGTACCCTGTCGGCCGACTTAAAAACATCTACACGGAGACGGAGAAATAGACCAGGGCTTAGGATCACAGGCGATCCCCTCGACTCGGTCATTCGCCCCTCAGCGCCTCCACCGGGTCAACGTTGGCGGCGCGGCGGGAAGGTAGATAGCTGGCCATGAACGCCGTCGCCATCAAACCGAGGGATACGGCGGTGTAGGTGATCCAATCCACGGGGCTCACTTTGTAAAGGATGGAAGCCAGCAAGCGCATGGCAAAGGCGGCGATAATCAGGCCCACGGCCACGCCGACCACCGTCAGCAGCAAGCCACGGCGGACGAACAGCCCGGTCAGCGCCTGGCGTTGCGCGCCCAGCGCCATGCGGATGCCGATCTCGCGCGTGCGCTGGGACACCGAGTAGGCGATCACGCCGTAGATCCCGACAGTCCCCAGCAGCAGCGCCATGGCGCCGGCAATGCCCAGCATCAACAGCGTGAACGATGTTCGCGCCATCGAGCGGCGATAGTAGAAGTCCTCGGTGTGCACGTCGGACAGCGGCAGGTTCGAATCCACCGACCACACCGCCTGCCGCACTTCGTTCATCAGGCTCTCGGTGCCGGCGCGCGGCGAGCGCAACGCGAAGCCCATGCCGCGCATCACTTGCAGTTTTTGGCCTTCAAAATTGTTCAGCACTGGCGGCCAGTAGGCGATGCTGCCGGGTTCTTTGTTCACCCCGTTGTTGTGGACATCAGCCACCACGCCCACCACCTCGCGCCAATCATCGCCGGAGCCCACGCGGACACGTTTGCCCAGCGCGTTGGCTGGCGTCCGCCACAGGTCGCGCGCCATACTGGCCGAAGCCAGGAGCACCGGAGTCCGGTTCTCGACATCAGCCCAGGTCAGATCGCGGCCCGCCACCAGCATAGTTCCCATCGTTGTTAAAAAACCGGGGGATATGTAATTGAAATGGCGAACCGGAGCCACTTCGCCCGCCTTGTAAGCATGGTCCTCCGCAAACACCGGGTCGAAATTACCGCTACCGTCCATGGGGAAGGCCGTGGCCAAGCCGGCAGAAGTAACGCCCGGGACCGCCGCCACTCTTCTGAGAATCTCTTCCCACCTGCGTGCGACTTGCTCGTCATCGGGCAGATGGGTCTTGGGGAGGTAGAGAACGAACGTCTGAATCTGCTTAGGATCGGTAAATCCCGGATCGACCTGGGTGAGCGCAACGAACGTCCGCGCCATCAGGCCAGAGCAGATCAGCAGCACCAGCGCCAGAGCCACCTGGGCCATCACCAGCACGCCGCGCGCGCGTGCTTGCTCGCGGCTCTGGCTGAGACCGCGCCCACCTTCGCGCATGCCCATGTTCAGCCGCGTGCCGGCATACTTGAAGATGGGAATACTGCCGAAGAGCACGCTGGTCAGCACCGCCAGTCCCAGCGTGAACAGCAGTACCCAGCCGTCGATGCCGACCTCGTGCAAGCGCGGAAGGTCGCTCGGCGCGATCGCGAGGATGAGGCCGAGCGCTCCGTAGGCCAGACCGAGCCCCAGCAGGCTTCCCAGGAAGCCGATGACCGCACTCTCCAGCAGCAGCTCCCGGGCCAGGCGCGACCAGCGGGCGCCCAGCGCGGCGCGGATTGCCAGCTCCTGGCGGCGGCCGTCCACGCGCACCAGCATCAGGTTGGCGACGTTGGCGCAGGCAATCAGCAGCACCATGCCGATCGACGCCATGAGCACCCAGAGCACGTTGCCCACGTCGCCCACCACGTAAGCCTTCAGCGGCGTGACGATAGGAGCGAAGTGCGCCTCTTCAAACATCTGGGGGCTGAATCCTGGTGGCGCCGGAAAGCTGCGATTGACGATCGGCAGCATCCGGGCGATGTCCGCCGACGCCTGCTCGATGGTGACGCCGGGTTTGAGACGGGCCACCATGTTATAGCTGAAATTGCCGAGAACCACTTTCTGACGGTTGAACTGAAACGGCATCAGGATCGCCGGCTCGCTCAACCCGGGAATATGCAAATCTCGCGGCATCACGCCGATCACCTGGGTCGGCTTGCCGCCTACCTGGATCGTCCGACCGATGACCCCGCGATCGCCGCCAAACTTACGCTGCCAGTATCCGTACATCAGGATCACGGTCTGGGGACGGCCGTCAGTATCGTCTTGCCGGGAGAAGCCACGGCCCAGTGCCGGCCCAACGCCGAGCACCGGGAGCAGGCCGTCGGTCACCAATTCCGCTGGGACTTGCTCCGGTTCGGCCAACCCGGTGATGGTGGCGGTAGCCTCGCTCATCATGCCCACGTCCTCGAACTTTTGCCCCTGCTCGCGATAGATGAAGTAGTTCGAGGGCGCCCCTTGCAACTCCTTGATGTTGGCGCCCAAAGCGCTCACCGTCAGCACCATCAGCCGCTCGGGCTGGGGCAAGGGCAACGGCTTCAGCAGGATGCCTTCGAGCACGCTGAACACGACCGTGTTGGCCGCGACTCCCGTAGCCAGCGTAATCAGCGTAACCGCGGTAAACATCGGCGCGCGTCCCAGCCTGCGCAATACTTGGCGGACCTGGCCTAGGAAATATCCCATGGTGTGACCTCGGATGACACGAATGCGACGGAATTTTGGACTCGCCAGAGAAGAATACGGTGGGGGATCGAGAAAAGTTGCAACCAAGCAGCGAGCGCTGAGCAAACAGCAGTCAGCCGGAGTTGGATGCTGCCTTTTGGCTGACTTTCCGATTGCCGAGCACCAAATCACCGGATCAAGGCGCGTTTGACCATGGGCTCATTGCGCCGCTACGGTCCCAGGCAAGACCAAGGCGCGGGAGAGGAAGGTTATCCGTCAAGTCTCGCATTATCGGATCCTGGACTTCGGGGTGGCCATTTGCCACCGTCTCGCGGCCATAGAGCCGCT
>DATDGR010000278.1:0-14019 GCA_036521995.1 Terriglobia bacterium | reverse complement strand
AGGGGCGAGGCGCGCGAGTTGGGTGAGTCTGAAGCCCAATTCCTGGCTGGCGCGGCCCGGCGCCCGCTCGGCCGGATCGGCACCGCAAAAGAGGTCGCGCGCGCGATCTTGTTTCTGGCGGGCGATTCCGCCTCTTTCATGACCGGCGGCGCGCTGGTGGTGGATGGCGGAGGACTCGCAGGCGGCTAGCTGGAAACGGAAACCGGACACGTCTGTCCCGAATGTGGCCAGTCGGTCCTCGCGGGTGAGTCGCAAGATGCTCAACTCCCGAACGAATTCAGAACATCGGAGCGGACGATAATGCCTTCCAGGTGCTGAATGTTTGCCCGGCTGACAACCGGCAGGGCATCGAGCTTTGCCGCGCCCATGCGTTCGAGCGCCAAATGCAGCGGCTGGTCTGCGTGGACGTGCGGGAAATGTCGCGCGTCAACGAAATCCCCTAGAAGACTTGTCCCGTCGCCGATGACCAGGGCTTCCTCGAGTTGGCCCAAGCTGACCACGCCCACGACGCCTCGCTCATCGGTCACCGGCCAAGCGTGGAATTCACTGCCGCGCGCTCGTTCGAAGGCCTCGCGGACCGTCATCGCCGCCGGCAGAACCTCCGTCGCGGCACGCATCACCTTGACGACCTCCCGTTGCACATGCCGATGACTTGTCTCCGCCGATGGCAGGTGGATGCCATCCTGAAGCGCCAGAGCCTCGTAAATGGGTTGCGGTTGCAGCCGGGAGGAGATGAAGAAGCTCACGAGATTGGAAATCATCAGCGGGACGATGATCGCATAGTCGCGGGTGGTCTCAAAGATCATCACCACCGAGGTCATGGGCGCGCGCACGATGCCAGCGAAGGCTGTGCCCATGCCCACCAGAGCGTAGGCTCCCACGGGCGCTGTCCGGCCCGGCAACAAGCGGTGCGCGATGCTGCCGACGGTGCCTCCGAGCATGGCCCCGATAAACAGGCTGGGTCCAAAAATGCCCCCAGCGTTGCCCGAAGCGTAGCTCGTGGCCGACGCTATAAGCTTAAGGACCACCAGGAGTGCCATCAGTTCAAGCCCCATCCTCCCGTTCAGGGCGTCGCCCACGTACCCATAACCCACTCCCAGGACCTGCGGTACGAACCAGCCCAGCAGGCCGGCCAGCAACCCCCCCGCCACCGGCTGAAACCAGCACGTCCACGCCGGCATCCGCAGGAAGTGCTCGCGCAGGCCAAGTAGGAGTTTGGTGAACGCCACTGAGACTACACCGCCGGCCACGCCCAATACCGCATAGACGGCGAATGACAGCGGGTGGACCACTTGATACTGCGGCACTTTGAAGAGGGGGTTATCGCCAAGGAGCAGGCGCAGCACCAGCCAGGAAGTCGCCGAGGCCAGCACGACAGAGCCCAACACGGGCGCGTTGAGGTCACCCATGACCTCCTCCAGCGAAAACATAACCCCGGCCAGAGGGGTATTAAAGGCAGCGGCGATTGCGGCCGCCGCTCCCACGGGTATGAGCGCCTTCACGGTCTCGACGGACAGTCCCAGGCGACGTCCCAGCACCGAAGCGATGCCACCGCCCACTTGGACGGAAGGTCCCTCGCGTCCCAGAGGAATGCCGCTGGCGAGCGTCGTCGCGGTACAGAAGAACTTCCCGAATATCGTGCCCGCGGTAATCACGCCTTCGCGGGCAAACAGCGCTGCTTTCGTCTGCGGTACGCCGCTGCCCCGCGCGTCAGGAAAATAGCGGAACAGCAGATACCCCATGCCCAGGGATCCCAATACCGGAACTAAAACCCGTCGCCAAGCAGCGCTCCCCACGGGATAGAGCCGCATTCCTACGCGTTCCGTCAGCAGAATGAAGGCGACGACCGCTGCGCCCGTCAAGGCGCCGATGACCAGCGCTAAGACCAACAGTAACCGGTCCTCGCGCTGTCGCAGACGAGTGATCCACTGTAAGAGGGGGGCCTTCCACCAGCCCCCATTTTTCTTCTTGCCGCTTTCAGTCATCGACTGCCGGTTCTCCCTTTCGAGAGCGGAGCTGATCCTGACGCATAACTGCCTGTTTGTGTAATCTCATAATCATAGCTGCGGTGCCCGCCGCCGTCTCTATTATGATGCGTGCTTCCCATTCGCGCCCTCGCGAGAACGAGCTTGCAAGTGATTGCCTCGTGCTCGAATAGCGCGTGGTAGCCGTGCGCACGGGAATTGTGTCGCGGCTGCCGCGTGCCTCGACCACGCCACAAGTCTAGCACTGCAACTTTGCAATGATTACGAGGGCAGATAGATTCACCGGAGGCGGCAAGCGCGGCCCGGCCCGGCGCTCGGAGATCTAGCCGCGGCCGCATCCGACTTTCTCCGGTACACCTGGTAGTCCTCCTGTTCGTAGTCCTTCACGTAGAGATCGTCCAGCCACTGGCGAAACTCCGGGAAGGCATCGAAGCGCTGGTAGCCCCCCGGAGGAGGCAAGACCACTTGAAGAGCACCACGTACTTGGGCCGGCTGACGCGAATCTCGGTCATGAACTGTGTTTGCAGTTGGCGGACGAAGGGTTCGTTGACGAAGTTGAGCAGGTGGAAGTCGTACATGAACCTCGTGGCCTCGCGAACGCGCAGGACGAACAGGGCGTTCACGCCGCCGGCCGCTGTGTCCATGGTCTGCACGGTGTCGCGGCGCGGATCGACTCGCGGTCCGAGATACGACACCAGGCTGTCCAGCACCCTTTTCTTGCCGGGAGCCAGGCCGCCCGACATCGGCTCGCGGGCGGCGCGGACATTGGCCACGGCGAGCGGATACTCGCAAAGCAGCAGACACAGCAAGGCGCACACCTTGCTCTTGGCCTCGGGACGCGAGAGCAGGCCAGCGAGCGACATCGCGATCAAGATGTAGAAAAAGGCATGAAACGGATATTCGTGATACCACCAGCCCCTTTCCTGCAAGCCGTAGTGCAGGACCCCGTAGAGGCCGCCCAGGATCGCCAGAGCGAAGCGGGGCCCGCGTTCGGAGCGCTCCCATGGCACCGCCACCAGGACGATCCAGAACAGGTTGGGTTTGAGGAGTTGCCAGGCGAGGAGCGCAGGGCTGAAGCCGCCAAGCTTCGGGTAGTAAGGGATAAGGTACTGCGTCACCATCTCGAACAGCGGATGAAGACCTCCCACCGCCGCCAGCCAGAGGCAAATGACGGCGGGCGCCACCGCGGTTCCAGCCAGAAACATCGCGGTGTTGCCCAGCCAGCATGCCCGGCCCTTCCGCCCCAAGCACACGACCAGCACCGCCAGCATCAACGCGGCGTAGATGGCTGCGTGGGGCTTCATGGTGGCGCCGAAACCTAGCACGCCTCCCGCCAGGAAGCTGAGCCCATACCTGCCTTCTCGTTCCACCGAAACTGCGAGCAGATGAGCGCCGAAAACCAGGAAGATACACAGCAGAAAGTCTCGCTGCCCCAGGCTCAGAGCTCCCTGGCCCAGGTGATAGGCGAAGAAGAATGCCGCCGCCAGCGCTCCACCCCAGCGGCTGATGGGGCAACAGAAGCGGTAGATGGCGGCCGCCGTGAGCACAAGCCACCCCAGGTCGAAGAGGCGCCAGCCAAGATCCCCGCTTCCGAATACCCGCAGCGCGAAGATGTGGATGACGTAGGTACCGGGCATATTCATGTCGAAGATATCCCGGTACGGGACGGCCCCGGACATGATCCGCCAGGCGATGTAGTCCATCAGAGGGGCGTCGTGAATCAAGGGCCAGCGGAAGGACGCGAGCAAACACGGCACCACTGCACCGATCAACAGGGCTACGAGAAGTACGGTTCCGCCAGGGTGCAGGAGTGACGCTAAGGGAACCCGCCGCAGCCGGGCGGCGGCTCGGAACCAGATCGACAGGTGTATCGATGAGACTGGCGACCGCTCGTCGGCGCGCACACCGGTATTTTATATACTTCTGGTATAATCCAATAGCAGTTAATAAGGATCGGAGCCGAAAGCCACTGGGATTGCCACACCGCCGAATCGAGTTCTTGACCGGTTTCCCGAGCTCAATGACCGGCAATCCTTGATTCCTCGCACTTTTCTCGAAAACAGGGTCGAGTTTAGCTGTAAATGACTGATAATAAGCTGCATAGCCGAGCAGCTTCCCGATTCGGGCGGCTCGGGTTCGTTTTGGTTTCGTTTCGGGTTCGTTTTTCGCGGATCCCGAGACTTCCACCGATTCTAAATGATTTACTTCGCAGACCACTGCAAAAGCTCGGGTTCGTTTAGGTTCGTTCTAGGTTCGTTTTTGCAATTTTTCGACCGGGGGGGAGGGGGGGGCCCTCGGGCCACCCTTGGGATTCCACCTGTACCATGGATAGAATCCAGCGGCGGCGGGGAGAGCAGCACGAATTGAAGTGGTTCTGGCACCATGATGGCGAGCATGGCCTCCGTCAGACCCCACGACGATAGTTATAATCACGTCAACGATACCCTAGTAGTATACATCAGGCTCTGCCAACCTGTCAATGCGGAAAGGCGCTTGACTCGTTTCGCGGCTGGCGTAGCATGTTGAAGACGTTTTCGAGGGTGGTCATCGGGGTCAACAGTAGATTCAGGGGGAGACATGCAAAAGATCACGCGGGCTTGCGGCCTTCTGGCCGGCTTCTCATTCGTCCTGCTCGGGGGAAACGGCGCTTCCCAGGGCGAAGCTCGAAATACGAAGTCCGAGAATCAGGTTCCGAAAGCGGCCTTGCTGCAGAATTACGGCAAGCTGCCGCTCAGCTTCGAAGCCAACCAGGGCCAGACAGACCGCCGGGTGAAGTTTCTCTCGCGCGGAGCCGGATACACGCTGTTCTTGACCGGGAATGAGGCGGTCTTGGCCCTCCACACTCAAGACAAATCAAAAGGCAAAAATCAAAAGGCAAAAATCAAAAATGAAGGGCCGGACCCCGCAAGCCGAAACGCGAAATCCAGGCTAGGGACAGCTGACCACGGGCCACAGACCACGGACGCTATCCTCCGAATGCGACTCGTGGGTGCGAATCCTGGAGCCGCCGTCAAAGGCACCGATGAGTTATCGGGCAAGGCAAACTACTTCATAGGCAATGATCCCAGGAAGTGGCGGACGAGCGTGCCCACCTACGCCAAGGTGAGGTATGAGGGCGTCTATCCCGGCGTGGACCTCGTCTATTACGGCAACCAGGGTCAGCTTGAATACGACTTCGTGGTGTCGCCCGGCGCCGATCCGAGCGTCATCGCGCTGGACGTAGGGGCGGATTCATCCCGCCAAGGGGAGAATGGCGGCGCAAAGCCGCTAGGGATCGACCGGAACGGCGATCTGGTGGTGAAAATCGAGGGCGGCGAGGTTCGTTTCCACAAGCCCGTGGTCTATCAACCGGCAACCGGTGACCGGCAATCGCGGACTGTCGTGGATGGCCATTACAAATTGACCAGCCGGAACCAAGTGACGTTCGACGTCGCGAAGTACGATTCCGGCCGCCCGCTGGTGATCGATCCCGCCCTGAGCTATTCCACGCTTCTGGGGAGTAGCGACGGTTATGCGTACACGTCCGGTATTGCTGTGGATTCCTCGGGCAACGTCTATGTCACGGGAGACACCGCTTCGACGGACTTCCCCGTCACAACCGGCGCTTTTCAGAGTGCGTGCAACATCGGCCCCGACGGCAAGTGCGCTGACACCTTCATCAGCAAAATGAATCCGAGCGGAACGGCGCTGGTCTACTCCACCTATCTGGGCGGCGGATCCAAAGACTATGCCTATGCTATCGCCGTGGATGCTTCCGGCAGCGCTTATGTCACTGGTGAAACGGAATCGATCGATTTCCCGACGACACCCGGCGCCTTTCAAACCAAATGTAATAGCTGCAACCCTGCGACCAACTCGTTCAATGCTTACGTGACGAAGCTCAACCCTAGCGGTTCGGCGCTCGTGTACTCGACCTTTCTTGGCGGGAGCAGTGACAATTACGGTCAGAGCGTCGCCGTCGACGCCTCGGGCGATGCCTATGTGAGCGGCAGCACCAGCTCAAGCGATTTCCCCACAACCCCCGGAGCGTTCGATACCGTCTGCAATGCCTGCGGCAGCGGCAGCAACTACTACGACGCATTTGTAAGCAAATTCAATCCCGCTGGCTCCGCCCTGGTCTATTCGACCTTTCTGGGTGGTAGCAGCTACAACGACGGAAGTGGCCTGGCGCTTGACACTCCGGGGAATGCTTATGTGACCGGCTATACCGCCTCCAGCAACTTTCCTACGACGCCCGGCGCGTTCCAGACAACCTGTAACAGCTGCGTTAACGGATACGCATTCGTGACCAAGCTCAATCCGAGCGGCTCGGCTTTGGTCTACTCGACCTTCCTCGGCGGGTCGAGCTATAACAGCGGGAATGGCGTAGCCGTTGACAGCACAGGGGACGCGTACGTGACCGGCACGACAAGCTCAACAGACTTTCCGGTCACGCCGGGAGCCTTTCAAGCCCAATGCGGTGGCACGGGGACTTGCGGCGAGAATGTCTTTGTGACCAAGTTCAATCCCGAAGGCTCTGCCTTGCTCTACTCCAGCTATCTGGGCGGTAGCAGCGACGACTTTCCGGAGGGCGTGGAGAGCATCGCCGTCGATAGCGCCGGCCAGGCCTACTTGACAGGCCTTGCTCAGTCGACCAATTTCCCCACCACTCCCGGGGCTTTTCAGACCACAAATGCGGGCGGTGAATGCGTTTACTTCACTGTGGTAAATCCCGGCGGCACCTCGCTGGTCTATTCCACGTATATAGGACCTCAAGAGGACAGTGGAGGTATAGGATTAGCTTTGGATTCTTCCGGTAATGCTTACGTGACCGGATTTGCCGTCAACAGCTTTCCGGTCACGCCGGGGAGCTTCCAAACAGCGTGCCCCGGCGACCTGTCCCCCTGTTCTTTCATAACCAAATTCGGACCGGGCGATCAAGTGTGGCCGCTGACCCTTGATTTCGGAAACCAAGTGATTGGGACGACCAGCGCGGCGCAGACGGCCACGTTCTCCAACAGCGGCCAGAGCGCTTTGAGCATCACCGGCATAACCGTGAGCGGAGCCAACAGCAGCGATTTCACGGAGACGAATAATTGCGGCACGTCCCTGGCGGTGGGTGCGACCTGCATTATCACCATCACGTTCGCGCCTTCTGCCATCGCCAACCGGACCGCGTCCATCACCTTGACGGACGGCGCTCCGAACAGCCCGCAAACGGTCTCTCTGTCGGGGACCGGCACAGGGCCCACGGTGACTCTGTCGCCCGCCAGCATCTTGTACCCTAACCAGCTGATCGGCTCAACCAGCCGCCCGCAAAACGTCACCCTCAGCACCAACGGCACCTTGACCATTACTTCCATCACCACCACGGCTGAATTCGGGGAGACGAATACCTGTGGGACCGGTCTGCCGCCGGGGGGATCTTGCAGCATCAGCGTGGCCTTTACGCCTACCGCCTCGGGGACTCAAACCGGGACGCTTACCGTTTCGGACAACGGCGGCGGGCAAAGCGTCTCGCTTTCCGGCACTGGTGTAGGGCCGGGGGTGACGCTCTCTCTCGGCACCCTCAATTTCGGCGATGAGACAGTGGGGGTTGCGAGCGTTGCGCGAGAAATAAAGCTGACGAACAGCGGTAGCACAACCCTTAATCTGACCAAGATCAGCCTGACCGGCGCCAACGAAAACGATTTCAGCGAGACGAACAACTGTGGCACCTCACTCACGGCCGGCGCCAGTTGCACCATCACCGTGATCTTCAAGCCCTCTGCCGCCGGAAGCCGAACGGCCTCGGTCAACATCGCAGACAACGCCTACAACAGCCCCCAGACCGTCTCGCTGACAGGCACCGGCGTCTTGCCGGCGGTCACTCTGTCGCCCTCAAGCCTCAACCTCGGAAATGTATTGCTGGGCTCAACCAGCGCGCCCCAGAACGTGACGCTGAGCACGAACGGCCCGATCAGCATCACGTCCATAACCACCAGCGCCCAGTTTGCCCAGACAAACGACTGCGGAAGCAGCCTCGGAGCAGGCGGGAGCTGCGCCATCACGGTGACGTTTACTCCTTCTGCCTTGGGCGTTCAGAGCGGGACGTTGAGCGTTTCCGACAGCGGGGGCGGCAGCCCGCAAACGGGGTCGCTCTCGGGGACTGGGGTTCAGCCGGCGGTGACCTTTTCTCCCACCAGTCTCACCTTTCCCGCTCAATTGGTCTTTACCACCAGCCCGCCCCAGAAGGTGACGCTCACCAACAGCGGCACCGGAACGCTCACCATCACCAGCATCGTCGCGACGGGCAATTTCGCCCAGACGAACAACTGCGGAAACAGCCTTGGGGCAGGCGGGAGTTGCACCATCACCGTGACCTTCACCCCCGGCAACAAAGGCACGCTGACCGGCGCTGTTACCGTGACCGACAGCGCCTCCGGCAGCTCGCAGTCGGTGAGTCTGACGGGAACTGGCACCTTCGTCCAGCTCTCGCCCACGAGCCTGAACTTCGGGAGTCAGCCTGTCGGTTCCACCAGCCTGCCTATGACCATCACCCTCACCAACAAGGGCGGGATCGCGTTAGGCATCGGGAGCGTCAGCATCATCGGAGCGAATGCCGGCGATTTTTCGATTGAGAGCAACACCTGTGGTTCGAGCGTGGCCCGTGGGGCGAGTTGTTTCATCTCTGTCACCTTTACGCCTTCGGCAGACGGCACTCGCACGGCGCAAGTGTCCATCGTCGACAACGGCGGCGGGAGCCCACAGAGCGTGGGTCTGAGCGGGTTGGGCACATTCTAAAGCGGACAGCCACACCTCAAGTGGCGCATCCATCGTTTCGTGATGTATGCGGTCAAGGTGCGAGGAGGTGCGGATTTCGGCCTTCGCGGGAATGACTGGTATGCAGAGAAAGGCATCCAAATGACACCACTACCGAGACAGACTTGCACCGGGTGTTTACGATACAGTGTATAGGTGCGGTCTCGGCGCCGGACCCGGGCCCAGGGTGCGACGAATGAGCAAGCTGCTGGTGGTTGAGGATGATCCGCAGGTGCGCAACCTGGTGTGCACCATTCTGGCGGCGGCTGGTCTTCCTGCTGAATCGGCGGCCGATGGCGTGGAGGCGTTGGAGCGCCTGAGGCAGGACAGGTTCGATCTTGTCCTGCTGGATATCGGGCTGCCGCGTCTGGACGGGCTCAGTGTGCTGGAGCGGCTCCGCGAGCTGGAACACCCGCCGCGAGCCATCATGATGACGGGGGATGACGCCCCGGAGACGGTTCTGCGCGCGGCTCAGGCGCAAGCCTGCCGCTACCTGACCAAGCCCCTCGACGCGCACCAACTGGTCGAGCTGGTTCGCGAGGTCCTGGAGCTTGTGCCCGAGGGCCCGCCGATTGAAGTGGTCTCAGCCCGGGGGAACTGGGTGGAGCTGCTGGTTCCCTGTACGATTGAGGCCGCCGAGCGCAGCGAGAGTTTCCTGGGCGCCATCAAGACAGGGGCGCCGCCGGAGGTGGCAGAGAAGGTCAGCAAGGCGGTGCATGAGCTGGTGCTTAACGCCGTGGAGTGGGGCGGCCAACTCGATCCAGCCCGCCGCGTCCGGATCGTCTGCGTCCGCACACCACGCCTCATTCTCTACCGGATTGCGGATCCAGGCTCCGGATTCCAGTTCGATGCGCTCACCCATGCGGCCCTCAGTAACCCCCCGGATCAGCCAGCCGAGCACCAGAGGGTCCGGGCCGACAAGGGGTTGCGGCCGGGCGGTTTCGGTATCCTGATGGCCCGCGCGCTAGTCGATGATTTGCTGTACAATGAGGCGCAAAACGAAGTCATTTTGATCAAGTATCTCGACTAACTACCTATCCCCGCGTCGTGCTGCTTCCGTCGCTCAGTGAGACTCGGTGGCCGAAACTGACCGCGCTTCGTAGGCCGGGCCGTGCAACGCGAGCATTCAAATCGGTGTAATATAGGCCGTTTTCACTTTGCCAGGTTTCCGGCCCCGGGGACATGGAGGGGAAAGGGAGGCACCAGACATGCTGTTGAAGGCCGACCGCGCAGATTCCGAGGGCGACACCGCCGGGACGTTACAGGATAGCAGACCAGAACTCTTAGAGGGCACCAGGCCTGGGTTCTCTCCCACTACCCCGACAAAGGGCGGCGCTTTCAGCCGCTTAATCACGGCCGCGTCGATACTTGCGTTAGTGCTGCTCGCCGGGGCCGGCATTCGACGAATAGAGCTTCCCCCATGGTTCAGCGAGTTATTGGTTTCGATCATCGTTGTCACAATTGTGCACCTCTTAGACCGCTACGTGTTTATGAACGAGACTCGCTCTGAGCTCGAAGAGATGAGTGGCAGAATCGTAAGAGACGTCTCCGGGAAAACAGATAATGCCTTCAGGCAATCAACGATCGAGCTGAGCAGAAGCCTCGGAGACCGAAGTGCGCAGCTGCTGTCTGAGACCAAGGCTTCATTGAACGACATTCTGACACAGCAATCGTCGTCTCTTGAAGCGATGCAAAGCAGTTGCATTCGCAGCGTTTATGCGAGTCGGCGCGAAGCAGCACGCGCTATTGCCGACGCCCTTGAGAACCCTAGGAATACGGATGTCAGGATCCTGGGCATCTCACTGAACGACTTCCTCCTCGGAGGGGAGCCAGCACTGAACGAAGCTTGGCAAGTACTTCGGAGGTATATAGAGGGTGATGCTCAATTGCCGAAGGGTCACCAGGGTCTGCGAATACGCGTTCTCATCATCGACCCAACCGGCCTTGGAGCGCAACTGCGGTCTTATGCCGAAACCCAAAGAGATCAAACTGTAGTTGGTCGCCTCGATAACGATGTACAAATTGCTGCGCAAGCGCTTCAGAGACTCGAACGCCTGGCGGGACAGAATGTCAACGACACGAAGGTATCGTTTCAGTGCCGCCTGTATCGCTTGGCTCCGATCATGTTTCTATGCCATGTGGATGAAGTCTGCTTCGTAGAACAGTACCATTTTTGGACGAAGAGACTCAACGAAACTCCTATCCCCGTACTGCAGTATGAGAGACAGGCAGCGGCCAATTCAAGTTCCTACCCAATGCACGAGGAGCTAGGCGAGCACTTTGACTTGATCTGGGATTTCTCCGGCAAGGATCCTGATCGCGAAAGCCAGGAAGTTTCCATCAGCGTCTCGGATTACTTGGATCACGCAGCAGTGGGAATAGACCAAGGCGCCGGTGACTTTGGACTGGTAAACATATTTGCCAGCTCGAATGACGCAGGCACGAGAATGTCTTGGCTATTGAAGAACGCTAAGAAACGTGTGCTGGTTCAGGGTATTTCGCTGAAGTCATTTTTTACAGGGGGCAAACTTGCTGACAGGATGTTCGAGTTGATTGCCGCGGGGACAGTAGACGTGAAGGCGCTTATCATTGATCCAGACTGTGAACAGGCGACTTATCGTTCCTACCGGGAGCGACTGCTTCAACCACAGGGCCGTGGCATCAGTTACGACGAGTATAAGCAGTCGAACAAGCACCAAGAGTCGAGGCTTGTCATCGATACGCGCGCAACGATTGACAATATCAAGGGCTGGGTTTCAGATCTGGCTGCACACAAGCAAGACAACAATCCGTGGAAATGCAATCTGGAGGTGAGGCTTTATGACTCCGCGCCTGTGTGCTTCATGCTGGCCGCGGACGATCATGTCTTGGTGGAACCGTACAACTATGGCAAGCTGGGAAGCAAAAGAGGGGGGTGGGGCGCTCCACGGACACTGGGAACCGACATGCCGCTCTTTGAGTTCCGTAGCGAGCCGTCCGTATTGTATGAGAAGCGCTCGGACCCTCTCCGCAGGCCATTTGAACTTCAGGTTGACCATTTCGAGTTCGCCTTCTCAGTGGCGAAACGTGCTTCCCTTTCTAGTTCCCTTTGAAGAACCTAAGCGACTCCGGATTCCGAGGTGCGCATGACTATTCGAAAAGCTGTTCTTCCTGTTGCGGGCCTTGGGACCAGGTTCTTGCCCGCTACCAAGGCACAGCCCAAGGAAATGCTCCCTATTGTCGACAAGCCTCTGGTGCAGTACGCGGTTGAAGAGGCTACCCGGTCCGGCATCAAGACAATCATATTTGTGATCGGTGCCGGCAAGGACTCCATTAAGGGTCATTTCGAAAGGTCCGACGACCTTGAACAACTGCTGACCGAGAAGGGAAAGCAGGACCTCCTGCCACTGGTTCGGTTCGCAGACAAGGGGTCACACCGCGAGTACGTGTATCAGTGGAATCCCCGAGGTTTGGGTGACGCCATCCTGCAAGCGCGCCGAGAGGTGGATGACGAGCCGTTTGCCGTCTTGCTGCCTGACGACGTGATCGATAGCGAGGTGCCTTGCCTTAAGCAAATGATGGAGGTCTACGGGCAGTACAAGCACAGCGTCGTCGCGATACAGGAAGTTGAGCGCGACGCAGTTTCGAGCTACGGGATCATAAAGGGGCATCCGGTCCTTGAACGTGAGTGGGCGGACCGCGTTTACCGCGTGGAAGACATGGTTGAAAAGCCGAAGCCAGTAGATGCTCCGTCCAACCTCGCGATCATCGGGCGCTACATTCTTACGCCGGCTCTCTTTTCAGAGCTAGTAGTAACGCTGCCGGGCGCCGGCGGTGAGGTCCAGTTGACCGACGCGCTCCGCGGCCTGCTCAAGAAGGAGCCGATCTACGGCTACATCTTTGAGGGCAGGCGCTACGATGCCGGCGACAAGCTGGGCTTCCTCGAGGCTACCGTCGAGATGGCCCTCAAGCGCAGCGATCTCGGCAAGCCGTTCCGAAAATACCTGAAGACGCTGAAGCTGTGAGAAAAACCAGGAAGGCAGACGTTGGGCGGTTTAGTTTCTGGTTTGATTGAGGGGAACATGCGCGTGCTCGTCACCGGCGGAGCCGGGTACATCGGCAGCCACACAGCGAAAGCGTTATCTCATTCGGGGCACGAGCCGGTGGTGCTGGATAATTTCAGCGCCGGACACCGTTGGGCCGTGCAGTGGGGTCCGCTGGCGGAGGGGGACCTGGCGAACCAGGAATTCATTCGCGCCACGCTTCGGGATTTCAAGATCGAGGCCGTTATCCACTTCGCCGCGGACGCCCTGGTGGGCGAGTCGGTGGCGAATCCGCGGAAGTACTATTGGAACAACGTCGTGAATTCCCTGCGCCTCGCGGACACTATGGTCGAGTTGGACGTGAAGCACATCGTCTTCTCATCTTCGTGTGCCACCTATGGCGAACCGAAGCAGGTGCCCATCTCCGAGGATCACTCGCAGCAGCCGGTGAATCCTTATGGCGAGACGAAGCTGGTGATCGAGAGAATTCTCCGCGACTACGAACCAGCTTACGGCCTGCACTGGATGGCGCTGCGCTACTTCAACGCCGCCGGCGCTGATCCCGAGGGCGAGCTGGGCGAAGACCACGATCCCGAGAGCCACCTGATTCCGATCGCCATTCAAGCGGCCTTGGGACAACGGCCGTACATCGAGATCTACGGCACGGACTATCCCACGCCCGACGGCACCGCCATCCGCGACTACATTCACGTCACCGATCTGGCCCGCGCCCACGTTCAGGGGCTTGAGTACCTGGCAGAGGGAGGAACCAGCACCGCACTCAACCTTGGCACCGGACAGGGGCATTCCGTACGGGAAGTGATCGCATCCATCGGGAGGCTTTGCGAGGGAAAAGTGCCGGCGAGGGAGGGTCCGAGACGAGCCGGCGATCCGCCCGCGCTCGTGGCCGAGGTTTCGAGGGCTCGGCAGGTGCTCGGCTGGAAGGCGGATTATCCCGGGCTGGACTCGATTGTAGAAAGTGCCTGGAAGTGGCACTCGGCTGAGCGGGCGCGGCCATGACCAGCGGCTCGGATAGCGCCTGCAAAATTCAGCGCGACTACAGAATCTCCGCCCGGTTCAATAGAATCTGCCTTAACGCTCCCGCACTCTTCGCCACCCCGATCCGTCCCGAGGTGAAGGGCGATTCGTGCTCGATGCTGATCACGTGCTCGTAGCCGATGGCCTTCAACTGCTCCACAATCGCTTTCCAGACCACCAGATCGTGGCCAAAT
>DATDGR010000277.1:0-4900 GCA_036521995.1 Terriglobia bacterium | reverse complement strand
TACCCCGCCGGTTACATTTTAGGCTGCGCGATACGGTGAATTGACACCGCCTGGGGTTTCCGATAGGCTCAATGCGGTTGGGCTCGGGTACCCTGGGGGGCGGGAGGTTTTCATGGACAAGCATTGGGGTTCGGTCTTGCTGGCAGGTTTGGTGCTTGGGGCGATCTCTATCGGGCCGGCCGACTCCGCAACCCAAGCTAGCTCGACTTCACAGGCTGGTCAAGGGCAAGGCCAGAATCAGCCCGCCCCGAGCGGTCAGAGTTCCGGAGCCCAGAGCGGCCAAGCGGGCGCCGCCGCGACTCCAGCGAAGCCCCAGATCACGCCGGACGAATTCAAGGCATACAACGCTATTCAGCATGAGATCGACGCCAGCCGCCAGGCGCAGCTTGTCGACGAATTCGTCAAAAAATATCCGAGCAGCCCGTTGGTCAGCGATGTCTATTTTTTCGGCGCGTACGCCTGGCAGCAGCAAAATAACCTGGATAAGGTGGTCGAGTACGGGAACAAGAGTCTTCAGGCCAATCCGAACAACTTCCGGAGTTTGCTGCTGATGGCCGAGATGCTGCCCCAGCCCCAGGAGATGAAGGGAAGCGACGCCGACAAGGAAAAGAAGCTGGCTGACGCTGAAGCGGACGCCAACAAGGCGCTCCAGGCCATCGGCGACCTGAAGCCGCCCAACATGCCTCCGGAGCAGCTGACCCAACTCAAGGCGGGTCTCACGGCTCAAGTGCATTCCTCGCTCGGCATGGTGCACCTGCAAAAGGCGACGATGGGGCTTACCGGCACGGATCCGCAGGAGCTCGGCAAGGCCGAGGAGGAATACAAGGCTTCCGTGACCGGCGTCGACAAACCCAGCCCGGAGGACTACTTCCGGCTGGGTGAGGTCTATCGGATGGAGAACAAAGTCGACGATGCGATTCAGGCGTTTAACCAGGCTTCGAAGCTCAGTCAGGGAAGCCCGCTTCAAGCGATGGCCGATCAGCAGGCGGACGCCCTGAAGAAGCAAAAGGCGCAGGCTCCGCCTCCCGCCAAGCCGTAGGCTAGGCGGATTAACAGGGAAGCGGAGGCATCCCGCTCTCGTCGAAACGCGCTGGGCCTGACGGGCGCCTTAAAGCTTCCGCGTCTTTGTCCGCATGGCTAAGGCATCACCGGAAATCCTGCAAGAACACATCGGCTATCAGTTTCGAAATCCTCAGTTGCTGCTCGAAGCGCTCACCCATTCCTCCTACGCGCGAGAGGTCTCGGCCCCGCTTCGCGATAACGAGCAGATGGAGTTCCTGGGCGACGCGGTCCTGAACTTTCTGGTGAGTGTCCGGCTGGCGGACGCGTTTCCCGGTTACCCGGAGGGCAAGCTTTCGCGCGGCCGGGCCCGCCTGGTGGCCGCGGAGCATTTGGGGCGTGTGGCGCTCGGACTCGAACTCGGCAAGTATCTGCGCTTGGGCCGTGGCGAGGAAAAGACCGGGGGAAGGGCCAAGCTGAGCCTGATGGTGAACGCCCTTGAGGCCTTGCTCGCGGCCATTTATCGCGACGGCGGCCTGCGGGCAGCGCGCGGATTCGTCCATCGCTTCATTCTGCCGGCTGACCTCGAAGCCGTGGCTCTCGATCTTTTTGTCATCGACTACAAGTCGGCCTTGCAGGAGCACCTTCAGGCCGAGCGCAAGGGTCCGGCGTCCTATCGGGTGGTCAGCGAAGCCGGACCAGAGCACCGCAAGATCTTCACCGTGGAAGCCACGGCCGGCACTCACGGCACGGCCCGCGGCAGCGGCAACAGCAAGAAAACGGCGGAACAACAGGCAGCTCACACGCTCCTGGAACAGCTTCGGAAAGGACGCCATGCCTGACGCGCTGAAGAAATCCAGTCTTCGCGACAGCTTCGAATCGCTGGTAGTCACCGTGGTCCTAGCGGTTTTCGGGACCACTTTCGTGGTCCAGGCCTTTAAGATTCCGAGCGGCTCGATGGAGAATACCCTCCTGATTGGCGATCACCTGCTGGTTAACAAGTTCGCCTTCGCCTGGCAGCTCGGCACCTTGCGCCACTTGGCTCCCTACCGCGATCCCGAGCGGGACGACGTCTTGGTTTTTAAGTTTCCCGGCGTCAGCGTGGAGCAGCAGGAGCCCGGCGAGCATTTCGTCAAACGGGTCATTGGTGTGCCCGGAGATCACATCCGCATCGCCCATCGGCAGGTGTTCCGGAACGGCAAGCCGCTCGACGAACCCTACGTCCACCACGATTACATTGGCGAAGAGAGGCCGGGCGATGACTTTCCTACCGCCTCCCCGGAATACCTGGGTGGCGGCGCGACGCCAGAGTGGATCGCAACCATGGGGGAATATGTAAAAGACGGCGAGCTGGTGGTTCCACCCGGGCACTACTTCGTCATGGGTGATAATCGCGAGCACAGTTGGGACAGCCGGTTCTGGGGATTCGTGCCGCGCGAGCTCGTTTCGGGGCGGCCGCTTGTCATCTACTGGTCCTTCGAAACACCGGAGCAGGAGTACTTGCAGACTTCGCTTGCCGACCGGCTAGCCCAGACCGGCGACCTGCTTCTCCACTTTTTCACCAAGACGCGCTGGCGGCGGACCTTCCGCATTGTGCGGTGATGAAAACTCGTCGATACGCCCGCTTTGCGCTCCTGGCGCTGGCTGTGCTGCTGGTGGCCTGGCTTCTGCCATCGGTCTTTAGTGCCGAACGGTATCGTCACCGGCTGGCCTCGTACCTCGAACAGGTCCTGGGACGGCCGGTCAAGTTTGGGACCATTTCTCTGAAACTCATCCCGCGGCCCGGGTTCTCGATCGACAATGCCACGGTGCTCGAAGATCCTGCCTTCGGTTCCGAGCCTTTTGCCCGAGTCGACCACATCGATTGTGATCTGAACGTCCTGAATCTTCTGCGGGGCCGGATCTCTCTGGCGCGCCTTCGCCTCCAAGGTGCGGCTATCAACCTGGTGCGGAATGCTTCGGGCCGCTGGAACGTCGAGCGCTTCGAGGCGAGTCCCGGGCCGCCTTTGCCTGGAAGCCCCACGGCGGCCGGCCTGGCCATTCAGGTGGAGGATGGCCACCTTGATTTTAAGATCGGCGCCGACAAGAAACCATTCGCGGTCACCGACGTCAGTGGGCGCCTGAGCCTTGACCGGAGGCGGCGCGCCGTCGACTTCGATTTGACCGGCTCGCCGGTCCGTACCGACATCGGCCTTCCATCACCCGGCGCGATCCAATTCCAGGGAAAGTGGGCCCCCGGGCCGGAGGGCGAGGGCGCGTTGAACGCAACGTTGCGCACGCGCGGGGCGCTGCTTTACGACTGGATCCCTCTGGTAGCGGGCGGCAATCCCGGGATCTACGGCATGATGGACGCGGAGGCTCAAGTGACCGGTTCGGTGAGCTTGCTCAGCGTCGAAGCCCAGGCGAAGCTAACCCAGGTTCGGCGCTGGGAGTCGCTTCCGCCATCGGGAGACCTTCCTCTCAGCCTATCGCTGAAAGTCCGATTCGATCGCAGAGCAGCCAAGGCCAGTATCGAACAGCTCGAGGCGGTATTTGGGGGCTCGCAGCTCGGTCTTACTGGCACCATCGTGCAGTTGGGATCGAACCCCGTGCTCGATCTGAGCGCCGCCATCACGCACTCTCGCCTCGAGGACCTCGCCACCCTGGCTGGCCGCGTCGCGGGACACCCGCTCTCGCTGGCGTACTTGGGCCCCGTGGGCCTGCTCGGAAGCGTGAACGGAATCATCGCGGTCCAGGGAGCCTGGTCGGAGCCGAGCTTTTCCGGCTCGGTGAGCGCCAGCGGCGCTCGCCTGGTCGTGGGCGGCGCGAGCCTCCCCGTGTCTGATGCCAATCTGCGCCTCGACGGTCGCGAGATCGATCTGCTGCCCTTGACGATCAGTGCGACTCCGCGCTTGGCGGTGGTCGCCGAGGGTGTGTTGCGTCTGCGTGATTCCGTGGTCCCGCGTGCCTTCCCGCGGGCTAGGCGTGCTGCGAAGTCCGGTCCTGGACCGGCCCGCCCGCCGGGCTACCAGCTCACCCTTTCAGCGCACTCCGTGCCAGCACACGAAGTGGTCAGCTTCGCCCGCGACCTCGGCCTGAGCAGGGCGCGCGCCCTCGACGCTCAGGGAGCATTGACGGTTGATCTGACGTTGACAGGGACACTCTGGCCTCCGGCCCGGCCCGCTCTTTCCGGTCTTGCCGAGCTGGACAGCGGGCTGCTCTGGGTACCTGGGTTGGTTCAGCCTTTAGAGATCTCCGAGGCTCGAATCAGTCTCGACGGCGACCGTCTCAGCATCGACCCGCTCACAGCCAGCTTCGCGGGCAGCGCCTTGACCGGCCGCCTTTCCCACGCCGGCGCCCGCTCGGAACCCTGGACTTTTGAGGCACGCGCCTCCGCTGTTGACCTTACCCAGGTTCTGCCCGAGTTTGAAGCCTTCGGCCACCCCGCGGAGCCGACGTGGTTCGAGCGCATTCCCGGTTTGAGCACGCTCGACGCGCGGCGCTTGGCAGGCACGGGTCTGTTCAATGCGCTTCATGCCGAAGGGGAGTTCAGTACTCCCGTGCTAGCCTACCGCGGAGTCACGCTTCGGGATTTCCGCGGGCGCGCCGAGATCTCGCACCGCCTGCTTCGCCTGACCTCAGCCAGCTTTCGGATTTCGTCCGGTCGCGGACGCAGCTCGGCCGACATCGACCTCAGTGGACCCGTCCCGCATCTGTCGGCGCAGTTTGACCTGACGGGTTTGCGCGTCGAGAACTGGACCTCGCACTTGCCACCGCAGCTCGCCGACCTGCGTGGCGCCGCGGCGTTCAGCGGGCGCTTCGTCACGGCGGGGACCTCTCGCGCCCAGCTCGAGACTAGCCTGGAAGGCACAGCGCGGCTGCGCCTCACCAATCTTGACCTCGGAAGCTTCGACCCCTTGCG
>DATDGR010000276.1:0-1802 GCA_036521995.1 Terriglobia bacterium | reverse complement strand
ATCCTCCAGCGGCGCCCCTTCGAAGACGGATAGGAGAAGAGCACATCGGGGAAACAGGTCGATCGCCAGGAGCGCGTCCTGCAACTTGGATTTTGTCGTGTTACGATCCAGACTCCAATTCCGCGGTGGGAGCTCGACCTTGTCCGCGCGCCTGGATGCTGTGCGGCGGGCGGACTGAGCGAGTTCGCCGCGCACCGTGGCCAGGGCCTTAGCGATGAACACTCGCCGTGACCATGCGAGAATCCAAGAGGAGAAGAAGGAGTTGCCATCGCCCGGGGAAGCGAGGGCTTCCAGCGTCAAGTCGAGGCTCGGTCCGCGGCCTTCCGTCAGGAGGAAGGCGAGCCAGTAAAGGTCCGCCGCGGTCTTGTCTGCGTAGTCTAGTGTTTGCATTCCGGAGACTCCATGATCTGTTCGAGAATGTCTTGAATGGCCAAGCCCGCACGAAGGAAGGCGACACCATCGCCGTACATCAAGTGGAGCAGGCGCCGGCCGGCCCGGTCGATACAGGTGACGTTTTTCAGGTCAACCGAGATTTTTCGGTTGGGCTGGTTCACACGCACGGCCTGCCATGAGTGCTCGAGTTCGGGCACGAACGCGCCGGCCAGCCGTCCCTCGACTTGTAAAATCAAGCAGTCGTCCAGTTCTTTCATTTGAATCTTCATCATCGCTTTACGGACACCGTCCGAGCTGCCGGGGCGGGGCCACCTCCAAAACGCAGGTTCCTAATGTCTGACCAGGAAAGAGCAGGTCCCGCGCCAATTCCGAAATCCGGGCAACTGATTGAAACGCCAGGACCTACTTCACAGGGGGGATGGAAACCTGGTGTGACTGGCTACCCACATACCGGCACCTGCCGAAATGCCGGCAGCGACCTGAGGAAGCTTAGCCTACTCGATCTTTAATGGCTGGAGAGTGAGTTGGGCGGAGCCGTTGGGCGTGAGGTCGACTTCCTGGAAGTGGGCGCGAGCGCGCCACAAGCGGCCGATACTTTCGGGCGTGGCATCGAACGCTTCGTTGGTTGCGACGACGTAATATTTGCCGGGAGCGAGTGCGTGGGAATGATAATTGCCAAACTGATCGGTCAGGCCGGTTACCAGCATTGACTGCAGCATGGCTTCGGAGGAGATCTCCTGCGGCAGCACGAGGACCTGCATATCGGCGCCGGGATTGCCGTCCTTGTCGGTGACGGCGGCTTTGAGCGTTGCGCCATCGTTGGCCACGGCGATGCGCAGACCTGCGCCTTCGATGGCGCCGGCCATATGCAGCGGCTGGTACAGCACGCTGTTTCCGGAATAGGTAACGTCCTTGATGTAAAATCCGGGAGCGTTGATTGAGGCGTGCACGGTGTAATCGCTCATGACCAGACCCCTAAAGGAAAAGGTGTCAGGAATCCCGGAACGTACGTTGAAGTTTTCGCCAGGCAAATTGCTGCGTAACAGCGGGCTCAGCATGACGGGGACCTTGGCGTCGATCGGCGTTACGGGAGCGGGTCCTTCCAGCACCACTTCGCCGGTCAGCTCGGGACCCGGAGCCAGATTGATTTTCACATTCGCCAGATCCTGATCGCCAATGCTGAGGGGCACCAGTGCGTGATTGCCGAGCGCCTGCTGCAGTCCCTGTCCGGCGCCCATTTCCCAAGCCATGAAGCGATAGGTACCGGGAGACAGGTCACAGATGCGGAATTTTCCATCCGGTCCGGTTCTGCCACCGGGCGCCAGGGCCATCAGGCCACCGCTGGCGGATTGTCCGTCAGAAGGCTGCAGGCCAGTGATGCCGAACGGCACGGAAGTGGGACCCATCGG
>DATDGR010000275.1:0-17098 GCA_036521995.1 Terriglobia bacterium | reverse complement strand
CGGGAGGGTCGAGGCCGTTCAGGTGGATCCTCAGGACTCGACCCGCATCAAGATCGATTTCACCGTAGACCGCAATATTCCTCTGAAGACGGACAGCGTGGCGAAGATCACCACTCTCGGGGCTCTCGATGAGAACTATTTGGAGCTTTCGACCGGGACCAACGGAGCTTTGCTCGCTCCGCCCGGCAGCGTGGTGAAATCCGTGGAGTCGTTCGGTATCGGCGATATTGGTGACGTGGTCGGTGGACTGGCGCCGGTGGCCCAACAGACCCTCCAGAGCTTGAACCAACGTCTGGACGAGCTCCAGGTTACGATCGCCCGCGTCAACGACCTCCTGAACGACCGGAATCGGGCGAACATTGCCAGCAGCTTGGCAAACTTGAACTCGATGCTCGCCGAGGATCGCCCCAAACTCTCCGCGACCCTGACCAACGTCCAGACAGCGAGTACCAAGCTTGCTCCCTTGCTTGACAATCTCAAGACAACCATGGGGCAAGCGAATGACACACTGTCTCACATCGACTCCGTCGTCATCGAGAACCGCGAGGACATTCGGGCCTCCGTGGTGCAATTGCGACAAGCGTTGCTCGCCACCTCGGCGCTCATCGATCAGATCAGGGGTACGCTCGACTACAACACGGACAACATCGACCAATCACTCGAGAACGTTCGTGTCGCAACCGAAAACCTGAAACAGTTGACGGACACGGTGAAGCGCAGGCCTTCCGTTTTGATTCGGGGAGAGACTGCGAAGGAGCGCAAACCCGGCGCGAAATAGAGGAGGGCCGCCCATGGATCGAATAACACGTCTTATGCTGCTTTCGTTGCTCGCCATGGCCTTGAGCGGGTGCGGCACAGGTCCCCCCATTCGCTACTACACGGTGCAGATCCCGGCGACGGCCGATCCTTCGACGCATGTCTACCCAGTAGCCCTCCTTGTCGGTCGCATCGAGGCTGCAACTGTCCTGCAGGACGGGCCCATCGTCTACCGGACCGGAGTGAATGAGATCGGTACCTATCAATATCGTCGTTGGGTTGAGCCGCCCGCGGACATGCTGAGGGCGAAGCTGATCCGGCTGCTGCGGGCCTCGGGGGATTACCAATCCGTAACCGAGCTGGGAAGCGCATCACAGGGCGAGTTTGTGGTTCGAGGCACGCTTTACGATTTCGAGGAGGTCGACAGCGGGCCGAGTATGGCAGCGCTTGTGTCCATGGAGTTTTCGCTATACAACCGCAAGACCGGCCTGAACGTTTGGTCGCACTTCTACTCCCAGAGTGAACCGGTGCAAGGCAATGATATTTCAGCGGTGGTCGCAGCGCTGGAACACAATCTTGACCGCGGGCTCAGTCAAGTTACTGCCGGACTCGCCGAGTACTTTTCGAAGAACCCAAGCACGAAGTCTTGAGGGTCGTTGCTTCAGCCCAACGCACACTTTGTGCCGCAGGTTTTCCTCACCTAGCCGTTGGCCGCCCGTTCGCCAACGTTTCGGAGATCGCTAGTAGGCCAACTAAGCTAGGCTACAACCGCTGCCTTTCTCAGTTCCTGGGCGGCGTACTCTGGCGTGATGGCGTTGTAGTAGACCTCTTTCAGGCTGTAAGACTTCGATCTCTGGGGAATCATGGGCAGGATTTCGATGTGCCAGTGATAGTCTTCGGCGAGTGTTTGCCAGTTGTTCTTGCGCTCGAACTTCGCGCTCACGTTCGGCGAAGTGTGCAAGACCAGGTGGTAGGACGAAGAGATGCTTTCGAGCCGGCGCAGCGCGGATTTGAGAATGCGCGCAAAGCGTAGCGGCGCGCTGCCGGCGGTGATGTCCTCTTCGAACGAATTGTGGTGATTCAGCGGGAATAGCCACGTCTCATAGGGGACGCGCGAGGCGTAAGGGCAGAAGGCCACAAACATTTCGTCCCACTCAATCGTGCGCGCTTGCTCAGCAAGCTCCTGCTTCAGAATGTCACAGGCCAGGCACCGTTCCTTGACCCCGAAATGCCGCTGGCTCCAACGCAATTCGTACCCCACCCGGCGCGGAATGAAAGGCGTGGCCGTGATCTCCGAATGCGGGTGCTCGAAGTCCTGCCCCGCCGCGCGGCCCTGATTGCGGAAGACGGTCACGTACCGAAAGCGGTGATCTTTCTTGAGGTCTGTGATTCGCGTGGCGTAAGCGCGCAGCACCTGGGCCACGTGCTCGTCACTCTGGCGGGAGAGGGGCAGCTTGTGGTCGGGATGCTCCACCACGATCTCGTGCGCCCCCAGGTTCCGCATCCGGTCGTAGATCCCGTCCGCTTGGCGCGTCGGGTCGCCTTCGATCCGGTACAGAGGGTGAAGGTGCGGGATCACCCGCACTTGCCAGTTTGGAGCGTCAAATGGGTGTTGGTAGAGGGTCTGCAAACCCGAGGCGGGCGCTCCGGGACACAAAGCACAACCGTTGCTGGTTCCCAGCGCCGGTTCTCCGCTCAGTTGCAACACCCAGGCGTTGGTGAACGGATCCCTGCGGAGCTGCATCGCATTGTGGGGCGCGGTCTGTGATCGACTTCCGTCAGCCATGGTGGCGAGTCACTGACCTCGAATCTTCCTGACCGGATGCCCCAGGGTTCTTTGAGGTCCGGCCTCAGCCTGCTCTATACTGTTTATCGCCTGGGGCCGAGATTCCTTGAGCGTGGCTGCGAGCCCATACGCCGTCAACCCCCGAACGGCTTCAGACCGGACCGGTGGCCGCACCGGCCGGCCATACATATTTATACGCCCCGGGCCGGCTGTCAACCAGGGATGAAAGCACGCATTACCCTAAAGACTAAGATGCTGTTGTCGCGCCGGCGTGACGGGCCGCTCCACCGGGGGCTCCTGTATCTCGGTGTGGACGGAGGGGGCACACGCACGACGGCGTGGGTGGCCGATGGCCGCGGTCGCGTGTTAGGGCGCGCGGTCGCCGGGCCGTCCAATCCGGTGAAGGTCGGACTTCCGGCGGCCGAGCGCGAGATCCTCGCCGCCGCCAGGCAAGCATCTGCCAAGGCCGGCCGGAGCAAGCTGGAGGCCGTTTGTCTTGGCCTGGCCGGAGGTGACCGCCCCGAGGTCGCCCGGCCGCTCGCGGCTTGGCTTCGGAAGCGCCTACCGGCCCGATTCCACCTGGTCACGACGGACGCGGCCCTTGCGCTCGAAGCCGCCGGGAGATCGCCAGGCGTCGTGGTGATTGCCGGGACAGGCTCCATCGCCTGCGCCCACGACGCGCAAGGCCGGATGATTCGTGCGGGCGGCTGGGGCTCTACTTTCGACGACGCGGGCTCGGGCTTTGACCTCGGCCGCCAGGCGGTGCGGGCCGCGCTGCGCGCTTTCGACGGCCGTGGCCCCCGGACCCGGCTCGGCAAAGCCATCACTGGGGCCCTTGGCATCGGAGAGATTACGGAAATTGCCGGCCTGGGTCTTGCCACCTGCGAGATCGCCGCTCTGGCCCCGCCTGTGGTCACGGCGGCAGGCTCCGGCGATGTGGTCGCCCGCAGCATCCTGGACGGCGCCGGGCGCGATCTTGCCGAACTCGCCCTTGCCCTCGTGCGACGCTTGGGATCCGGCGACGAGGCCATCAGGGTGGTCTGCGCCGGCGGCCTCTTCCAGGCAAGCACGGCCCTGCGACGAAGCTTTGCACGCCACCTGCGCGGCCAGGTTCCCCGGGTGCGCGTCTCGACGCTGCGCCACGAACCCATCGAGGGCGCACTGGCTTTGGCACGGCGAGAGGCACAAGTCGCCATCGATAAATTGGAGTGCAGCGCTGAGCCGATTCCACCTAAGGCGTTCAGGCGGGATATAATCACAAGGAAGCGAAGAAAGGCGTAACATCGGTGACCATCGACGAGGAGCTGGCCAAGCTCGAGGAGAACCTGCGGCGCCTGAGGGTTGAGTATGAGGCGTACTTCAACGGAGGTCTGCCGAGAGCGCCGCGCGACACCGTCTTTCGAGTGGAGACGGTGGTGAAGCGATTCTCCTCGGATCAGTCGGAGATGAGCTTTGGCCAGCGATTCCGGTTTAACCAGCTCGCCCAGCGATACGCGGTCTATAACGACCTCTGGCGCAAACGCCTGCGCATGATGGAGGAGGGACGTGAGGAGCCCGAGCGCCGCGAACGGCTGGACGCGCCCGAAAACGTCTTTCGCGTGGTGGCCAGCGATCCGGTGGCAGAGCCGGAAAAGGTGGATCAGCTCTTCGGTTTTTTGATGGATGCCAAGAAGCAGATGGGCGAGCCGGCGCCTCCCATCGACCCCAGCGTGTTCGCCAACTTTATCCGCGAGAAGACGGCCGAGCTCAAACAGAGACTCGGCTGCGAACGGGTTGAGTTCCGGGTCAGCATGGAAGACGGCCGGGTGAAACTCAAAGCTGCACGAGGGTGAGCGTGCCGGACGTGACCGGAAGACCCATGGAGGGTGGGAATGAGGAGAATCGCCCGGGCGCTGGTGAGCGTCAGCGACAAGAAGGGTATCGAGGATTTCGCGGCTGGACTGGCGGCGCTCGGTGTGCAGATTCTCTCCACGGGTGGCACGGCGAAACTCCTGCGGACTCGCGGCCTCGAAGTCCGCGATGTGGCCGAAGTGACCGGCTTCCCTGAAATGCTCGATGGCCGGGTGAAGACCCTTCATCCCCGGGTTCATGGCGGCCTCCTCGGAATCCGCTCCAACCCCGAGCACCAGCGCCAGATGCGCGAGCACGGCATTGAGCCCATCGATCTGGTGGCGGTCAACCTCTACCCTTTTGAACAGACCGCAGCGCAGCCCGGCGTCCACTTCGACGAGATCATCGAGAACATCGATATCGGCGGACCATCGATGATTCGCTCCGCGGCCAAGAATTTTGGCGACGTCACCGTGGTGGTGGACCCGGCCGACTATCCCTGGGTACTCGAGGAGATGCGGCTGAACAACGGCTCGGTGCCGCACGCCGCGCGGGCGCGCCTGGCACGCAAAGCCTTCGCCGCCACGGCCGCCTACGACGGCGCGATCTCGACCACCCTGCAGAAATGGGCGGCGGAAGAAGGAGAGATGGTAGATCTGTCCTCGCCGGGCCAGAGTTTGCCCGAGAACCTGCATCTGAACTTCCGCAAGCTGGCCGACCTCCGCTACGGGGAGAATCCGCATCAGAAGGCGGCCCTCTACGAGGATCCGTCGGCCGGCGGACGCGGTCTGGCGCGGGCGCGTCAACTCCAGGGCAAGGAGCTTTCCTACAACAACCTGGTCGATCTGGAGGCGGCCTGGCGGCTGGTGATGGAGTTCACGGAGCCCGCCACCGCCATCATCAAGCACACCAACCCTTGCGGCGTCGCGACCAGCGGCGCCTTGCGGGAGAGCTACACTCAGGCGCTGGCGGTTGATCCCGTCTCCGCCTTCGGGTCGGTGATCGCCTTCAACCAGAGCGTGGACGCCGGCACGGCCGAAGAGCTGGCCAAGCTCTTTGTGGAAGCGGTGGTGGCGCCGCGCTTTGAAGCCGCCGCGCGCGAGAAGCTGGCGGCCAGGAAGAATCTGTGCCTGATGGAAATGCCCGCCGCGGGAGATGGCTATGGACCGCAGCTCAAATCGATCGGCGGCGGCCTGCTGGTCCAAACGCCGGACACGCTGGGTGCCAGTCCGGAAAAATGGAGATGTGTCACCGGGCGCCAGCCGGCCGACCGTGAGCGCCGCGCCCTGGTGTTTGCCTGGCGGGTTGTGAAGCACGTCAAGTCCAACGCGATCGTCTTCGCGCGCGAAGGCGTGACCGTGGGAGTGGGGGCCGGGCAGATGAGCCGGGTGGACTCGGTGCGCCTGGCGGTGACCAAGGCTCGCGAGCTCAAGCACGATCTGGCTGGCACCGTAGTGGGCTCGGACGCTTTCTTTCCCTTTCCCGACGGCGTCGAAGAGGCCGCACAGGCCGGGGCCACGGCTGTGGTCCAGCCGGGCGGATCGGTGCGCGACGCCGATGTGATCGCCGCTGCGAATCGTCTGGGCCTCGCCATGATGTTAACGGGTGTGAGGCATTTCCGGCACTGAAAAAGGCTGCCACCAGAATCGGCCTTCGCGTGGCTTTGGCGCCTAACCTCGATGGCCGCCTCTTCCGCCCATAACCTGTTGATTCACCATGCCTTAACTGCCAATCTCGCACTTGTGTCCGTTTGGCTTTGGCGTCTTGAGGGTCATAGCGTCCGATCTGCCCGCATATCAATGATTCCACGTCGTTTATCTCAATTCTCGAAGAGAAATCCAAATTGATCCTCTTGGGTTTGGGTGTAGCCCAAGTTTTGTTGATTCTAAAGGACATTCCGGCTTTGGTCTAGCCCCCCACTTTTGAGCTATCTCTTGATTCTAGAGGACTTCTTGGCTTTGGCATAAGGAATCTTTTTTTGAGGTTCGGCGGTTTCTTGCCCGCCAGTAGGCCTACTTCGATCGGCTAGACCAAGAGCCTCCAACAATTTCGGCAGCAGCCGCTTGTTGCGGTCAATCGCCCGGCGCAACCGGTCCCCCTGCGCGTTCATCCAGTGATCCTCGCGGGTCGGAGCCAGGCGCGTCAGGCTCGCCGGCCCCGTCACCGTGCGCTCATCCAGTTGAATCTCATAGCCTTCCAGGGCGTCCTCCTCTTCCCCGTCCACCAGGCGCAGCAGCTCGTCAAATTCCTGATCGTTCACCGGCTCGCGCCCTTCCGGATTCATCAGGCGTTTGCCGTCGAAGCAGATCAGTTGGCCGCGCTCGTAGTCGGGATTCAGGTCCTTGCCATAGAGGCGCCGCAGCGCCACCCCGATCTCGCTGAAGTCGCGCCGCTGGAGCTGCGCCTTGAGCACGGAGAGGCAGTCGGATTGCGCTTTGAACTTGCCCGGGGAGTCTTCCAGGCGGTACAAGCCGCTCTCGAAGGTCTCGTTCAGGTTCGTCAGCTCGCGATCCATCTCCCGATAGCGGCGCCGCACCTCGATGCTGGTCTGCTGGGCGCGATGGTCAAGCTGGGCGTCGCGGATGCGCTCCCAGGCCTGAAGCTCCAGGCAGAGCCGCGCCAGGTCCTGAAAATGGAGGGCCAGCAGCGGCGGCGCGGGCTCGTAAGGCGCGATCAGTCGGCGATACAGCGCCTCCGCCATGCCCGGCTCCTGGTTCAGCGTCCGGGCGTCGGCCAGGCCCAGCAGGCGGGGGCAAGGCGGCTGCAGGTTCAGGATCACGCGCTGCTTGCCTTCCTCAGTGCGTGGTCCAGTAGAGAGCTGGGAGTTGGCGCGGCGAGCGGCCAGAGATTCACGGGTAAGAACAGGCGAACGGCGTGTAGGCATAGAGGTGCACCCTCATCCTTCCTTAGCACCTCCGGTAGGGGAACTGAGGCGGCCTCCACAGCCTTCAGTACCCAACTGCTAATACGTATTCTATACATTCAGAGACGCTTGTCAAGGGGTTTTGGGGGGACAGTTCTCAACTGCGATCATCGCTCCCGTTTCGGACCCGGAATGCGCGCGGAAAGGCCCACGGCACACAAACCGTGCCGTGGCTACCAAGACGTACGGGCTGGCTGGGCCGACGCCATTATCGATGCGCCAGCCCCGCCGTTCCTTCCGGACAGTGAACGATCTCGAAGTGGGTTACGGAGTGATCGAAGTCAGTCAGGATCGCGCGCGCTTCCGGTTCCACAACGGCTTTCTGCGCGTCCACTCCAGCGAACCTACGGACTGCGCCCATTGACTCCCAGAGGGTCAGCACGACAAATTCGACGGCGCCGTCAACCGCGCGGCGCAGCAGGCATGCTCCGCGATGACCTTCGATGGCACGAAGCGAGGGGAAGACTCTTTGGGTTGCGTGCCGGACATATTCGCCCGCTTGCCCGGCGGTCGAGCGTCCCTTCCACATCCGCAGGATCATCTTCGGGGCTTGGGATGAAGCAGGTTCGCCCCCTGGGTTCGAAGACTCGTTCGGGGACTTCTTGCCGGCGGCCACTGCTGTTGGCCTGATCGGGGTGGCAGCGTCTTCGCCCACGACCGTCGTCCATTCCCTAACACGCCAGCTCTTCACCGCCCCGCTGGTCACATAAGGGTCAGTTCTGGCGAACCTTTCCGCGACCTCGGGCGAGTCGCCTCTGAACAGCAACACCGCGCCGTCCAGCGGGTTCGCCAGCGCACCACCCAGTACGAGTTCGCCGCGCCCACTCGCTTCCCACGCCTTCTGGAGGTGCGCATCCCGGAACTCAGCGCGCCTGGAAACATAGTCTTCGCCAACCTCGTAGAGCAGGAGGTAATGCATGCGACTGTCGCTCCTTTCCGGCGGTATTTCGTGCAACTGCGAGAGGTTCCCGACCGATGCTTTCGACCCAACCGTGGCCGGGCTGGCACCGCGCGTTTCAGCCACCGGAGACCGAGGTCGGCAGACGCTACGGTTGGTCCTTACAGAATGAGCTTCCCCCGCCCTTTCTCGGAGCGTCCGGGCGACGGACTCGGTGGAGTGACAGGCTGAGCCGGAGCGCTAAGGGGCGGAATCGATACGGCGATGTTGCAGATACCGCCTCATGACATCTGCAACCTGTACTGCCCTGATCCATACAGGCCTTTCCACTGCTCGGTGGCCTCGGCCAGGACATACACGTAGGCACCATCCGCCTTGCGATCCCCCGTTTTGCCCTTCCATTCGTGCAGATCCCGCGGCGTCTGTTTCGTAATGTTTGGCAGGCAGTGTTTGTTCTTGTCGTAGCTGTTGACGGGAACGGGAAAGGCAGGGGGCGGCGGCTGGAAAAACAAAAGCCGAACATTCAACGGCTTCAGATAGGTGCGGTACTCGGACGCGTCCAGGGGATCGTCGACCACCTCGAAAACCAGGGTTACCGTAAGGGCAGCTTTTGCGGTAGTCCAGATCCGATCAAATGAAATCGACACCATGACTCCTCCTAGAGTTTGACCATCGTTAGTGGTGGGTGGCGCATACGTCGTCTTTTGATGTATGCGCGGCCGCTGCGGAGTTTCGAATTGTCTTTGTGTTCGTGATCGACGCCGGCGTGCGGCCGAAGACCGCATACATGCCAAACAACGCCATGTATGCGCCACCCGCGCGGCATCTCCCGGCTCCAAGCACAAAGGCCGCGGACCCACACATCGGGTCCGCGCTATGCTGGCTCTCTCGGCCAACGTAGACCTTGGGCTCAGTCCTCGGGAAGCCGGTCAATAAGATCGTCAATTTCCTGGTGGATGCTGCCAGACCGGCTCTCAATGAGGGTGATGACAGGATCGAGCTCTGAGAGCTGGTCCCAGAATTCCTCTTTTTGAGGGTCGAGGGAAAGCAGTTTATGGATGCCGCGCTGCGCCTCAACCAGCATTTGCTGGTACTCGTACGCCAGCACCTTGAGCACGTGAGTGTCGGGAACGGCGGCGGTCTTCGCGGTCATGGGAATTACCTGGCCAGCTTCTCCTCCAACTCTCTCATCAGCTTCTGGGCTTTGTCAATGTCCCGTTCCCATTTACGAATCAGGCGGATGTTGGGTGTGCCCTTGTGAAGCTCTTCGGTAATCTTGTCCTCGTGCTGCCGAATCACGTGCTGCTGCCCGGCGATCCGTTTTCGAATCTGCCTGTTCTTGCCCACGACCGCCGATAGCTCAGCGGTCTAGCACCCCGGCGGGTGGCGCATACATCGTCTTGAAGCTGTGAAACAATTAAAAAAGGATTGACTAGCTATATAGCTATGATAAGATGCCTCTGCTGTCCGACGGACGGCAGGAGGCAAGCGTGGGCTATCAATCCACGGTGCAGGTGATCCGGCGCGGCGGGAAAAACCGCCAGTACTACCTGATCTGTCCCTCCCCCTTGGCCCAAGCTCTGGAGATGGAAAAGGGCGAGGTGGTGGAATGGGTGGTGGAAGACAAGCACACGCTCATCTTGAAGCGCCGGGCGGAAGGTCGGAGGGCGACTTCCAGCCCCAGGAGGCCCGATGCCTAGCGAGAGTGTCAACCCTCAGCAGGCGATGTGGGAGGCGAAGCCGGAAGCAGCTTCGGGGCCTGCGAGGCCCGTCCGCCCCGAGGAAAAGGAGCCGCGTTTGAAACGGGTGAATCGCCAGCAACTGCTGCTGCGGACCGTGAACGTGGAAGAGTTGGTGGAGTCGGACCACGTGGTGCGAGCCCTTTGGGAGTTGGTGGGAGGGCTGGACCGGAGCCGGTTCTATGAGGATATCGAGGCGGTGGAAGGCGTGGCCGGGCGCCCGGCCTTCGATCCCCAACTGCTGATCAGCCTGTGGATTTACGCCTACAGCGACGGGGTGAGTTCGGCGCGGGAAGTGGAGCGGCGTTGCGCTTACCATCCGGCCTACCAGTGGTTGACGGGAATGGAGAGGGTGAATCATCACACCCTCTCGGACTTCCGCGTGCAGCACCAGGAGGCTCTCGACGAGTTGTTTGCGCAAGTGCTGGGGGTATTGAGCGCCGAGGGGCTGATCACCCTGGAGCGGGTGATGCACGATGGGACGAAGGTGAAGGCGGCGGCCAGCGGCAAATCGTTTCGGCGCGAGGAGACGTTGCGCGCTCACTTGGAGCAGGCGCGAGAGCGGGTGCGGCAGATGGGGGATCCGCGCGGGGAGGAGGTGAGTCCACGACGAGCCCAGGCGCAGGAGCGGGCCCGGCGCGAGAAGGTGGAGCGGTTGGAGCAGGCGCTGGGGGAGATGGGGAAGGTGCAGGCCGCGCCCCAGAGCCGCACCGACCCCGCCCAGCGGCGGGTCAGCGAGACGGACCCGGAAGCCCGGATGATGAAACAGGGGGATGGGGGCCGTGCCCCCAGCCACAATGTGCAGATTTCCACGGACGCGGCGCACCGCCTCATCGTGGGAGTGAGCGTGACCCAGTCGGCCAACGATGAAGGGCAACTGCCCGGAGCCCTGGACGAGGTGGAGCGTAACCTGGGGCAGCTTCCCCAGCAGGTGGTGGCCGATGCGGGCTACAGCACGCGAGAGACGATTCTCCAGATGGAGGAGCGCCAGATCGACTTCATCGGCGGAACGGTGGAAGGTGGGGGACGGAGTCGGCCACGACCCGGGATCGACCCGGCCTTTCGTGCCCAGGCCTTTGCCTATGAGGCCGAGCGCGACCTCTACACCTGCCCCGCGGGAAAAGAGCTGGGGCGGCGGGGAACCGAACCGGCTCGGGTGGGGGTGATGCACCACGTCTACCAAGCCCAAGCCGGTGACTGCCGAAGGTGTGTTTTTCGCCCACAGTGTTGCGCCGGAGCCGCTGCGCGCCGGATCCTTCGCTCGGAGAACGTGCCGGTGGTAGCGGCCTTTGTGGAGAAGATGAAGACCCCGGCCGCGCAAGCGGTTTATCGGCTGCGCGGGGCTGTGGCCGAGTTTCCCCACGCCTGGCTGAAAGCCAAGATCGGGTTGCGGCAATTTCGCGTGCGGGGCTTGAAAAAAGTGCGGTGTGAGGCGCTGTGGGCTTGCCTGACGTACAACATCCAGCAGTGGGTTCGTGTCCGCTGGAGGGCGCGATTGGCCCCGGCCCAAGCCTGAGGGAGAATGTCCCAGAGGGCAGCCGACCAAAGCGAGAGGTGATTGCATGCCATCGCCTAGGGGTCCTTGAGCGGTCGTTGATCGGCGACGCAAAGTGAGATCATTGGGAGAAAGCACTCGTTTGCCTCAGCCGATTGTTTCACAGCTTCCTTTGGATGTATGCGATGCTGCCACGAGGTTTGGAGTATCTTCGGGCCTAGGCCGTGATCGACGCCGACGTGCGGCCCAGGACCGCATACGTGCCAAACAACGGCACGTGTGCGCACCCGCGGCCCGACACGCGAGGCTTGAGCGTGATCTCCACCTCAAGAAGAACCGTTTGTGAAACACGGGGCGTTACAATCTGCTGATGATCAACGAAGAGCTACATAGGCAGCTTCTGGAGATGCAAGCCGAGGATGTGCGCGTTCGGCAAGAGCTGCTGGAATCCGGCGAACTGGGGGGCAGTTATGTTCCGCGAATGGAAGCCGTGCACGTCCGTAACGCGGCCCGCCTTAGAGAGTTGATTGCAGCGCATGGTTGGCCCGGCGAAGATATTGCGGGCAAGGACGGAGCGGAAGCGGCATGGTTCATCGTGCAGCACGCCATCGGTGAACCGGAGTTTCAGCGGGAAATGTTGCGCCTGCTCCGTGCTCGCGGGAATGCGAAGCGCGTGCCGCTTTGGCACGCAGCGTATCTGGAAGATCGGATTGCGATGCACGAGGGTAGACCGCAACGTTACGGTACGCAGTGGATGGATGATCCGCTTGACGGGCGAACTCGACCGTGGAAGCTCGCGGAGCCAGACCGGGTAAACGAGCTGCGTGCAGGGGTGGGCCTGGGGCCGTTACGGCCTATTCCCGAGCCCGGCCCGAAGTTGCCTCTGGACGAGCAGCGAAAAATCGCGGACAGCCAGCAGTGGTGGGAGCAATGGCTGATACAAAAGGGATGGCGGCACCCTTAAGCCATGGCTAAATTCTTCAACGCCGTAGCGGGCGGGCTGGCGCATCTGTGATGGCGTCGGCATTGTCAACCGGAAGGGCCCACGGCACACCAAAGGAAACAAACGGATCACTTTCCCGCAATCCACGAGCTCCAGAATAGGTCCACGCGCCGGTGGGAGCTCGCGCACGCCGCCGAGCCGGAGTCAGCGGTGCAGGCCTCGGAAGACACGGGGTCGGCATCACCGTGGCCCGCCGCATGGAGCTGGTCGGCCGGAATGCCCACTTTCTCGAGGTATTTCTTGACGCCTTCAGCCCGTTGCCCGGAAAGCTTATCCATCGCCGTCAGATCTCCTTCGCGGTAGGCATAGCCGATGACCACCACCACGGCGTCCGAGCCTCGCCGCCGAAAATCCTCCAGAAACGTGTCCCGGGACCCTTCGGCATACAGCGGCCCGCTCCCCACCGTTGGCTCTCCTTCGGCGTAGCGAATGGACATCACCGGGTGGGCGGCATCGTAGGGAGCCAGCCTGCGCGAGCTGGTCTCCGATTGACCGCCGGCCGGACTCGTCTCTTCGCCCTTGCCCGGGACTTTGGATGCTCCCGCCGCCGGCGGATGCGTGCCGGAGTTGGCGGGCGGGTGGGATCCAAGCACGCCGAACTGGTACAGAGCCACCAGCAGTCCGGTCAACGCCGTGACGCAGGCGGCAAGCGCCGTCAGTACGCCCGGCAGGCTCGTCCAGAACGGGCCCTTGCTCTCGGAGTCTCCCATCGCGTGATCCCAGGGGCAGCTTCGGCTTCGAAGCAAAAGGAGTGTACCAGAATGGAATCGCGCCCTACAAGAATCGCGGGTTGCGCCTGCGTTGTCGCTTGATGGTTGCGGCACCGGCAGGGCTTTGTCACTCGCCAGGGCCATCGGCCGGCTATAAGATAGGTTTATGCCGAGCCCCGCCGACGCGAACTCAGCCAGAGTTGCTGCCGGACCAAGCCGCGCCGCCCCGGGGCCGGTCCAAGGTTTGGCCCGTTACGCCATGCGGGCGGACGAGACGCAAGGCCGCCGCTATCCCGAGCCGCCGCATCCCTATCGCAATGAATACGCCCGGGACCGCGACCGGATTATCCACGCGCGTGCCTTCCGAAGGCTTGAAGGCAAGACCCAGGTGTTCTCCCGGCGCTACTCGGACCATTTCCGCACCCGACTGACGCACACCCTGGAGGTGACGCAGATCAGCCGGACGGTGGCGGCGGCGCTTGACCTGAACGCGGACCTGGCGGAAGCGCTGGCGCTGGTCCATGACGTGGGGCATCCGCCCTTCGGCCACACCGGCGAGGCCGCGCTCGACCGGTTGATGCAGCGCTATGGTGAGCACTTCGATCACAACCTGCACGCCCTTCGCATCGTGGAAGGGTTCGAGCAAAAGTATGCCGCCTTCCCCGGTCTCAACCTGACTTTCGAGGTGAGGGAGGGCATCATCAAGCACTCGCGCCAATATGATCCGGAGCTCTACCCGGAGCTCGGCGAGTACCGCTTGACCGAGCAGCCGCCGCTCGAAGCTCAATTGATCGACCTGGCCGACGAGATCGCCTATAACACCGCCGACCTCGATGACGGCTATGAGGCCAAGCTTCTGACCCTGGAGATGATCCGGCGGGACGTCCCGCTATTCGAACGCTCTTATAACCCGGTCGAGCGCCGCTATCCGGACGCGGCGGAGAAGCTGCGCTTCGACGAAGCCTTGAAAGCGCTGCTGGACGCCTTAGTCACGGACCTGATTGATTCCACCCGCACCCGGCTGGCGCAGAAAGGCGTCCGCACCGTCGCGGACGTCAGGGCTTCAAAGTCGCGGCTGGTGGGCTTTGGCCAGGCGGCCGGCGCTCAGAACCGGCGGCTCAAGGAATTCCTCCATCGCCAGCTTTATAGCCATCCGAGCGTCGACCGCGAGCGCAAGGGCATCGCCCGTCTGGTTGAAGGGCTCTTTGACTACTTTGCCGAGAAGCCTCGCCGGCTTCCGGCGGCCTACTTCGCAAAGACTCGCACCGAACCCGCTCACCGCGTGATCTGCGACTACATCGCCGGCATGACGGACAACTACCTTCGCGAGCAATGGTCGAAAGGCGCGCACCGATGATCCCACGACGACGGCATGGGATCGCGGTCGATGGATTATAATTTGCTTTACGTGCCGCAGACCGCTCGCGCTGTTTCGCGGGGCTCGCCACGAATTCGCGCTTGACTGGAGAGATCATTTTGAAAAATCGCAAGCAGACAACGTCATCCGCAATCTTCTCGGCCCTGGTTCCGATCCTCGTGGGCGCATGGGGAGCGCCGGCTTCGCGCGCGGCCGGCCCAGCCGTAAGCCTCTCGCCCAACACTCTGAACTTCCCCAGCCAGCTCGCAACCACCGTCAGCGCGCCTCAGACGGCCACCCTCACGAACACGGGCAACCAGCCGCTTACGATTTCCAGCATCGCAGCGGTGGGCACGTTTGCCCAGACAAACAATTGCCCCACGAGCCTCGCTGCCGGCGCCCCTTGCACCATCACGGTTACGTTCACGCCTCTGACGGGCGCGAGCGGTGAGGTACCCGGCCTTATCATCATCACTGACAATGCCCTTCCGGGCCCTCAAGTCATCAGCCTGGGCGGCCTGGCGGCGAATTTTTCCCTGGCCGTTTCCCCTTCGTCGAATACGATCAGCGCCGGGCAGAGCGCGACTTACACGATCACGGTGACCCCGGGCGGCGGGTTCAGTCAATCCGTGTCGCTCAGTTGCGGCGCCCTGCCGGCCGGGGCGAGTTGCGGCTTTTCTCCCGCATCCGTCACGCCCAGCGGCTCGAGCTCAGTTACATCGATGCTGACCATCTCGACGACCGCGGGCTCTCGCGCCGGGCCTCGCCCCTGGCTGCCGCCAGCTCGCCCGGGGCCCTTGAATTTGCGCATTTGGGGATGGCTGTTTCTGGCGAGTGCAGGGGCGCTTGCTCTTCGCCGCCGCTCGGGAGTCGCACGGGCTGCCCTGGCAGTGGTCGCCCTGCTCGCCGCTCTGGCGGCGCCCGCTTGCGGCGGGGGAGGCAGCAGCAGTTCGAGCGGCAGCGTAGCTACGCCGGCGGGCACGTACACCGTGCTGGTCACAGGGTCTACGGCAGCTGGCTCGTCAACCGTGCAGAATCCTGTCAGCTTAATGCTGGTGGTGGACTGAAGCTTGGTTTGCGCTGGGACGAGCGCCGGTTACGATCCTCTCCCTTGATGGCGGTGCACCCGCCCAGACAGGAAGGTCAGTCTTGCCCATCGGAACCGCGGTTCATGAACGCACGCTGGCGCTTTGCGAGAGCCTGAACTACCGCGAGTGGTCCGGCTTCTACGCCGTCAGCGCCTACGAGACCCACCACGAGCACGAGTACAACGCTATCCGCAACGCGGCCGCACTGATTGACGTCTCGCCGCTCTACAAGTACCGGCTCACCGGACCGGACGCTACCCGTCTGGTGAACCGCATCATTACGCGCGACATCGGCAAGGTGGCCGTAGGCCAGGTGATCTACTGCTGCTGGTGCGACGAACACGGCAAGGTGATCGACGACGGCACGATCACGCGCCTCGGCGAGAACGTCTACCGCTGGACGGCCGCCGAGCCCAACCTGCGCTGGTTTCACCAGAACGCGCTGGGCATGAACGTGCAAATCGAAGACATCTCGGAGCAACTGGCGTCGCTGGCCTTGCAAGGTCCCACCTCGGCCCGGTTGCTGCGGGCGGTGGCGAAGCCCCGGGACTCTTCGCAGACCCCCATCGAACGGCTCAGGTATTTCCGGGTGACTCACGCCGAGATCGGGGGGGTGCCCGTTGATGTCTCCCGCACCGGCTACACCGGAGATCTTGGCTACGAGGTCTGGATTCCCTGGGCCGAGGCCGTGCCTGTGTTTGACGCTCTCACCGACCGCGGCCGCGAGTTTGACGTGCGGCCCTGCGGCATGCTGGCGCTCGATGTGGCCCGCATCGAGGCCGGCCTGATCCTCATTGATGTGGATTACATCTCCTGCCGCAAAGCCTTGATCGAGTCGCAGAAATACTCGCCCTTGGAGATTGGCCTCGGGCGGCTGGTCAATCTCGAGAAGGAGAACTTCGTGGGCCGGACGGCGCTCGCCGCCGAGCAGAAGACAGGCGGTCCGGCGCGGCGCCTGGCGGGTCTCGAGCTCGATTGGAACAGCCTCGAGAAGCTCTATCAGGACGCCGGCCTTGCCCCTCAAGTGCCTTCCACGGCTTCGCGCGTGGCGGTGCCGGTTTACCGGGGCCGCACCCAGGTGGGCAAGGCCACGTCGACGACGTGGTCGCCCACGCTCAAGAAGATGGTCGCTCTGGCCAGCGTCAGCCGCGAGCACGCGGCCGTGGGCACGCGCCTCGAGATGGAGCTGACCGTCGAGGCCGTGCGGCACACGGTTCCCGCGAAGGTGGTCGACCTGCCTTTTTTCAACCCGCCCCGCAAGACGGCCACCCCGCCGGCGTGAGGCGCGAGCAGCAGCGAGCGGGCAGTAGGCAGGGGATGATCTCGTGGCTGATTCCGAGGAGTCCCTTCCGGTCAATGAGCTTTTGGGGGCGAATCCGGCAGGAGGTCAGTTCTGATGGGTACCCCGGCTGGTACTCTTCGAGGCGACCAGTTGAAACCTTCTTCCCAGCCGTCTGGCTGATGTATACTGCCCACCGGTTCCAAAACCGAAGCGGAGATTCCACCCATGACT